>DVGN01000076.1 GCA_018712725.1 Candidatus Scatosoma pullicola
ACATTCCGCCTTCCGTTATTCGCCCTTTCGGCAAAAATATCGCACAAAGGGGCAGACGACCCGCGTCCGCCCCTCTGTTTCTCTTTTCAGCGCGACATAAATTCCGATATTTGTTTTTCCATGCAGGCGCGCACGTCGCCGCCCCGCAGGCGGCACTTTTCCCATTCCACCGTCTTTTCCACCGCCCTGTCCAGATGCCAGCGGGGACGCCAGCCGAGCGCCTTTTTGATTTTGGAACAGTCCAATTTGAGAAATCCCGCTTCGTGGGGTCCGCCGTCGTGCTTGTTCACCCAGCGCGCCCCCTCTCCCCACGCGCCCACAAAAATATCCGCCAGCGCGCCCGTGCAGCGGCAGTCGTCCTCGTTGGGGCCGACGTTGTAATACCCTGCCTTGACGGGATCTTCGTACTGCGCCGCCGCGATGAGGAGATAGGCATACAGCGGTTCGAGAACGTGCTGATAGGGACGGACGGAAAAGGGATTGCGGACGACGATCTCCCGCCCCGCCGCCGCGGCGCGCAGACAATCGGGCAGAATGCGGTCGGCGGAAAAATCCCCGCCGCCGATGACGTTGCCCGCCCGCGCCGTAGACACCGCCACGCCCCGTTCGTTCAGAAAGGAATTGCGGTAGCTGTGCGTGACCAGTTCCGAACAGGACTTGCTGTTGGAATAGGGATCGTACCCGTCCAGGACATCCGTCTCCCGATACCCCCACTCCCATTCCTTGTTTTCGTACACCTTGTCCGTCGTGACGTTGAGGACGGAACGCACCCCTTCGGACAGGCGGACGCATTCGAGCAGATTGACCGTGCCCATCACGTTGGAGAGATAGGTCTCGCGCGGCGCGCGGTACCCCTCCCGCACGATCGCCTGCGCCGCGAGGTGAATGACGATCTCCGGACGGAACTCGTCAAATACCTGCCTCAGCCTTCCGAAGTCCGCCACGTCGCCGATACGGGAAGAACAGAGCTCGCCCCCGCCGATGCAGTCGTACAGGGCGGGAGAAGTGGCGGGCGGCAGCGCATATCCGCAGACCTTCGCCCCCAGCCGATACAGCCAGAAGATCAGCCAACTCCCCTTAAAGCCCGTATGCCCCGTGACGAGCACCCGCTTTCCTCTATAAAAATCGAGATTTACCAGACTTTCCATTGCGCCCCGCCCGTCTGCCAGAGTTCTTCGAGATATTCCTTGTCCCGCATGGTGTCCATGCAGTGCCAAAAGCCTTCGTGACGATACGCCATCAGCTGACCGTCTTTGGCAAGTTTTTCCAGCGGCTCCCGCTCGAACACCGTTTCGTCCCCGTCGATATAGTCGAGAACGCCCGGCTCGCACACCATATAGCCCGCGTTGATGAGGGAGCCGTCGCTCGCCGCCTTTTCCCGGAAGCGGCGCACCCGCCCGTCCTTGTCCGGCTGGATGACCCCGAAACGGGAAGCGACGTTCACCGTCGTCATCGTGGCGAGTTTTCCGTGCGCCTTATGGAAACGGACGGTATCGGCGATGTCCACGTCGCTCACGCCGTCCCCATAGGTCAGAAGAAAGGTCTCGTTGCCGATATAGTCCTTTACCCGCTTGATCCTTCCCCCCGTCATCGTGGTTAGCCCCGTTTCGGCGAGCGTTACCTTCCAGGGTTCCGAGTTGCTCCTGTGATAGGTAAAGTCGTCTTTGGAGAGATCGATGGTCACGTCCGACTGATAGAGGTAATAATGAGCAAAAAAGTCCTTGATCATGCTTCCCTTATATCCCAGACAGACGATAAAGTCATTAAACCCGAAATGGGAATACTCCTTCATGATGTGCCAGAGGATGGGCTTTTCGCCGATCTCTATCATCGGCTTGGGTTTCAGATGCGATTCCTCGCTGATGCGGGTGCCGAAACCGCCCGCAAGAATAACCACTTTCATGCGTTTTCTTCGTCCTTACGGATTTTTTTGAACAGTTGGGAAAAATAGTTTGCGAATTCCCGCTCGCGGAACGTCTTCACGACGCAGGCGACGCCGAGAAAAATGAGCAGCGCGGAGGCGACGATAAAACAATACGCGGCATAAATCGGATAAAATCCGAAAGCCAAAAAGATCAGGACGAACCGACTGTTCTCGCGGGGCGTCCTCTCTTCGTAATTTTTCAGATATTCCGCCGCCGGAATCAGGGCGAAAATCACGACGTAAAAATAGCTGACGGGCGGGACCAGCGTAACGGCGCAAAGGGACAGGATCCCCCGCCGCAAAGGACTGTCCGTGACCACCGCCGCCGACGCCGCGAACAGAAGAAAAACGGCGCCCGCACCGACACACAGCCATTCCGCCCACCCCGGAATTTCTGTAAAAAACAGTCCGAAAATTTTATACAATACGGAAGCGATCGCAATATTGCTGACATCTCCCATATGATTTTCCCCGCCGACAAAGACGAACAGGTTGTCCAAATATGCAATCAGCCCTCCCTCATAAAAAAGGACGGGAAGGAAATAGAGTAACAGAAAATACAGCATTCCTCTTACGGCAGACAGCCATTTCCGATCGTGCAGCAGAAAAGCGACAAAGAACAGCGGATACAGCTTCATGGCGCCCGCCGCCGCAAACGCCAGCAGGGCGACCTCCCGTTTCCACGCCCGTTCACTTTTATACCAAAGTAAAAACAGCAGAACGAGCGAGAGCATGACGAGCAGGGTATTTCCGCGCAGGAAGGTATAAATCGTACCCGCAGACGCCGCAAAACAGGCGAACAGCCCGCCCCCTCTCCCCGGAAGGAGCTTGCGGGAAAGCAGATACAGCAGCAGGTAGGCAAACGCCTGATAGAGGGCAAACGCGACCCAGAACCGCCAGGAGGCGAGAATCTGCATATTCGGCTCCACCCAAACGGCAGAATATTCCGTCGCAGCGAGATCCTGCCGGAAGATGAGCGCGAACGGCAGCATGAAGAGCAGGGCGATCGCCGAATAGGAAGAGCCGCCTTCGAGAAGATAGGCGTCTCTGCGGACAGAATAATATGCCACCTGCGTGAAATCGGAAAAGAGTCGGGGATACCAGAATTCCGCGTCTTGTCCCACATAGGCGTTTGCCGCCAGATGGAAGAGACGGCAGAACCACACCGACGCAACCGCCGCCGCAGAGACGGAAAAAACGACGATGAAAAAGCGGAAAAACAAGTCCCTCTTTCTGAAAATTTCCCATTCCGGAAGCCTTTTCATGAATTTTCCGTTCTCCCCTGCGAAATCCCATCCCGCTCTCCACCGAGCCGGATAAGCTGTGTTG
>DVGN01000077.1 GCA_018712725.1 Candidatus Scatosoma pullicola
GCCACCGTCGAATCGCTCGACGAGAAGGAGACGGAAGACGTCGTATCCGCAGGCGAAACCATGACGCCGAGTTCCGCGCTGCCGCCGACCGAAACTTCCGCCTTTTCGACGTCGCCGAGAAGGGATTCCGCGGGCGTGCCCGGATCGACTTCGGAACTCGTAAATTCCATGTCGCGCAAGGTAAATTCGATCGTAATGGAAGTAGGATGCTCTACCGCCTCCCAAATGATTTCGGGACTC
The DNA here is from genome assembly GCA_018712725.1 of Candidatus Scatosoma pullicola. Classification (GTDB taxonomy): domain Bacteria; phylum Bacillota; class Clostridia; order Christensenellales; family Borkfalkiaceae; genus Scatosoma; species Scatosoma pullicola. Next base: position 241 of record DVGN01000077.1, read on the forward strand.
CATCCGCTACGAAGATTAAGGGTGTAGTTCCCCTCGGCCTCCACCGCCATATCACGGTCATTGTTCCAGCCATTGATAGGACCTTCCGTATCGAAGGAAGCCGATCCTTCTTTGATAACCGCGCGCCAGCCCTCTTCATCCATGCGATCGTCGTTGCGCAGCGCCATTTCCGCACTCGTCGTTCCATCGCTGATGGAAATACTTTCGTACTTGATATAGCCGTTGCTGACAGGACTGCTTGCCGCACCCGTGCGCACCGCTTCGTCCACGATATAAATAACGTTGACATAATCCAAAGAAGTAATCACGGAAGGCATATCATCCGGACGATGTTGGGTGAGATCCAATGTAATAGAATATGTTCCGTCACCCGTGACCGTAATTGTTTCGCCGGGAACGGGATCCGCATACATGACTCCGCCGCTGTCATAGTTATAATTTGCCACAACAGTGAGCTCAAGAGAGGTAACCGCAGACGGTTCGCCTACCACGACTTTTACGGTAATACAGGCACCGCCCGACGCCATAATCGTGATCGTCGCGCTGCCCGTATAAATTGCCGTCACTTTGCCGACCGCATTTACCGTCGCAACATCCTCATTCGAAGTTTCAAAGGTAATTATATCGCTCGTTTCTTCGGGCGCGCACACCGTCAGATTGACATAACTGCCATATTCGACAAAGATATATTCGCCGTCCTCATACGTCGTCTCTTCGAGCACGGACAGAGAAGCGGCGCTGTCCCCCGTCTTTTCGCCCGTCACTTTTACGGTGAGGGTGGCGGTGACGCTGCTGTCTTCGAGAGAATACGCCGTGATCGTCGCCACGCCCGCGCTTCTGCCGCGGATGATCCCGCGCGTGACCGTCGCCACGTCGTCGTCCGACGAAGTCCAAAGCACGATGTCGTGTTCGGCGCCTTCGTCCATCGTGGCCGTTACCGTCGCCTGTTCGTTGATACCGAGATCGAGCGAAGTCTCGCTCAAAGTGATGCTCGTCGCCGCCGTTATTTCGGGAGACCCCGTATAAGCGCTGTAATCACCCGCGAGATAGGCGTCCGTCGGCTCTTCGTATACCGCGCGGAGCATTGCGTTCCAAGTGGGCTGCGAACGCTCGTCGGGAGAGAGCAGCAAACGGTCAAACACCGTATAAGAGCCGCCCTGCGCATCGGCATAGGCGCCCGGCGTATCCCAGAAAAAGCAAACAATATCGTTCATGTGCCCGATCAGATAGGTTTTGCCGTACTGATCCACACGGGGATCACGTTCTTTATTTTCCGTTTTATTTCCGAATTCGGTAAGCAAACAAGGTACCTTTTCGGTAATGCCGCGCGCCGCCGCCTTTTCGTTTATAACGTTGCGAAATTCCGTCAGGGCGGTCTTTATCGAATTACTGCTGCTATCGTCGACATCCTGTCTCGGATAATTGTGCGCCTTGACCATCAGGCGGTTGGTATCGACGGAGCAGTATTCGTCAGTGGGCATTTCCCAATAGGAATTGAAGTTATGGATCTGCGCATAGCCGGATGCCACCGCGAGCCAGCGCTGCGAGTTGTTGCCGCCCGTCTGCCGGATGGAATCGACAAACGTCTGATTGAGTTCGTTTATCCGGGTGGTGTCCTGCTGCGTGGAAACCGCCGCCTGAATTTCGTTGAGGGACTCGAACATCAGATGTTCGTCGTAATCTTTGAAATGTTCGGCGATATTCGTCCACAGTCCTGCGTATTTCTCAACGATGCCGTTCCAATCCTCTTCGTCGGCTCCCAAATTGAGCCAATACATATTTTCCGCGCCGTCGTGGTGCATATTGACGAGGACGTACATATCCAGCGAAATCGCATAGTCGACGACGTCCTGCACCCGGCTGAGCCAAGTGGGATCAATCTCGTAATCGGGTGCTTCTCCGATCATCGTACCCCAGGTAACGGGAATGCGGACACTGTTGTAACCCTGGTCATGTACCGCTTCAAGCATTTCCTTGGTCGTATAAGGCGCGCCCCATGCCGATTCGTTGGGAACGGTGTTGTTATGGGATTCCAGCGTGTTACCAAGGTTCCAGCCGGCGCCCATTTCGTAAATCAGTTCGTCCGCCGTGAGCTGGCGGAACTCGCGCTGCGTGGAAATCTGCACTTCCGACGTCGTTTCGGTTCCGGTCTGCGGCTCGTCTGCCGACGATGCCGTTCCGTCGGCGGACGCAAAATAGGAACTTACACCCGACGCACCTACGGCAAACGCCAACAAGCAACTGAGAAAAAGTTTTTTCATCATATACCTCCTTTTGATTTTAAATTGATGAAAAATTGCAATGCGACAAACGCATTTTTGCCACGCGCGAAAGGAATCCCTGTTGCGCGGTAATCATTCCGGTCGTCTTATTCCATGGCTTATAGGCAGTTCCCTCCTTGTTCGGATATAAACGGATCCGGGCGCCGCCGCAAAAGCGGCGGCTTCTGCCCCGGTTTTGCCTTTTAAGCCTTTCAGGAAGCGGAACCGAACTTGCGGATGCCCTCGTTTATGTTCCATTCGATACAATCCGCATAGCCGTTGCCGTTGGCGGAGCTGATCATGCTGCGGACATATACCTGATACTGTCCGCTCGTACTCGCCATGATCGCCTGCCAGCTGCCGTTTTTGATGTTGGTGATGACGGCGTTCCAGCTCGTCGTGAGATCTCCCTTTGAGGACATCGCGTAGTTGACCGCAGGGATGACGGTGTAACCCTTCTCCCCTTCGATGAGATTGCCGCTTTCGTCGTACACGGGACGATATTCGAGATAATCCTGCCGGTTGCGGATGGTGTACACCCCTTCTCCGTACGCTTCGTCGATTTCCGCCTGGTGGTAATTCACCCAATCCTGCACGATCTCGTATTCCGAATCGCCCTGCTGGCTGGTCCAGAATTCGTTGTTGAACCGCTCGCCGTTGGCTCGCGGGTCGGGATTGACCGCGTCGAAGGACCAAAGGATGTTGTTCGCCTGTAAAGTGCCGTCGTTGAAAGAGCCGGAAAGTTCGTATGTCTTACCCGTATCGGGCGACGTCCAGGTTTGCCCGTTTTGCAGCGTGGATTTATCGTTCTGGCACTGCTGCCCGAATTCGGTGTACTCCATGCCGCCGTTCTCGGCGTAATTCCAATGCACCCCTTCCAGCCCGTGCCACATGGACATGGCGCCTTCGGGCGTAGCGAAATAGTTGATGATCTGCATCGCGAGCTCGGGGTACTGCGAACTCGAACCGATCGACCAGATGCGGTCGCCGCCGTAAGAGTTGGAACCGTAAACGATGACGCTCGCGTCGTTGGGAACGAGCGTCCCCATCATCTTGCCCTGTTCCAGATGCGCCGGCGTATTATAGGGAATGTATCCCGCATAATTGAAAATGGACGCGAACGTGCCGCCATTGCTGACTTTGGAGACCATCTGATCGTAATTCTGCGTCATCGAGTTGGGGTCGATGAGTCCCGCCTGATTGAGGCGGTTGAAGAATTCGAGCATCTCGAGATAGGGCCCGTTCTCCTCTAGAGCGCCGTGGAAGGTGTTCGTTTCGGTGTCGTACAGCCCCATGCCCAGCTCGTCATAGCCGTAATAGGCGGAGACGAAGGACTTGACGTACATGACCATCGCATCGTCCCAATCCGGCCAAAGGGAAAAGGCGTAGGTGGGATTGCCGTTGTCGTCGGTCGGGCAGATCTCCTTCATGGCGACGAACAGGTCGTAAAGGTCGTCCAGATCGTTGACTTCGGGATAGCCGAGCTGTTTATACAGATCCCAGCGGATGTCCCAGGAATAGAAGAAGGCTTCGTGGCCGTCCCCCTGCGACATGCCGTGGCCGATGCCGTAGATGTGGTTGTCCCCCACCATCTCGTTGTTGATCTGCCGGTTGGATTCGAGCGCGAGCGGGAAATACTCCATGATGTCCTGCCCGTAGTTTTCGAGAATGGAGCCGCCGTCGTCGTCATAGTAGTCCTCCGACTCCCAGTCGAGCAGCATCTCCTGCCGCACCGCCTCCTGGTACTGCGTGCCGGAGTTTGCCCAGACGACGATGTCGCCCAGATCCCCCGACTCCATGCGGGAAGCGTAGGTGCCGTCGCCGTCCGAAATGATGTTCAGGCGCACCCCGAACTTGTCTTCGAGCAGCGTGGCGGTAAAGCCGATCTGTTCGCCGCTGTAATTGGCGAGCTGGCTGTACACGTCGAGGGTGATGAGACCGCCGCTCCCTCCGCCGCCGCATCCCGCGAGCGGAGTCGCCAGAAACAGCGCGCCGAGCGCGACCGCCGTAAGTTTTTTCATATTTTGACCTCCTTTCATAAAAGCAATTTGATAGCCGTTGTTTTTGTCTTTATCCCTTGACGGCGCCGAGCATGATGCCGCTCACGAAATAGCGCTGCATGATCGGGTACACGCACAGGATGGGGATGATGGAGACCATCGCGATGGTGTACTGCACGACGCGCGGGCTGAGCGAAGAATTCATCCCGCCCGTAAGCCCCGTGTTCATCATCGAATCGAGATTGGTCGTCTGGGTGAGGTAGACGTACAGTTTGTGCTGCAAGGTGTGCAGCTGGGGGGAACTCTGCATGAGGAGCAGGGAATCCTGGAAGGAATTCCAGTTGCTCACCGCGCCGAAGATGGCGATCGTCGCCAGAATGGGGACGGACAGCGGCCAGATGATGCGGACGAAGACGGTGAGCGTCCCCGCGCCGTCCAGCGCGGCGCTCTCTTCGATGTCCGCCGGGATGGATTCGATGTACGTCTTGACGAGAATGATGTTGAAAGGCACCACTAAGTTGGGCAGTATGTAGGCGAGATAGTTGTTGGTGAGCCCGAGGGTGAGCATGTTCGTATACCAGGGGATCAGCCCCGCGTTGAAGTACATGGGGATGATGATGAAGCGGTACCAGAACTTGCGCTTCCACATCTTCTGCTTGGTGACCAGGTACCCCGCGAAGGAGGAGACGACGACCATGAGCGCCGTCCCGAAGATCGTGCGCGTCACCGTGACGAGAACGGAGCTGAAAAAGTCGTTCACGTAGGCGATCAGTCGGTAGTTCTGAAACTGGATGCCCTTGGGGTAAAAGAGAATCTGTCCGCGCATGACGAGATCGTTGTCCGAAATCGTGTTGATGAACAGATAGTAGAAAGGAAAGACGCAGCAGAGGGAAAACAGGACGAAAATCGTGATGTTGATGACGTTGAATACGTGGTCTCCCGGCGTCTTTTTGAACAGAGCGCTCGTTTTCTTTTTCATTCCCTTTTCCTCCCTCAGAAAATACTCTCGCCGCGGATGCGCTTGGACGTCCAGTTCGCGAGGAAGAGCAGCAGGATGCTGATGATGGATTTCGCCATGCCGATGACGGTAGAGAGCGGAATCTGCGGATCGGAGCCGCTCGTCGTGCCCAGACCCAGCGTATATACATACAGGTCGAGCACGGTGATCAGATCGTGGTTGTTCGCGTTTTCAAACACGAGATACTGTTCGAGACCGTTGCTTAAAATGCCCGCGAAGGACATGAGGAGCATGACGCTGAACGTCGGCATGAGCGAAGGCACCGTGATGAACCACATCTTCTTGAACCGCCCCGCGCCGTCGATGGACGCCGCTTCGTACAGCTGCTGATCGATGCCCGAAACCGCCGCGATGTAGATGATCGCGCTCCATCCCAGCCCCTTCCAGGTGCCCCAGGCGAGCATCTGGAACCAGGTGCCCCGGCTGATGGCGAGATAGTTGGTCGAAGGCGTGGTGCCCGTAATCGCGCCGATCAGGTTATTCAGAAGCCCTTCGCTGGAAAACATCGCCAGGGCGAAGGCGTACACGAGCACCCAGCTGATGAAATAGGGAAGGGTGGAGGCGATCTGAATGAATTTTTTCAGCCCCCTGTTCCTGATTTCGGCGTAGAACACCGCGAAGGCGACGGGCAGGAAACTCGTCAGGATGCCCAGCGCGCTCATGATGAGGGTGTTGCGCAGAACGCGCAGGAGTTCGGCGTTGCGGGTGGGGTTGGAGAAAAATTCCGAAAACCACTTGAAGCCGACGAAATTGTCCAGCGTGAGCGACTGCCCGGGCAGATAGTCGAAAAAGGCGTACCGCCAGCCGAGCAGGGGCATGTAGGAGAACAGCCCCGTGAGCAGGACGACGGGCAGCAGATACAGGAAAAGCATGTACTTTTCCGGGATACGATACCCCTCCGCCCCCGCGGTGCGGCGCTTGCGTTCGGCGGAGAGACAATACACCGCCGCCGTCATGCCGAGCACGAGCACGGCGATCGCGGCAAACAGCCAGAATCCGCCGGGGATCTGCGTCTCCACCTGCGAAAGATCCTTGGCGGTGAGAACGGAATAGGCGCCCGCAAAGCCGCCCAGCGCCGCGATCACCGCGATCGGCCCCGCGAGCAGAAAGGCATAGGAAAGTTTTTTGCAGCGCGCGTTGCCGAGCGTAAGGCAGCCCCCCGCGCACAGCGCAAGCACGCCCAGAACGGCGACGACCGCGGATGCCATGACGATATAGAACGCCGTCGGCTCCAACCGTCCGCTCGCGATGAGGCGGGCGTAGGAATTGGTGAGGGAATCGTACGAAAACGCCGAAGAGAAGAGCGACGTATAACGATTGATGCCCGTTGCTATCCGCCCCGGATTGAATGCCGGGATAAACATCGCCACGAGCGCGAATACGATCAGCACCCGCAGCGCCATATACAGGACGCTCACCGTCTTGTTTCTGCCCGGCGAGCCTTCCTTTTCCAAAATGATTTCATCATTCATAACTCCCTCCCGCGGCTCTCCGCCCGCCGTCCGGCGGGCGGGAAACCGCCTGTTCCTTTATCTGCCGGAATGCTTTCTGGAAGCGAGCACGAAGCCCGCGGCGATGCAGGAAACGAGCGCGATGCCCGAAGCCGCAACCACACTGCCGCAGCCGCTCCCCTCCCCTTCCGAACCGGTATTCTGTCCGCCGGAAGAGCTACCCGTCGAAGAATCGGGCGTCGAAGAATCGGACGTCGAAGAATCGCCCGTGCCGGGGTCCTCCGTTCCGGGGTCATCCGTGCCGGGATCGTCCGTGCCGCCCCCCGTAAATCCGCTCACGTCGAAAGAAATGGTGATGGATTCGCTCGGCAGGACGTTGTTGATGGAATCGGTGCCGACGGCGCTGATATAGGTGCTGACGATGACGATGCGGACGTAGTCCGTCTCGGTGCTGACGAAGAAGAAAGATTCGCTGCGCCCGTCCAGCGTGGTCGTCACGTCGGAGAATTCGATGTAACCGTCGTCGTACAGGCGGGAGGGAATGTCGGTGGAGACGAGCAGCGTCAGGAAAGAGGACGCCGCATCGCCGAAGCCCTGTTCGCCCAGTTCCAGGCTGACGGTATAGCGCCCGTCGCCGGAAATTTCCGTATCGGTAAAGGTACCGCCCAGATCGATCCAGCGTTCGGGATCGGGAAGCCCGGAGCCGTCGAGAGAGACGTCCCAGCCCGTGATGTGTTCGAAGCGGTTGTAGTCCTCCTCTTCGCCCGTGTTGTAAATGCCGTTCAGACCGTAGTTGGCGTTATCCCATTCTTCGCGGAACACGTAGTTGTCCGTCTGGAAGGAGAGATAGGCGTTATAGTCGGCGGCGAGCGCCCCTTCAAAGTCGAAGGAGGTGTCCACGACCTTGCCGAATACGAAACGGAAGGTGACGGAAAGGGTCGTCACACCCTGGAAATCGGCGGGATCGACCGTCTGCGCCGTGGCGTCGCGGGTGGATTCGTCATAGCTGCGCGCGCCCACGGGCAGGTCGTCCTCTTCCGACCACATCTCGGTGTAGATGTCGTAGCGGATGTCGTCGGTGCCCGTCGTGTTGGAGGGATAGGTCACCCCTTTGCCGAATTCCACGGGCGTCCCGTTGACGCGGATGCCCACGATCTGGATGCAATAGCCTTCGAAATTGGCTTCCCCGTTCCCGATCGTGATCGCAAAGCTCATCAGCCCGTTCGCGGAACCGGCTTCCGTGCCCGAAAAGTCGAGATCGAAAGTATAGGTGCCGACCCGGTCGATGGCGAGCGCTTCGCTGCCGATGCCGTCGGTGTTGAAGGAATCCCCTTCGCCGTAATAGATGATGTCCGCCGTCTCGTCGATAAATTCGACGTTCACGTCCATCTCTTCGGCGCTGCGCGCAGGTTCGTAAACCTCAAACTGCACTTCTACCCGGCGGAAGGTCTGCGCGTTTCCGTCGTCGTCCACGATCTGGATATACGGATCGTCGCCGCCCGCGATCGTGATGTGATCGACGGCGTCCTCCGACGCGAGAGCCTCCCCCGCGACCGTGATGGGCGAAGCGCCCGTCGTATCGCCGTCCCAGGAGCGCGCGTCGTCCTCCATGGCGTCCACATAGGTGGAGAAGATGTTCGAGCGGATACCCGCATGGCCCGCCGTCTCCTCATCCCTGGTATATCCCTTGGTGAGTTCAGCTTCGTAATATTCGTCCTCGCCCGCGCCGTAATAGAAGCGCAGCGCCGTGACGCGGATGGTGTAATAGGTAAACGTCGTCTGTCCGTCATAGAGGTTGATGGCGGAGAATTTCAGCGTGCTGGGATTGCGCGAAGTGTCCTCCTGCGTGAAGTTGACCGCCGCCGTATAGGCGCCCGGCCCCGTCACGCGCGCAAAATCGGCGTCTACGTAATTCAGCGTCGGGGTGGTCGTCACCGCCTCCTCCGTCACATACGGCCCTTCACTGTACGGATAATAGAAGGCGTTGTCCGAGAACATGAGATAGCCGATGTCCGCGGACTGGTCGGGCGCCACGAAGGCGAATTCGACCGTGACCGTCGTGAACATGCGGAAATAGCCGATCTGCGCCTCGGTAAGGGCACCGAGCTGAGACGTGAAAGTCTCGTGGTCGTAGGCGCGCGCCCCTTCCGGAAGTTCGGTGAGCGACGAATCGTAGATCATGCCGACGATGTCCCCGCCGTCGTCATAGGTGAACGTCTTGGCGGGCTGGTCGATCACGTTGCTCATGACCCGTATCTCCCAGATGCGGATGCTGTAATCGGCAAAGACTTCCGCGCCGTCCTCCACGACGACGGAAAGACCGCTCAGCCCCCGCCCGATCGAAGAGAGGGTCAGGGACACCGAATAGTTGCCCGTGCCCGTCACCGTCGTCTGTCCCTCCGCCGCACTCGTATGGGAATTGCCGCTCCCGTCCGTGTAGGTGAGATAGGCAGTCGCCTGCGCGTCCGTCTCCGCCGCGGCGGAAAGAGGCTTCCCGAAGGCGTCCTTCACCGCGAAGAGCGTCCCGCCGAGCAGCGTAAACGCCATGGCGACGGCAACCAGAAACGCGAGAAGCGTCCTCTTCCATGAAATCTGTTTGTGCATATTTTCCTCCCGAAAACTTATTTATCGCAAACCCCGGCTTACCGGAATTCGATTTCCAGCGTATGTGCGCGCCCGTCCTTGGGCACTGCCGCCCTCTCTGCGGGCTTTCCGTCCAGCCGGACGGAAGAGATCTCTGCGGCGCCCGCGCGCGGTGCCCTCACCCGTACGTCGATCTCCGTCCCGCCCGAGCGGAGGACATAGCGCATGTCCCCCCGGAAGGGAACGGGCGAAAAGCGGACTTCCTCCGGCTCCTCCCCGATGCCGAACGCTTCGTACAGCGCGAGCGTGAGCCAGCTTGCCGTCCCCGAAAGGATGGGGCCGACGTTCTCGCCCGTGATGCTGTTGTTGTACTGGGTGCAGAAGCGGGGATTCCCCTTCAGGACGAACGGGTCTTTCATCATGTTGACGGGCAGCACCTTATCCAGCATGAAGGAGGCGGTCTCGATGAGCTCGTCCGCCAGCGCGCGGTCCTTCACCTTTTTCGCCGCGCGGAAGGAGGCGACCGTCGCCATCATCGCCGCGTGCTTGAACACGCCCCCGTTTTCGCGGTCGCCGGGGTAATACAGCCCCGTCGCCGTGTTCGTGCCGAGCAGTTCGTACCGCACGAGCGTACACAGTTTCAGCCCTGCGGGCACGAGCAGGTATTTCTTTACGGCGCCGAGCATCCGCGCGATCTGCCCTTCGTCGGCGATGTCCGCCAGGATGGGCCAACTGTACATATTCAGATAATAGGTGCCGTCCAGCCCGTCCGCGCTCAGCCCGTCCCCCGCCGCGCCGAGATAGGTATATCCCCCCTCTCTGCCGTCGTTGATGAGGGCGCGGGCGAAAAATCCGTCCTTCCAGGCGTATTTTTGCATCGCCGCGGCGGTATTTTCTGAGATTTCCCGCGCGAAGCGCTCCGTTTCGCCCTCTCCCGCCATGGCGGCGAGTTCCGCCGTCTCGTCGGCGGCGATTTTGAGGAGACAGGCGTTCATCCCGCTCTCCGTCAGCGTATTTTCAAACGCCGTCCCGTACGGCTTGCCGCTCTTTTGCAGCTGCTCGCGGTAGAGCGCCTCTTTCTGCGGCCCTTTATACACGACTTTGTCCAGCCGCAGGGTGTCGTTCCAGTCCGCCTTGTCCAGGAGGGGAAGACCGTGCTTGCCCACCGAGATCTTCCCGCTGTACACGAGAATTTCCGCCAAGGTGTCGATGAGGCGGCGGGTCTTGCCCTCTTCGCCCGCGACGGGAAATTCCTCTCTGAGGAACGCCGCGTCCCCCGTCTGCTTGACATAGCGGTACACCGCCTGCGCCAGCCAGAGCTGGTCGTCCGAGCAGTCCCCCGGCTCCTTGCCCCGCCAGGTAAAGTCGTGATAGGCGTACCCCATGCGGAATACGTTGGACGCCCACATGGAGATGAGTTCTTTCACCAACTTCCCCTTGCCGGCGGAGATGAGGTAGTTCATCGAAGCGTAGATGTCCTGTATCTCCCGGAATCCCGTCTCGCGGTACGCCTTCTGCGTCCAGGCGAAGGCGCGGGAGACAAAGGTCTGATACAGCACCTGGAAGGGCAGATTTCTGCCCGCGTATGCGTCGAACGCCCCGTCCCCCGTTTCGGGCGTGAGATAGGAGATGTAATTCTCCCAATTTTCCTTTACCTTTTCCAGAACGTCCGCAAGGGCGGCGGGACGGGAATAGCGCGCGATGAAATTGCCGAGTTCTTCGTCGAAGCGCGCCGCGACGTCCCCTCCCCGCTCTTCCGAAATGCCCGCGAAGCTGTCGACGAAGCGGGATTCCCCCGCCCCCAGGCGGAAGCGCTTGCCCAGCGCGAAGAAGGGCGCGTTCTTGCGGACGGGACGGGAGCCGAGCGCAAAGAGGTTTTCCGGCTCCGCCAGCGTCCCCCTGCCGATAAATTCGGGCAGGCTCATGCAGAAATCGTCCATCAGCTCCCCTTCGGAGAGGAGGAGGGCGAATTTTTTCTCCCCGCGCAGGGCGGAATCCTTGTTGTGCAGCGCCACCGCCGCGGCTTTGCCGTCCCTGTAATACACTTCGCTCTGATGCACGACGTTGGCGTACACGACGTCGTTGACGATGGTCTCGGGCGTACACAGCCCGAACGCCCCCGTGAACACGATTTTCAGATCGCGCGCCCTGCCGCTTTCGTTGCGGATCTCCACCCGCTGCGCCTCTACGGCGGCGGGCATCCCCTCTTCCTGCGGGAGAAGGAATATGGTGCGCACGATTTTCAGGCCGCATTTCGTCCGGTATTCGATCGTCGTCCGGTTCTGCGAATGGGTGCATACGGCGCTTTCGACGTTGTTCTCCGCGTCGAGGGAATAGAAGATGCGCCTGCCCTTTTCGCAGAGATAGAACTGCCGGTTGACCGGCTCCCCGTTCTCCTCCGGCCAGAGGACGTAGCGGGAGGCGAGCACCTGCGTGGCGCCGCCCGCGCGGAAAGAGCCCCGCCCGAAGGCGTCCACCGCGCTCTTGGGGGTGGTGAACAGGGGATATTCGCAGCCCGTACGGTCCCCCAAAAGGAGATTGACGGCAAAGTGCGGCCCCACGGGATACCCCTTCAGATCGATGACGTGTTCCCCCTTCCCGTTCAATTTTCCGGGGCTGTCGAGAATCGCCCGGACGGCGGCTTGCAGCCCTTCCCTTTCGGCTTTTCTGAGGGAAATTTCTCCCCCTTCGCCGAATAGCCGCATGTCCGCATAGCGGAGGAGCAGGCTCTCCCCCCTTTCGAAGAGGTCGGAAAACGCCCCGTCGTTGAGCAGACAGACGCAGACGGGCGCATAGTACGGAAGCCCGGTCACGCCGAACGCCGCCCCCTTATCCGCCGCGAGAAACACCGCGTCCGTGCCGCCGGAAAACATGCCGGCGGAAAATTTTTTCAAAAGAAATTCCCTGGCGGAAGCGTCCGCTTCGCGCGCCCGTTCGACGAAAAAGTTCATGGTTTTTTTCTCCCGGATTGATCGATATTTTTCTTCATCCGCCGCCCGCGCGCGGGAGGCGGGATTGCGGCCGCTGCGGTTCCGTCACATCTCCACGCGCACGTCGATATGCGCGCCCTTGGGCGGAATGGCGCCCGTCACCCGTTTTCCGTCCGCGTACACCTTCGTCTCTCCCCGCCCCGAATTTTCGATTTCGATGCGGTATTCGGCGCCGCGGAATCTGCGCACGACGATGCAATGCCGGATCTCGGCGGGAAGGCAGGGGGAGACGACAAGTCCGTCGTAATCGGGATAAATCCCCAGAATCGCCTGCGTCGCCGCCGCCATCGTCCAGGACGCCGTACCCGTGAGCCAGCTGTTCTTCGCTTCGCCGTACCGGGGCGCCGCCCGCCCCGCGATCATCTGCGAATAGACGTACGGTTCGGTGCGGTGGACGTCGCTCACCTCTTCCAGATAGGCGGGACAGGTGCGGCGGTAGAAATCGAACGCCGTCTCCCCCTCTCCCAGCTTCGCGGCGGCGAAGATCGTCCAGGGATTGCTGTGGCAGAACACCGCCCCGTTTTCCTTATAGCCGGGCGGGTAACTGGAAATTTCCCCCAATTCCCGATGGTATTCCGTATAGCAGGGCACCAGAATTTCGATGCCGTAATCGTCGAGCAGCCTGTCCTTAACCGATTGCAGCGCCTTTTTTCCGAATTCGTCGCCGCCGATGCCCGCCATCGTGCAGAAGCCCTGCGGCTCGATGAAGATCTGTCCTTCCGCGCATTCCCGGCTGCCCACCTTTTTGCCGAAGGCGTCGTAGGCGCGGAGGAACCATTCTCCGTCCCAGCCCGAACGCACCGTCGCCTCCCGCACCGCGGCGACTTCCGAAAGCGCCTCTCTTTCCTCTTCCGACCTGCCCGTGCGGGCGCAGATCTGCGCGTATTCCTTGCCGTAGTACACGAACATGCCCGCGATGAACACGCTCTCCGCTACCCCGCTTTCGAAGTTGGAACAGGTCTGGAAGCTCTCGCCCGGACTGTCGGAAAAACAGTTGAGATTGAGACAGTCGTTCCAATCGGCTCTGCCGATGAGGGGAAGCCCGTGCGGGCCCTTATGCTCCGCGGTGAAGCGGAAGCTGCGCCGCAGGTGTTCGAAGAGGGGGCGTTCGCTGCCGGGGACGCGGTCGAAGGGGACGGGTTCGTCCAAAATCGTGAAGTCCCCCGTCTCTTTCAGGTACGCCGCCGTGCAGGCGATCAGCCACAGCGGGTCGTCGTTAAATCCCTGCCCTATGTCTGCGTTGCCCGTCTTGGTGAGGGGCTGGTATTGGTGATAGGTGCTGCCGTCCTCGAACTGGATGGCGGCGAGATCGAGAATGCGCTCCCTGGCGCGCCCCTTGGGGATGATGTGGATGCCGCCGATGAGGTCCTGGCAACTGTCCCGAAATCCCATTCCCCTGCCCGTGCCGCTCTCGAAATAGCTGGCGCTGCGGCTCAGATTGAAGGTGATCATGCACTGGTATTGGTTCCAGATATTCACCATGCGGTCGAATTTTTCGTCCCCGGAACTGACCGCGAAGGCGGAGAGCCGCTCCTCCCAGCCCCCTTTGAGCGCCGCCAGGGCGGTTGCGACCTTTTCGTCCGAATCGAACGCCGCGCGCATCCTTTCCGCCTTTTCCTTGTTGACGACCCCCTTGGCCGAAAACTTTTTATCGGGCGGGTTTTCCGCATAGCCGAGCAGATAGACGAGAGAGAGCTCTTCGCCGGGCGCCAAAGCCACGTCGTGCCGGAGCGCCGCCACGGGCGACCAGCCGCTCGCCACGCTGGAACGGCTGATCCGCCCCTCCACCGTCTCCGGGTTTTCCCAGCCGCGGAAGGCGCCTAAAAAGGCGTCCCTGTCCGTGTCGAACCCGTCATAGGGGCGGTTGCAGGCGTAAAAGGCGTAATGGTTGCGCCGCTCCCGGTACTCCGTCTTGTGATAGACCGCGTACCCGTCCGTCTCCACCTCTCCCGTGCTGTAATTGCGCTGAAAGTTGTTCGCGTCGTCCACGGCGTTCCACAGGCACCACTCGACGGCGGCATAGACGCGCAGATCTTTCCTCTCCCCGCTCTCGTTTTTCAGGACCAGCCGCTGCACTTCGCAGTTTTCGCCGAGGGGCACGAAACAGGTGAGCTGCGCGCGCAGCCCCTTCAACTCCCCTTCGAATACGGAATAGCCCAGCCCGTGGCGGCAGCGGTACCCTTCGGGCAGGACGCCCGCCGGGCGGTACGCCGGCGACCAGGTGCAGTCCCCGTCCGCGATGTAGAAGCAGCGCCCGCCCGTGTCGAGAGGCACGCTGTTGTAGCGGAAACGGGTGATGCGGCGGAGTTTGGCGTCCTTATAGAAATCGTACCCGCCGCAGGTGTTGGAAATCAACCCGAAAAAGCCCTCCGCGCCCAGATAGTTGATCCAGGGCAGCGGCGTGAAAGGAGTCGTGATGACGTATTCCTTCCGCTCGTCGTCAAAATAGCCGTATTTCATTTTCTCTCCTTAAAAACCGCGGCTTCGTAAGGGCGCAGCGACACGGTTTTTCCGCCGTGGGAAAACGCGCGCGCCTCCTCGCCGTTGTTGAAGAGAAAGACAAATCTGCGCCCGTCGTCCTCGCGTATCGTTTTTTCTACGTTCTCGGGCAGCTTTTCGAAGGGGATGCCCGCCCTTTGCAGCGTGTCCGCCGCCAGATCTTCGTAAAATTCCCCGCCGCAGACGGCGCCGATATACCAGGCGTACCCTTTGCCCAAAGAGCGGACGGACACCGCCGGTTCCCCCGCGTAATACTCCGAATCGTAAAAGGCATATCCTTCGGCGCCTTTCAGTTCCAGGACGTCGCACCAGCACGTCGCCGTATAGTTCTTTCCGTTCGCGCCTTTCAGCGCCACTTCCGCCTCCCCGATCCCGTCGTATTCGCGCACGACGGCGCCGCAAAGCGGGGCGAACGGACCGGGCAGTTCCCGCATGAGGCAGGCGTTGCATTTGTCCTTGACGCCGCTGCGGGCGGTGACGACGGCGATGCCGCCCTCCCGCACGAAGTTCTCCAACTTTTTCGCCAGGGTTTCGTCCGCCACGAAATGGGCGGGCAGGAGTACGATTTTGTACCCGGAGAGATCGGCGGTCTGTTCGATCACGTCGATGTTGACCCCGAAGCGCTTATATGCCGCGTGGAGCGCCTCCGCCTGACGGCGGTAGGTAAATCCCTCCGACATCTGCTGTACCTTGAAGGCGTATTCCTGTTCGTAGGAATACAGGATCGCCACTTCGCTCTTCAATACGGCGGATTCGGGGATCTGCAATTCGTTTACGCGCGCGCAGAGGCGGGTAAATTCCGCCAGGCGGCGGTTGTCCGCGTCCGAATGGTCGAGAAGTCCGTGACAGAACATCTCCGCCCCCCTGACGGAGGTGCGCCAGCGGAAGTGCATGACGAGATCGGCGCCGTGGGCGATCGCCTGCACGGCATACCCCTCTATCGCGCCCGGACGGGGAGCGGGGGAAATGGGTCCCCAGCAGCCGAAAGAGCCGCTCATCTGCTCCATCACCCAGAAATTCTGCCGCTTGTAGCCGCGGATCAGGTCGAGTACGAACGCCTGTTTCCCGTTGGGGTTCTTTTCGGTGCGGTACAGCGTCGGATAGTTGTCGTAAGAAGCGACGTCGAGCGCTTCGAACACCCGGTAATAGTCGGGCGTATGCTCGCCGAAACAGCCGTTCGTCGTGACGACCGCCTTCGGGTTCGCCGCGCGCAGGATGTCCGCCTGAAAGCGGATGTAGTCCAGCGTGGACGAAGCGGCGAAGCGCTCGTAATCGAGCATATAGGAGGGATTCAGCCAGCCGTAGCGGTATTTGTCCCCCAAAGGGGTTTTAATCTCGTCGAAGGAGGAGAAATCCCCGCTCCACACGTCGTTCCCCCAGGCGCGGTTGAGCCTGCCGATATCGCCGTATTTTTCGCGCAGAAAGGCGCGGAAGGCGGCGGTGCAGGATTCGCAGTTGCAGTGGTTGGATTCGATCTCGTTGTCGATCTGCCAGGCGACGACGGCGGGGTCGTTCGCATACCGCCGCGCCATCTCCGCGACGATCCTGCCCGCATATTTGCGGAACACGGGGCTGGTCTGACAGCGGTGTCCCCGGATGCCCGTCTCCGTCTTCATGCCCGTGCGCTCCGTCTGCAGCGTTTCGGGACGACTGCGGTACAGCCACAGGGGGGCGCAGTTGGTGGGCGTGCCTAAAATGATTTCCAGCCCCGCCCCTTTCAGGCGGGAGACGATGTCGTCCAGCCAGCCGAAGTCGAATTTCCCCTCTTCCGGTTCCAGACGGCTCCACGCGAATTCCGCGATGCGCACGACCTTTACCCCCGCCTTTTTCATGCGCGCGATGTCCTTGTCCCACAATTCCCGATCCCAGTGTTCGGGATAATAATCCACGCCGATTTTGATCATCTGAGTACGATCTCCGCTTTATCCCCTTCCGGACGGAGGCGGATTCCCTCTTCCGTCTCCTGCCACGCCGCCCCTTCCGCAGAGGCGATCTCCCGCACGCCGATAAGGACGATCTCCGGGCGGGCGTCCCCTTCCGCGAAGGCGATGCGGATCCTCTTGCCCTTGCGCTCGGCAAGGACGTGCAGGGCGAGATTTGCGGAGGCGTCGTACACCTTCCGCTCCGCCCTGCCGCGCAGGGCGTATATTTTCAGAACGCATTCTTTGCCGTAGTCGTAGACCGTCTTTCTCTCCTCTCTGCCGACGGGGAGAATGGTGTTTTCCCGCACATAGAAGGGCAGGGAGAAGAAATCGTGCTTTTCGTGCCGCCAGCAGCCGCCGCGCACCTGTTCGCCCGTGAAATAATTCGTCCAGAGCCCTTCCGGCAGATAGACGTCCGCTTCCCCCTCTTCGGTAAACACGGGCGCGACGAGCAGGGAATCCCCCAGCATATACTGCCTGTCGCAGTCCTCCGCCGTGAGGTCGCCGGGAAATTCGAGAACCATCGCGCGCATGGAGGGCAGGCCCGTTTCATGCGTCTCCACCGCTTCCGAGAAGAGGTAGGGCATGAGGGTGTTTTTGAGTTTTGCGAACTTGCGGCACACGTCCACCGCCTCCTCCCCGAACAGCCAGGGCACGCGATAGCAGGTGGAGCCGTGCAGGCGGGAATGGGTGGAAAGCAGCCCGAACGCCAGCCAGCGCTTGTACACATACGCGGGCGCGTCCCCTTCGAAGCCGCCGATGTCGTGGCTCCAGAAGCCGAAGCCGGACAGGCAGAGGGAAAGTCCGCCACGCAGGGATTCGTACATGGAGGAGAGGGTGGAATTGCAGTCCCCGCCCCAATGCACGGGGAATTTCTGGCCGCCGACGGTGGCGCTGCGCGCGAACAGGCAGGCTTCGTTTTTGCCCCGCCCCTCTTCCAGCACTTCGAACACTGCTTTATTGTACAGGTAGGGATAGAAATTGTGCATGCGCACGGGATCGCTGCCGTCGGAATAGACGCAGTTTTCGGGGATGCGTTCGCCGAAATCCGTCTTGAAGGCGTCCACCCCCTGCGCCATCAGGGCGCGCAGTTTCCCCTTGTACCACTCCACCGCCGCGGGGTTGGTGAAATCGACGATCCCCATGCCCGCCTGCCAGAGGTCGGTCTGCCAGATGTTGCCGCTGCGGTCTTTAAGCAGATACCCCCCTTTCACCGCCTCGTCGAAGGTCGGGGATTTCTGGCCGATATACGGATTGATCCAGACGCAGATATGTACCCCCTTTTCTTTCAGGCGGGAGAGAAACGCCGAGACGTCGGGGAAGGTCGCCTTGTCCCATTCGAAGCCGCACCACTCGTTCTCCCGCATCCAATAGCAGTCGATGTGGAACACGGAGAGCGGGATGTCCCTCTGACGCATCCCGTCCACGAATTCGTTGACCGTCTTTTCGTCGTAAGAGGTCGTAAAAGAGGAGGTGAGCCAAAGCCCGAACGTCCACGCCGGGGGCAGGGCGGGCCTGCCCGTGAGCAACGTATAATTTTTGAGTACCTCCCGCATCTCCCCGCCGCCGACGAACATGAAGTCGAGACTTTGTCCGGGGACGCTGAACTGCACCCGCATCACCTCTTCCGAACAGACTTCGAAAGAGACGGAGCCGCTGTCGTTGACGAACACGCCGTAGCCGCGGTTGGTCAGATAAAACGGGATATTCTTATAGGAAATTTCCGTGCAGGTGCCGCCGTCTTCGTTCCAGATCTCCACGACCTGGCCGTTCTTGACGAAGGGCGTAAACCGCTCGCCCAGCCCGTACACCTTTTCCCCCACGCCGAGCTGGAGCTGCGCGCGCATGAACGGCCCGTCGTTCGTCTGCATATAGCCGAGCATGGGCACCCCGTAGCGGTCGCCGATCTGCGTGACCTTTTTGCCGTCAAACCAAAAGGAAAAGGAACAGGGGGATCTGGAAATGCGGAGTTCACTCCTGCCCGAACGGACGCAGATCTCCCCCTTTTCGTCCGAAAAGCCGAGCTTTATCTTCGCGTCGTTCAGCTCAAACGCGGGATATTTTGTCAAAATCCCCTTGAAATGCCATGCGCGGACGCGGATGATGTCCTCCTGCGGCGAAGAGAGGGAAAATTCCAGGACCGGTCCCCCCAGCGCGCGCACGTCCTCCCGATAAGGAACGGCGTAGAGATAGACGCTTGTGCCGTCTTCCGAAAGTTTCGCCTCCCGTATCTGCGTGCTGTTGAAAGCCTGTACCCCTTCGCGGATCACCCACTCGCCTTTCGTGAACTTCATATCCTATTCCTCCAAATCGTTTTTGCCCGCCGGGCGGGTCTTTATTTCGGCTGCCGCCCGCGGGCGGCAGCGCTTGTCAAATGTTTTTTGTTGTTCTACCGGGAGGTAGAACAACAGGGGCGCCCCTGTTGTTTTCGGACTTTTTGCGCGCCTGCGGGCGAAAAGTCCTCGCTTTGTTTATTCAGTTGTCTTTATCAGTACTGAACGGAGCGGACGGAGCCGCGGATGACCGTTCTGGTGGGAATGACCACCTGTTCCACCTGTTCCACCTGTTTTTTGTGCCCTTCGATGGTGTCGAGCAGCAGCCGCGCCGCCGTGCGGCCGATTTCGTCCGCGTCCTGATGCACCGTGGTGAGCGGGGGCAGGAAATATTTCGCCAGATCGATGTCGTCGTAGCCGACGACGGAAACGTGCGCGGGGATGCTCAGCCCCAATTCCGCCGCCGCTTTCTGCACCCCGAAGAGGGAATAATCGTCGGAAATCATCACGCACGACGGAGGCAGCGGCAGGGAAAACAGCTGTTTGAAGCGCTCGTAACACGTTTCGATGTTGTAATATTCTCCCCCGATGACGTATTCTTCCCGCAGGGAGACGCCGCAGTCCCGCAGGGCGTCGCGGAATCCCGAAAGCCGCTGCTCGGTGATGCAGGTGTTCTGCCCGTGTATGAAGGCGATCCGGCGGTGCCCCTGCCCGCAGCAGTATTTCGTCAGCTCGTACATCCCCGTATAGTTGTCCGAATAGACGCAGTTGCACTTGTCGCTGATGAAATCGACGGCGACGGAGGGAATGTCCCCCATGAGGAGTTCGCGCACCTTTTCGTCGTTGTAGTCCACGTCGGCGACGATTACCCCGTCCAGCCGCTTTTGCTTGACTTTGGAAAGATAGGAGCGGGTGCGGTTGAGCGAGTTGCGGGCGATGAAGGTGATGTCGTAGTTCTTCGCCTCAAACTCCCGCCGCAGCGCCGTCAGGATCTTGGAAAAAAAGGCGTGTCCGAAGCCGTTGTTCGTGTCGTCGTCGAACAGGATGCCGATGTTGAACGACCGGTTGGTCTTCAACGTCCGCGCGTAGATGTTGGGTGCATACCCCAACGCCTTTGCCTTCTGCTTGATTTTCGCCTTCGTCTCTTCGCTGATTTCCCTGCTGTCGTTCAGCGCCTTGCTGACCGCCGCGATCGAAACCCCGCACGACTGCGCTATGTCTTTGATCGTAACCATCCCTGATCCCTCAGAAAACGCCCTTGCCCTGGCCGCTTAAACGTTTACTTAAACGTTTTCGTTGATTTGATTATAACACACATTTTTTGTTTTGTCAATACTTTTTGGAAAATTTTTTTTAATAATTTTTTTCTCATTTTTCGCCGAATACTATAACGTTTTAGTTGACGGGCGGAAGCGGAACTGTTATACTAAGAAAAAACGGAGGGAAAACAAGATGTATTATTCGCGCATTCTGTGCGGAAACAACGCCGATCCGACCATTCTCGAAGAGGGCGGAAAGTACTACATGACCGTCTCCTCTTTCCGCTATCTGCCCGGTCTGACCCTGTACGAATCGGAAGACCTGCTGCACTGGAAAAAGGTGAATACCATCCCCGTAGGCGCCCTTTCCGACGTCTGGGCGCCCGACCTTTGCAAGATCGGCAGCCGCTATTTTATCTATTTCCCGACGGACGGACAAAATCACGCCGTCTATACGGACGACCTGTACGGAAAATGGGAAGGGCCGGTCGCGATCGGCGGGCGCGGGCTCATCGACCCCGGCTATATCCGCGACCGGGAGACGGGCAGGGGCTGGCTGTTCTTCAACAACGGCTATGCGGCGCCCCTGGCGGAGGACGGGCTGTCGCTGGCGGAAGAGCCGCGCGTCGTGTACCCCGCCTGGAAATATCCCGACGAATGGATCACGGAGGGCGAAAATTGCGAAGGCCCCAAGCTCTTTTTCCGGAACGGCTGGTATTATCTCACCGTCGCCGAAGGGGGCACGGCGGGGCCGCCCACTTCGCACATGGCGGTCATGATGCGTTCGCGGAGGCTGGACGGCGGCTGGGAATTCAGCCCCTATAACCCCGTCATCCGCACCCGGAGCGCGGACGAGCGCTGGCTTTCGGCGGGACACGCCACCCCCTTCCGCGGGCCGGACGGGCGCTGGCATTTTATTCTGCACGCCTACGAGCGGGGGCGCTATAACGAAGGGCGGCAGGTGATCATGTGCGACGCCGCCTGGACGGAGGACGGATGGCCGGTCGCGCTCGACCGCACCGCTCCCGACGTCGATCCGCAGAACGCCTTTTACGACTTTTCCGCGATGACGGAAAAACAGCTCTTTGCCGATTTCAGCCTGTACGGAAAATTTCAGCCCGAACGCGTCCGCTTTGCGGACGGCTGCCTCCGCCTTGCGGGCTGCGGGGAGGACGCGAGCCGCTGCCGTCCCCTGCTCCTGAACGGAACGGCGGGAAACTACACCCTCACGGCGACGTTTGCCGCCGACCTCTGCACCTGCCCCGAGTACGGGCTTCTGTTCTATTACAGCGAACAGTGCGAAGTGGGCGTCTGCATGAAAGACGGGGAAATTTACGTATTCAGCCAGGGGTGGTACCGGCACCGGGAAGGCGGGTTCCAAGGGAAAACCCTCTGCCTGCGCATCGAAAAAAAGGACGACGTGCTCACTTATTTTTACGGGCGGGACGCGGACAATATGCGCAAAATTTCCGTGAGCAGCGAAGTCAGCGGCTTCCACCACAACGCCTTCGGCGGCTTCCTCTCCCTCCGCCCGGGCATGTACGCGCTGGGACAGGGCTCTCTCGCCTGCCGATCTCTGGAAATCAGATATTTCTGAAAAGGACGCTTTTATAAAAACCGCCCGGGACGCAAATCTGCATCCCGGGCGGTTTTTTACGTTCGCCGCAACCCTGCCCCCTGCATTTTATCCCTTTTCTGTCCCCTTTATAAGAGCGGACGGAGGAATTTTCCCGTCAGGCTTTCGGGGGAGGAAGTGATCTCTTCGGGCGTCCCCGCGGCGACGATCCTGCCGCCCTCTTCGCCGCCGCCCGGCCCCATGTCGACGACGTAATCGGCGCTGCGGATGACGTCGAGATCGTGTTCGATGACGACGACGGTGGCGCCGCGGTCGATCAGCGCCTGAAACACGCCGACGAGCGTCTTTACGTCGAGCGGGTGCAGCCCGATGGTGGGTTCGTCAAAGACGAAAACGGAATCCTGCTGCGCCCTGCCCATCTCGCTCGCGAGTTTGAGCCGCTGCGCCTCCCCGCCCGAAAGCCCGGGCGTCTCTTCGCCGAGCGTGAGATAGCCGAGTCCGAGTTCGTCCAGCACCTGCAGCCGACGGCAGACGAGCGTCATGTCCCGACACTCGTCCAGCGCGGTGCGGACGTCCATGGACATGACTTCGGGCAGGGAAAACCGCCGTCCGCTCCTGCCGCCGACGCACACCCGCCGCGCGTCCTGCGCGTAACGGCTCCCCCGGCATTCCGTGCAGGGAATTTCGACATCGGGCAGAAACTGCACGTCCAGGCTGATCGTGCCCGTGCCGTCGCAGACGGGGCAGCGGAGTCTGCCGGTGTTGTAGGAAAAGTCCCCCGCCTTATACCCCAGCGCCTTCGCGTCGGAGGTGCGGGCGAAGATCTTGCGCAGTTCGTCGTGGACGTCGGCGTAGGTGGCAACGGTGGAGCGCACGTTGATGCCGACGGGGGTCGCGTCGATCAGTTTGACCTGACCGATCCCCTCCGCGCGGACGGCGCGCACGTGTGCGGGCAGCTTTTTGCCGCGGATATGCGCGTCCAGACCGGGGACGAGACTTTCGAGAACGAGCGTCGTCTTGCCCGACCCGGACACCCCCGTCACCGCGGTGAGTCTGCCCTTGGGGAAGGAAATTTCCAGCGGCTTGACCGTGTGTATTCCCTCCGTGGACAGGTGGATTTCCCCGAGCGCGAACAGCTCTCCCTCAGCGGCGCGGGGGCGCAGGCTCTCCTTTTTTCCCTCCCGGAGATAAGGCCCTATCCTGGACTGCGGATTTTCGGCGATCTCCTCCACCGTCCCCCGGGCGATGACCCGCCCGCCGTCCGCGCCCGCGCCCGGTCCCATTTCGACGATCCAATCGGAGACGGACAGAATCTGCGCGTCGTGATCGACCAGGACGACGGAATTGCCGTCCGAGACCAGATCGCGCATGACGCCGACCAGCCCGACGATGTTGGAGGGATGCAGACCTATGGAAGGCTCGTCGAGGACGTACAATACCCCCGTCGTGCGGTTGCGCACCGCCCGCGCCAGCTGCATGCGCTGGCGTTCCCCCGTCGACAGCGTGGACGCCGCGCGGTCGAGGGAGAGATAGCCCAGCCCCAGATCGATCAGCCGCTTTGCCGACGACAGGAAGGATTCGCAGATGCTCTCCGCCATCGGGCGCATTTCGGCGGGCAGGCTGCCCGGCACTCCCGACACCCATTCGATCAGCCCGGAAAGGGTCATTTTGCACGCTTCGTCCAAGGAGATGCCGCGGAGTCTGGGGGCGCGCGCCTTCTCGCTCAGCCGGCTGCCGCCGCACGCGGGGCAAAGCTCCTGTTTCAAAAATTTTTCCACCCGCTTCATACCGGTTTCGTCCTTGACCTTGGACAGGGCGTTTTCTACGGTGTAGACGGCGTTGTAATAGGTGAAGTCGAGTTCGGTCGCCACGTCGGAATTTTTGGCGCGGTACAAAATATGCTTTTTCTCGGCGGGACCGTCGTAGACGATCTGCTTTTCCCCGTCCGTGAGATCGCGGAACGGGACGTCGGTGCGCACCCCCATCGCCCGGCAGACGTCCGTCATCAGCGACCACATGAGCGAATTCCACGGCGCCACCGCGCCCTGGTCGATGGTCAGGCTCTCGTCGGGCACCAGCGTGCTGCGATCCACCGCCCGCACGATTCCCGTGCCGCCGCATTCGGGACAGGCGCCCTGACTGTTGAAGGCGAGTTCTTCGGCGGAGGGCGCGTAAAAGACCTCCCCGCATTCGGGGCAGACCAGCTGCTGTCCCGCGGCGACGGCGAGCGTCGGCGGGAGATAATGCCCGTTGGGGCAGCGGTGGCTCGCGAGACGGGAATACATCAGGCGGAGGCTGTTGAGGAGTTCGGTGCCCGTGCCGAACGTACTGCGGATCCCGGGTACGGCGGGACGCTGGTGCAGGGCGAGCGACGCCGGCACATATAAAATCTCGTCCACCTGCGCCGCTGCCGCCCCCGTCATCCGGCGGCGGGTGTATGTGGAGAGGGATTCGAGATACCGCCGGGAGCCTTCGGCATACAACACGCCTAAGGCGAGAGACGATTTGCCCGAGCCGGACACGCCGGCGATGCCGACGATTTCGTGCAGAGGGATGTCCACGTCTATGTTTTTCAGATTGTGCACCCGCGCGCCGCGGACTTCGATAGATTCGGGAATGGTTTTCATAACGACCTGACGACCGCCTTCTGTAAGAAATTTTATTCCGCCCGGCCGCCCGGACGGACGGCGTATCGGACAAATGTATTCAAACAGATACAGTATATCACTTTTCTTCCCCGAACGCAACCTTTCCGCACGCCTTCCCGACAAAGACTTAACGAAAGACATATCCATCCTTTTTCCGGATACGGGAAGATTTCACGCCGTTGCGCGTCAACTGCTTTTCTATGGCCGCATCGCCATTACAGGATTCGTGCATAAAAAACGACAAAAGCCATGAAAAGCGCGATGTTTTTCATGGCTTTTTCCGCATCAATCAAAGACGGAAAGAAATACTTTCTCGCCTTGAATACTGTACGCAATGGGGAGAATATTTCCGTTTCCGGTATCGACAGTTCCGTCCGGATTTTCTCTGTTTACGGCTATCCATATAACGCCCTTCTCATCCGTAAACAGTGTTTCCGGTATCCGTATCCGTTCCGAATATCGAAAATCCTCCAAGCCATTCGGACGGTCGGTAAACATATATCTCTCGGTCAATAGCTTGTCACCGGTTATCGTTTTCAGAATCGTCTGATTATTCCGGCTTTGTAATTTTCCTATATCATCATAATAACTGCTTGAAGCAAATAGGGCAATCGTCCCCTCTTCTATACCCGTATCCTGTTCATTTTTTTATTTAATTTTAAAACAATTTGCACCAACTTTTTTTCGCCCTATCTAATAAATTGAATAACATAAAGAAGCTGCTCAATTTTGAACAGCTTCTTTATTTTCAATCCTTTAAAATTATCACTTCGTCATATTTAGGAGAATGCAAAACATTGATTTTTCTGCCCGCGTATTTTGTAAATAAAGTTTTTCTACAGTATGTCGTTGGGTTACCAGTGTCGTTCCTTTTTATCATTTTTTAAAACACATTTAATTTATCTATTAATTGCTCTAATTCCAACCCTAAATGATTAGGTTCATCATTTTTTTAACCCATATCTTATAAAGTAATCAGAAACTGCATCAATTAATTTCTGTCTTTCTCCTAAAGTAAAATTCTCAACTTTTTCAATATGATTGCCGACACATAATTCTAATAACTCTAATTCTCTATTTGTAAACCTAATCCTATCCATAACAAAGATAATACAAACCTCCTTCCTGCTTTATTTTTTGCCCAAGCCGTTATTACTTTTCCTGTTTTATTAAGTATAACTACTGCATTTTTACCAACAAATTTGAATTTTGACCTAAAAAGTCCTTGCGGCTCTATCTTTTTATAATTTTTAACCGTGTCTAACAATGCTTTATCCGCAACGCCATGCCCATCGCGACTAATAGCTCGATTAATACCATGTTTTGTAAAGCCTGTAATTTTTGTTGGTGTATAGCCGATATAACCCGCGACTCCGCCAATCACAGCGCCAACAATAGCCCCAATACCAAATCCAGCCGCTATACCGATACCTACACTCGTCCAAAAATCAGCACCTGTTATAGCAGAATATATTCCTCCCGTTATTGCTCCGCCTATAGCTCCTACTCCAGCCCCAATCAAAGCACCGACTGCTGCGCCATGAATTATAGCCCCCGCTAATCCTCCTACGGC
The DNA here is from genome assembly GCA_018712725.1 of Candidatus Scatosoma pullicola. Taxonomy (GTDB): domain Bacteria; phylum Bacillota; class Clostridia; order Christensenellales; family Borkfalkiaceae; genus Scatosoma; species Scatosoma pullicola. The sequence goes on from DVGN01000077.1 coordinate 26,294, forward strand.
AATCCCCGCTGCCCCAAAAGATAATACCGTGGCCGCCGCTGCAACCAACACAATCCCTATACCAAGTAACCAATGCCACCACGCATTACCTGTGGGATCAACGTTCATCACGGGATTATTGCCGCAATAAGCGTACAGGTTTAAGCCGTTGATGGTGTCCGGCGCAAGATAGGACACGTCATCTATCGTGATAAATCTGCCGGTTTCGGGAT
>DVGN01000078.1 GCA_018712725.1 Candidatus Scatosoma pullicola
AAAGGGGAGGTGTCGAGCGGAGCGAGACGGAGGGGATAAGAAAGCCGGATTTCGATAGCGCAAATTTGAAACGCTGTCATAAATCCGCAAAAAGGGCGTCACTTGTTATGCTCTTTTTGCCCTTACGAAAAACGGAAACAAGGTGAAACGAGCGGCAGCGCCGCGAGAGACAAACCGGCAGTCAGCCGCACTGCGGCGCGCCGAAGGTAGGAGTCCTGTATAAATCTTTCCGCAGACACTCGTTAAATTTTTTTCGAAAAAATTTAACGAAACGGAGATGTGAGGGGAGGTGTCACGAAGTGACGGAGGGGATAAGAAAGTCGGCTTTCAATAAAGCAAATCGAAAATGCGGCATACAGGGTTGAGACGACGGAATTTTGAGATAGGTCGGAAACCGACAGAATTCCTCCGTCTGCGGCGCCGGTTGCGCGGGAAGCCGGAATGGATTCTGTATAATCTTTTGACGGTATTCCGCCCTGTTTGTTCTTATAAAAACAGGCAGGACGGAATAAAAGTATCCTTGCTTTTGTGTTGCCCGGCAGAAGAAAGCACCAAAACCCTATCATATTCTCATCCAAAATTCATATTCTTTTCATTGCCTTTTGCGCCCGGATGTGCTATAATAAGTTGACATGTAAAGATAGTTAAGATGAATTAATATTCCCCGATGGGAAATTTTTTTCGCATTTTTCCGTATAATGAGAATGTTGCCGGAAGGCGGAAGAAGGAGAGAATATGCAGGATCTGGAAGAGAAGGAAGGAAGGGTCGCCGCGCCCGGGCTCGGCGGCGCAATGCCCGTGGGAACGGTGTCGGCGAAAAAGCCCGCAAAGCGCATTTTCGGCGTGCGGGCAAGTACGCTGTTTCTCATCTGTTACATCGCGGCGTTTCTCGGCTGGTGGGTGGAAAATCTCTTTCGCACTTTTACGGCGGGGGTATTTGATTCCCGCCACCAGCTTCTGCCCTTTCTGGGGGCGTACGGCTTCGGGATCTTCGTGATGTTTTTCGTATTCGGTACTCCCTCCGAAATGCGCATTTTCAAAAAGCGCATCCTGCCCGAACGCACGGCGAAAAACCACATCCTGCGCAGCGTCGTCTATTGCGCCGTCATGTTCTGTCTCATCCTGTTCGGGGAGATGGGAATGGGGCTGCTGTTCGAAAAGGTGTTCGGCGTGAAGGCGTGGAATTATACCAATATCCCTTTGCACATCACGCAGTACACCTCCCTGCCCACGACGATCGCGTTCACGGCGGGCATCTTCCTCCTGATGCAGTTCGCCTTCCCGCACGCGGTGAAACTCATCGATAAAATTCCCGACAAAACCGCGTTTATTCTCGCCCTGGTGCTGGGGATCCTCATCGCCGCCGATTGGCTGCTCATGATTATTTCGGGACTCATCAACGGCAAATTTCCCGACTATTGGGCGATTAAATTCCGCTGATTTTTATCGGATTTTCGTCTTTTGGCAGACGGATTTCCGTTGATAAGCGCGCCGCGGGAGCGGCGCAAAAACCGGGGACGGCATTTGCCGTCCCCGGTCTGTCTTATAAAGGCGGAAATTGTTTTTCCGCCTTGTTTCAGGAAGCCTGCTCGCCGCTCTCTTCTTCCGCCGTCTCGTATTCGGTGATGAGCGTCTGAATGCGCCCGTCCAGCCATTCCCGGTCTACGTCCTGGTATTTCCCGTTTTTCATGGGAAATTCCTTGTTGGCGACGATGGCGGAGATGCCGCCGTAATTTCCCGTTATGATATGCACGACCGCATATCCCGTGATGTATCCTTCTTTTTCCGCAACGGCAATGATGTAGTCCTCGACGACCGTATTCCACCACGGATCTTCATCGTCGATCAGCACCCATTGTATGTTCGCCTGGTTTTCAAAATGGACGGGCATATTTTCGGGATATGCCCGCTTTTTTGTGGCCCATTCATTTTGGGAATGAATGGGTAGGTTATCCCAATCCGTGCAATATTCTTCCTGAAACTGATCGAGGTAAAAATATCCCTTGTCCGATTGTGTCGTCAGCGTGATCGTGCAGCCCTCAAAATCAAAAGAAATTCGAATGCCTATTGCCGAACTCATGCTGGTAAAGTATTCACTCACATACACGCCGTCCGCGCGGTCGGCTTCCGTCGGTGAACAGGCGGACAGGGGAAAGAGCGCCGCCGAAACCACAGCCGCCGCCAGAACACGCGAAATTGCCTTTTTTGCTTTCATTTCCGTCCTCCTTTTTTAATTTTATCACAATATAATCATATCACAAAATAGTTAAATTGTCAATATATTCCCGCAAAAAAATTTTTGAATATAACAAAAAATGACAAAACGTATAATTTTAACGCCCGCGGCGGGTCGTCCTGTCAGTCTGCTTTGAGGGCGTCCGCGTGTTTGTCCGGCTCGACGAGCAGCGTTTTGTAGTTGGTATAGGTCACGAAGCCCGCCTTCGCTTTGGGGGGCTTGCGCACGAATTTGCGCTCGCAGTAGTCCACGGGCACTTTTCCCGTCCGCCCGTCCGAGTAATAGGCGCACACCTCCGCCGCGAATAAAAGTACGTCGTCGCTTACCTGCCTGCCCTCTGCGGCGACGATGACGTGCGAAGAATGGTATTTCTGCGCGTGCAGCCAGATGTCGGAGGGGGCGGCGCTCTTTAAGAGCCTGTCGTTTTGCAGGTTGTTCCGCCCTGCATAAATCGAAAATCCCTTATATTCGTAGCGGCGGAAGGGGACGGAAACCTCCTTTTTCTTCCCGCCCACCCGTTCTTTGGGCGGCTTGACCAGCCCTAAAGCGATGAGCTCCTCTTCGATTTCCTTCAGATCTTCTTTCGTCTCGGCGAGATCGACGGACGCGCGCACGCTGTCGGTATATTCCTCCTCTTCCCGTTCCGTTTTCAGGCGGGGGAGGAGGGCTTCCTTCGTCCGTTTCTGCTTGGCGTACGCCTTGAAGTATTTCTGCGCGTTCTGGGCGGGGGAGAGCCGGGTGTCCAGCGGGATGCGCACCTTTCCGCCGTCGGGGTCGTACCAGTTGTCGAGAAGGGCTTCCTTCATCCCCTTTTCCAGCTGCCAGAGGTTGGCGGTGAGCAGTTCCCCCTTGACGCGGAGGGTCTCCATCGACTCGCAGTCTTTCAGCCGTTCGAGTGTATCCTGCAATTTTTTCTGCTGTTTTTTGTGCAGCGAGCGCACCGCCGATTCCAATTTCCGCTTTTTGTCCTCGAACGCCTTTTTCGTCTCGCGGCGGTAATAATATTCGTCTTCCGCTTCGTTCAGCGAAGACATGGGTACCCCGTTTTTGACGGGGAAGGCGAAAAAGTCCTTGGCTTCGCCCGAAAGCGTCCCGTCCGACGTGAGCAGGCAGGGGGAGAGAGGTTCGTCCGCGCAGAATTTCCCCACGAAGGCGGATAAAGGGGTGCCCGCCGGACGGCGGCGGAGGAGTTCGCGCGCGGTGGGCAGGGCAAGCCCCGCGACGTTCTCGAACAAAAACCGCGCGGCTTCCTCTTCGTCCGGGGTCTCGCGGGCGGCGAGAAAGGCGTCCAGCCGCGTCCCGATCCCCTCCCCGTCGAAGGGGGAGAGCTTGTCCTGCGGGGCGGGATAGGCGTATCGGGCGCCCGGAAAGAGCAGCCGTTTGGCGTTGTCTTCGAGAGACGCGGTTTTCAGCGCCCCTTCGATGACCCCGTCTTTGACGAGGATGAGATTGGAGTATTTGCCCATGATCTCGCACACGAGGGTGCGTTCGGCGCGGGAGAAGTCGCTCGCGCAGAGCATCCGGATTTCCACGATGCGCTCGAAGCCGTGCTGGGAGACGGAGAGGATCTCCCCGCCGAGCAGGTGTTTGCGGAGGAGCATGCAGAAATTGGGGGCGACGGGCGCCGGTTCTTTTTCCTCCCGGGAGAGGCAGACGCGGGCGTTGGAGGCGTTTGTGGAAAGAAGGAGTTTGACCGTCGTCTTTCCGGTGTATATAATAAAAGTGACCTCGTCCTTGTCCGCCTGGGAAATGCGGTTGATTTTCCCGCCGCGGAGGAGGGAATCGAGTTCGGCCGCGGAGCGGCGGATATGGAAAGCATCCTGTGGCATGTAAGTACCTCGTTTAAGTTGGGGGAAACGCGTATATTACGTCGCAATACTTTGTCGTCCTTGTGTTTTTGCCCTCTTTCCCTGCCTCCCCTTATGGTAAGGGGAGGTGTCGAGCGGAAGCGGGACGTTTTTTGTCGAAAAAATTTTCGGCGCAGGGATTTTTTCTAAATTATAGCGTAAAATTCGGAATTTGTAAACGAAAATGCTTTCTTTTCTCGGAAGAATATGATAAAATGTAGCATACACGGCGGGATCCGCCGCGACCGGGAAACGGCAAGCATTTATTTAGGAGATAAAATCATGAAGTACACGACAGAAGCGGCAGAAAAGAGCACGGTGAAGATCACCATGGAATTTGACGGGGCGGAATGGAAGTCCGCTCTGGAAAAGGCATATCAGAAGACGCGGGGCAGATTTGCCGTCAACGGATTCCGCAAGGGCAAGGCGCCCAAGAACGTCATCGAACACGCCTACGGCAAAGGGGTTTTCTACGAAGACGGACTCAATATCCTCTTCTCCGAGAACTATCCCACCGTCCTCGAAGAGAAGAAAGAGGAGATCGAAGCGGTGGGCGATCCCGAGCTTTCCGTCGAAGAGCTTACGGACGACAAAGTGGTCTTGGTCGCGGTGACCCCCGTCCGTCCCGACGTGAAGATCGGGTCCTACAAAGGTATGAAAATCCGCGAGTATGCGTATACTGTAAAGGATACGGACATCGACGCCGAAATCGAGCGCCTGCGCGAGCGCAACGCCCGCAAGATCGAAGTGACCGACCGCCCCGCCCAAAGCGGCGACATCGCCAACATCGACTTTGTCGGCACGGTGGACGGCGTCAAATTCGACGGCGGCGAAGCGGAAAAATTCGACCTGACCCTGGGCAGCGGGCAGTTTATCCCCGGCTTCGAAGAGCAGGTGGTGGGCATGAAGATCGGCGAGAAGAAGGACGTCAACGTCCGTTTCCCCGACAACTACCAGGCGGAGGCGCTGAAGGGCAAGGACGCGGTGTTTGCGGTCACCCTCAATTCGCTGCAGGGCAGGGAGCTTCCCGAAGTCGACGACGAGTTCATCAAGAACGCGACGGGCAGCGAGACGCTGGACGCGTATAAGGCAAAGGTGCGCGAGCGCCTGGAAGCGCAGGCGAAGCGCCGTTCGACGGACGACACCGAGAACAGCATCTTGAACGCGGTTGCCGCCACCGCCGAAGCGGAGATCCCGCAGGCGATGATCGACCGCGAGATCGACGGGCTTATCCAGAAATTCGAAGTGCAGCTCATGTATCAGGGGCTGAAATTGCAGGATTATCTCGACTTCCTCAAAGTGACGATGGCGGATTTCCGCAAGAACTACGAAGACCAGGCGAAGAAGAACGTTCTGAACCAGCTCGTCATCGCCAAGATCATCAAGGACGAGAAGATCGAAGCGACGGAGGAAGAGGTGGACGAGAAGGTCGCCGAGCAGGCGGCGTCCGTGGACAAGACGCCCGAAGAGTACAAGAAGGGCATGGATCCCCGGCAGTTCGACTATATCCGCAGCGACATCATCATCACCAAGCTGTTCGACTTTTTGAAGGCGAACAACGAAATGTACACCGAGGAAAACGCGTAAAGGAAAGGGCGGCGCCCCCTGCATGGCTCCCTTGTGCAAAGGGAGCCGGCTGTCCGAAGGACAGACTGAGGGATTGTATGGAGTTTCGTTACATTTTTTCGTGAAAAAAATGTAACGAGTGGATTGCGGAAAGATTTATACAGGACTCCTACCTTCGACACGCCGTGCGGCTGACTGCCGGTTTCTTTCCTCTCTCGCGGCGTTGCCGCTCGTTTCACTTTGTTTCCGTATTTTACAAGGGCAAAAAGGACATAACAAGTGACGCCCTTTTTGCGGATTTACTTTTATCCCCTTCGTCTCGCTATGCTTGACACCTCCCCCTGCCATAGGGAGGCGGGAGAGTGGGGCAAAAACGCAAGGGCGGCAATGTATTGCGCGGTATATACGCGTTTCGCCTGAATAAAACCGAAACGCAACAGGAGAATTGTAATATGAACGAAAAGAATATCCTCATCCCCTACGTCGTGGAGCGGACGAGTACGGGCGAGCGCTCGTACGACCTCTACTCCCGTCTGTTGGAGGACAGAATCGTATTTCTGAGCGGCGAGATCGACGACGCGGTGGCGAACACGGTCGTGGCGCAGCTCATCTATCTCGAAGGCAAGGAGCCGGGCAAGGACATCAATCTGTACATCAATTCCCCGGGCGGGTCGGTCTCGGCGGGGATGGCGATTTACGACACGATGAACTACGTCAAGTGCGACGTGTCCACCATCTGCATCGGTCTGGCGGCGTCGATGGGCGCCTTTCTGCTTTCGAGCGGCACCAAGGGCAAGCGTTTCGCGCTGCCCAATTCGGAGATCATGATCCACCAGCCCTTGGGCGGCGCGCAGGGCCAGGCGAGCGATATCAAGATCCAGGCGGAACACATCCTCCGCACCAAGGCGAAGATGAACCGCATCCTGTCCGAGAACACGGGCAAGGATCTCGCCACCATCGAACGGGACACCGACCGCGACAACTATATGTCCGCGGAAGAAGCGCGCATGTACGGGCTGATCGACAAAGTATTCGTCAGGCGCTGAAATCGGCGCGCGGGGGCGGAAAGGAAGGTTACTCATATTCTCGCGCCGCCCCGCGGGCCGGGGGTGCGCGGGAATTTTCAATTTCAAGGGAAGGGAGTAAAGACACATGGAAAAATACGAACAGCATTGTTCTTTCTGCGGAAAATCCAAAGACGAAGTCCGGCGGCTGATCGCGGGGCCGGACGGGGTGTTCATCTGCGACGACTGCGTGGAGATCTGCAAGGCGATGGTGGACGAGACCAACGAAAAGGACAAGGTCACCGAAGTCCCCCTCAAAAAGCCCGCCGAGATCAAGGCGGAGCTGGACAAATACATCGTCGGGCAGGACAAGGCGAAGAAAGTTCTCTCCGTCGCCGTGTATAACCACTACAAGCGCATAAATTCACTTCTGAAAGCGAAAAAGGCGGACGACGGGGTGGAGATCGAGAAGAGCAATATTTTGCTCTTAGGGCCCACGGGATGCGGCAAAACGCTGCTCGCGCGGACGCTCGCCCGCATCCTCAACGTGCCGTTCGCGACCAGCGACGCCACGACGCTCACCGAAGCGGGGTATGTCGGCGAAGACGTCGAAAACATCCTTCTGAAACTCATTCAGAACGCCGACTACGACATCGAGCGGGCGCAGCGGGGGATCATCTATATCGACGAGATCGACAAGATCGCGCGGAAGAGCGAAAACGTCTCCATCACCCGCGACGTTTCGGGCGAAGGGGTGCAGCAGGCGCTTCTGAAAATCATCGAGAGCACGATGGCGTCCGTGCCCCCGCAGGGCGGCAGAAAACATCCCCAGCAGGAATGCCTGCGCATCGATACGACCAACATCCTCTTCATCTGCGGCGGGGCGTTCGTGGGGCTGGATAAGATCGTGGCGTCGAGAAAGGACGACACGACGCTCGGCTTCGGCGGCAAGGTGAAATTGGGCGGGGACGAAGTGGACTACTCCCTGCTCGACGACGTCAAGCCGCAGGATCTCACCAAATTCGGGCTGATCCCCGAATTCGTGGGGCGGCTGCCCATCGTGGTCAATCTCGACCCGCTCGGGGAGGACGCGCTCGTGAAGATCCTCACCGAACCCAAGAACGCGATCATCAAGCAGTACCAGAAACTGCTCGGCTTCGACGGCGTCAAGCTGACGGTGGAGGAGGACGCGGTGCGGGAGATCGCCCAGACGGCGATCCGCCTGAAAACGGGCGCGAGAGGGCTGAGGACGATCATCGAAGGATTGATGACGGACGTCATGTACGAGATCCCCTCCGAACAGGACGTCGAAGAAGTCGTCGTGACAAAAGAGTGCCTGACGAGCGGCGCCAAACCCCGCCTGATCTACAAGAAAAAATCGGCCTGAAAAGCCGACTGTCCCGCCGCGTTTTCTTCGGAAAACGCGGCGGTTTTTTATATCCGAAAGAGCGTTCGCCGCACCCCTGCCCCTCTCTTAGGATAAGGAACGCCGCCCACCTCCATACCTCCCCTTACCATAAGGGGAAGTGTCACGAAGTGACGGAGGGGATAAGAGTAAATCCGCAAAAAGGGCGTCACTTGTTATGGGATTTTTGCCCTTACGAAATGCGGAGCAGGTTCGGGCGTGATTCATCGGACGGATACTGTGTCGCCTTTGCGCAGTCCTTAGGTCATGTACTTATTGCGTACACTCCCGTCGGACTTTACGCAGGCTCCTTGTCCCGTCCGCGACTGACTCCCGAAACTTCGGTTGTTCCTGCTTATTTGAAGTTCGGGGACAGGAACTTTGCCCCGAATGGGGCAAAGAGGGAGGCGCGATTTAGCGGCGTATGCCGCGCGCACGCGGTTGTCTCTCCGTTAAAATTTTCCGCAGACTCTCGTTAAATTTTTTCTCCGAAAAAATTTAACGAAACGGAAATGTATGGGGAGGTGGCACAAAGTGCCAGAGGGGATAAGAAGTTCGGGAAATAACGCAGGCAGGGGAGAGGTTACGGCGTTTTTCTGTGGCTCGAAAACCAAACAGACAATCCCTCAGTCAGCCGTTGGCTGACAGCTCCCTTTGCACAAGGGAGCTAAGGTGGAGTGGGTGCGGCGATGCGCCCCATCTCCATACCTCCCCTTATGGTAAGGGGAGGTCTCGAGCGGAGCGAGACGGAGGGGATAAGAAGTTTGTTTTCCGATAAGGTAAGCAAAACATAAAAATCCGCCAAAGGGAATAGGCAGGGATTTGACGAACGGGATTTTCAGAAAAAAATATCTTCGATTCTCGTCCCCCGCGCCTCAAAATCCGCCTTTTTCTCCCGCCACATGGCTTCCGTCTCTCGTTGCAGAGCGGCGTCTCCGATCTTCGCGATGAAATCCTCCATCCAACGGCAGATGTTTTCGTATTTTTTCCCTTCAACTTCTAATATTTGAATCATAGCGTCCAAGCGTCCGGTGCGTTCCGCCATTTTTGTGATTTTCATCACAGCACCGCGGAGACACAGCACCGCCGCTACTGTAATCAGCCGAGCATAATCTTCCGTTTTCCGTTTCTTTTTGAAGATAGAGAAAAACTTACGGTCGTCTTCTCCGCACAGCATGAGAAATGCTTCTGTTTCCCTGGAAAAGCGCTCCACAAGTTGTTCTAAAAACTCGTCCTTACGCACGATTGTAAAACCCTCCTTTTGATTTTCGGCATATTTCTATGCAATGATTATATCATAAGGAAGAAAAAAAGAGTCTGAACTCGCTGAAACAGCGAATAAATTTTTAATGCCAAAGCCGTCGTCTCTCCCCCGCCCTCCGCGCCAGCTCCTTTTCGCCGTCAAAAGCCGTAAAAAACGCATAGCTTTTCCCCTTTCGGCAAAGACTGATAGAAAAAGGAGTGCAAACGACTATGGAAGTGAAAAAGAGCGAAGAAATACTCGCGGAGATCTACCGCAACTGCCATCTGGCTCTGGAATCCATCTCGGACATTCTGCCCGCGATAGAGGACGAAGAATTGAAGGCGGAGATCCTGCACCAGCACGAGGAATACGAACGCATTTCCGGCAAAGCCGCCTGCCTTGCGCGGGACAAGGGGCTGGAAGTCAAGGAGCCGGGCGCCGTCAAAAAGGCGATGATGTGGAGTTCCATCAAGATGAGCACGCTGATGGACAACACCCGTTCGCACATCGCGGAGATGATGGTGCAGGGGACGGTAATGGGGATCACCTCCCTGAAAACCTCTTTGGGCGAACTGCCGGAGAACGACGACGAAGAGATCACCGCCCTGTTGAAGGAACTCATTTCCGTCGAAGAGGAATTTGAAAAGAAACTCAAAGAATTTTTGTGAGCTTTTTCGCGAAAGACAAACCGAGCCGACGGCGTTTGCCGTCGGCTTATCCGTTCGCGATAAGGTCTCTCTTTATAGCAATGTCGCCCCTCTCTGTGCTTTCCTTTATGGTAAGGGGAAGTGCACCCCACCCATACCTCCCCTTACGATAAGTGGAAGTGTCACCCCACCAATCATGCCTCCCCTTACGGTAAAGGGAAGTGTCACAAAGTGCCGGAGGGGATAAGAAAGCCGGCATTCGATAGCGCAAATTTGAAACGCCGACATCAATCCGCAAAAAGGGCGTCACTTGTTATGCCATTTTTGCCATTACGAAATGCGGAGCATGAGCAGGAAAGGAAGGGAACTTTGCCCCGTGGGGACAAAGAGGGAGGGAAAACCGCGATTTAGCGGAGCAGCGCTCCGCGCGCACGCGGTTGTCTCTCCGTTAAAATTTTCCGCAGACTCTCGTTAAATTTTTTCTCCGAAAAAATTTAACGAAACGGAAATGTATGGGGAGGTGGCACGAAGTGACGGAAGGGATAAGAAAGCCTATTTTCGATAAGAAAAATCAAAGGCCGGAAATAAATCCGCAAAAAGGGCGGAAAATCGCTTGACGGGAGGGGCGGAATGTGGTATAGTATATCCCGAGCCGACAGAAACGGGCTTTTTTAAGCATGGACGGGCGGGATGCCGCCATGTCCGTCGCCTGGGTTCTTCGAGACTGGAAAGAGGAGGTATAGACCATGTACGCTGTCATCGAAAACGGAAACAAGCAGTATAAGGTGCAGGAGGGCGACGTCGTCCGGCTGGAAAAGATCAAAGCCGCCGAAGGCGAAACGGTGTCCTTTGCCGCGCTGCTCGTGTCCGACGAGAACGGGATCAGGACGGGCGCGGACGCCGCGAACGCGAAAGTCACCGCCACCGTCGTCGAACAGGGCAAGGACAAGAAGATCATCGTTTTCACGTATAAGGCGAAGAAGAACGAGCGTAAAAAGCAGGGTCATCGCCAGCCGTTCACGGCGGTGAAGATCGAGAAGATCGAACTTTGACCCGAGGGGGCTTTCCGGCTCCGGGCGCGCCCGGCGGAAGGCGGAAATTTGATTACAAGGAGAAATAAAAATGATTTTCATCAGTTTATTCGCTCATAAAAAAGGTACCGGTTCTTCCCATAACGGCCGCGACAGCGAAGCGAAGCGCCTCGGCGCCAAGCGCGGCGACGGTCAGCAGGTCCTTGCGGGCAACATTCTCGTCCGCCAGAGGGGCTGCAAGATCCATCCCGGCACCAATGTCGGCATCGGCAGCGACGATACGCTGTTCGCCCTCATCGACGGCGTCGTCCGCTATGAGAGATGGGGCAGGGACAAGAAGAAAGTGAGCGTTTATCCCGTCGAAACCGTTGCGGCGGCGGAATAAGCAGGCAATCGGCAGCCGATAAGAGGCGATCGCCAGGACTTTGCGAAGATTTACCCGGCTTTCCCGAAGGGGAAGCCGGGTTTTTCATCGTCCGGGCAGGCATGACAAAAGGGGGATATGGCCGCCGCCGTCGGCGGCGCGGGGATGCAGGCGGCGCGCGCCCGGCGTTTTTCGGAGGGTCGGCGCTTTTTCCGGGCGGCTGCCAGAGCGGACGACAGATAAACAGACGACAGATAACGCCCCCGGAATCTGACGATCCCGAGGGCGCTACCTATATGATAAGGGGGAAAATGATGAGCAGTGTTTCGCGCAAATCTCTTCGGAGACATGTCCCCGTTCGATTTACAAGCATATTGTACTATATTCCGACAAAAAAGTAAATTCTTTTTTCGTACTTTTTCAAAAAAAATTTTTCCTTTTCATACCGAACATTTTGTGAACGAATATATACAAAAACCGCCGTCGGGAGGAAAAGTGGCGCCGATGCCGGGAAGAGCGGGGCGCGAGCAGAGAACGGATAACGCCCCCGGAACCTGACGGCTCCGAGGGCGCTACCTATATGATAAGGGGGAAAATGATGAGCGTATTTTCGTGCAAATCTCTTCGGGAACACGTCCCCGTTCGATTTACAGGCATATTGTACTATATTCCGACAAAAAAGTAAATACTTTTTTCAAACTTTTTCAAAAAAGTTTTTTCTTTTTTATATCGAACATTTTGTGTGCGAATATATACAAAACCGCGACCGGGCGGGGCGGATGTGCCGCAACGGGCGGTCGCGAACAGGTCATTGCACAAATTCGATGGAAATGTCGCCGTTGTTGCAGTCGGCGGACAGGGATTTCGTTCCGCCCTCTTTATATTCCGGCAGATTGCTGTCCCCTTTCTTGATTTTGCAGGAGATGGAAAAATCGTCCCAGCCGCCCAGAACGCTGCCCGTGATGTTTCCGTTTTTCGCCGTCATGCCGATCGATCTGCCCACGCCGACCCGCTCGCAGAGGACGCTGCCGCCGTTGGAATCGAGCGTCATACTCTCCGCAACGGACAGCGACGTCACTCTGATGTCTTCGTCGGTGGTGGCTGCCGACAGGCTGAGAAGGGCGCCGTCGGGGATCTTTATCGATATTTTCCGATATTCCGCCGACGGTTTTGTGCCGATGAAATCCGTCCAGCCTTTGTCGTAATCGAGTCTGACGGTCAGCTGCCCGTCGGAGAGGGAAATATCGAGAAATTCCTTTTCGCCGTCGAAATAGTCGATGCGGACATAGCCGTCTTCGGAGGCGCCGATTTCCAGCGCCCGGTCGGCTACGTCGACGACGATCTGTTCTATTGCCTCCTCCGACTGCCAGGATTTTTCCGTAAAATCCCCGCCGTCCGAACAGCCGGCAGACGAAAAGAGAAGTGCGATGGCGCCCACGGCGGCGCCGAAAAGTGCGGTCAGTTTTTTCATGTTTGGATACCTCCTGAATTTTCTTGACATGCTTTTTCTTTGATGTTATAATGAGTATAAACCTTTGTGTTACACAAAGGTCAAGAAAAAAGGAGGGGTATGGAAAAATTTTTTTCGATCGGCGAAGCGGCGGAAATCGTGCACATGACCGCCGAGACGCTGCGGCATTACGACAGGATCGGGCTGGTGAAGCCGTGCAAAGCGGACGAGTGGACGGGGTATCGCTATTATTCGCAGCGGGAGATCGTCCGTCTGGAAACGATACGGGCGCTGCGCTGCATGGATCTGTCGTTGGCGGAGATCAAGGAAATTTTGTCCTACGGGGATTTCGGCAAGATCGTGGACGCCCTGAAACGGGCGGAGCGCAACGCGGACGAGAAGATCGCCGAATTGCAGGACGCGAAGGCGAAGATCGGGCGCGCCCGCAGGCATTACGAGAGCAAGCGGCAAAGCGAGCCGTCCGCAAAGGCACCCTTTATAAAAGTTCTGCCCCGGCGGGTGATTCTGCTGTCCGAGTCGATGGAGCGGCCTGCGGTGGACAATCTTTGGAATTACCACCGCCATTTTTACGGGCAGCTGCCGGAGGAACTGAAAGGGGATTTCGCCTTTGAGGATCTGGCGGGGATCTATGAGGAGACGGGGCGGCAGCGGCTGTTTGCCGTGTGCACGAAGTATAAGCAGACGGAGGGCATAAGGGTTTTGCCGGCGGGGAAATATCTGTGCGCCGACTGCACGGAGGAAAACCGCCGCCAGACGACGGAGGCTCTGCTGGCAAGGGCGGAGACGGAATACGGCGTCCGGCCGGATTTTTCCGTGCTGTTGGTCGTCCTCTCGGGGATTTTGAAGTGGAATTATCAGGCGCAGATATTTTTGTCGGAGTAACTGGTTTATTGGGGCGAAACGCGGTATAAGGGCGCATCTTGCGCCCTCACCGGTATTCCCCTTGCTCATTTACGTATAAGTAAAATCGCTGCGGTGAACCTTCCGGCTTCGGACGCAATCTGCAACCCTTCTCCGCGTTTTAACGGTAACCTTTTTCGGTTTATTGGGGCGAAACGCTTGGGCAAGGTCGTTTTTATCCGGGCGAAACGCGTATATACGTCGCAATACTTTGTCGGGCTTGCGTTTTTGCTTGGTCACTTACGTCTAAGTAAACTCGCGGCGCAAAATCCGCGCCCTTCGCGTCTTGCTTGTATCTACGCGTTTTAACGGTAGACGGGTTCGCGCGGAACGGGGGAAACGCGTATC
>DVGN01000079.1 GCA_018712725.1 Candidatus Scatosoma pullicola
CCCTTACCATAAAGGGAGGCATGGGTAGGCGTTTCGCTTCCTAACCCATAAGGGGAGGTATGGGCAGGGGCACTTTCCTTTGACATAAAGGGAAGAAGAACGTGTTTCGCCCGCAAAGAGTACGACCGGCAAAAGAGGCGCGGGCAAATGCCCGCGCCTCTTTGCGCCGTTTCGATTATTTCCCCGCAGGTTCGCCCGGCATCAGCCAAGCCTTGTGGTCGGTGTGCAAAAGCTCGTGCGCGCGATGGGACATGGGCTTTTGCAGGTAATTCTCGTAGCACTTGACAATAGACGGATTCTCGTGCGAGAAGCGGATAGCGCTCGCTTCGTCCAGCTTGCGCAGTGTTCCGCCGCGCTCTTCCGCAAGCTCGCATCCCTCGTGGATGGGCTGACCGCCGCCGCCCGCGCAACCGCCCGGGCAGGCCATGATCTCGACGAAATCGTATCTGACTTCGCCGCGGACGATCGCCTCCATGAGCTTACGGGTATTGCCCAGCCCGTGCGCCACGGCGACGGAAATTTCCGTGCCCGCCACGTCGAACTTGGCTTCCTTCCAGCCCTGCATCCCCCGGACGGCATAGAAGGCGTCGGGATCGGGATTCTTGCCCGTCACGAGATAGTAGGCGGAGCGGAGCGCGGCTTCCATGACGCCGCCCGTCGTGCCGAAGATGACGCCCGCGCCCGAACCGATGCCCAAAGGCTGGTCGAACTCCTCTTCCTGCAGATCCTGCGGGATGATGTGTTCGGCGCGGATGAGACGGTCGATTTCGCGGGTGGTGAGTACGACGTCCACGTCCTGTCCCGCGCCCGCGTCGTTCATGTTGGGCAGGGCGCATTCGTGCTTCTTGGCGACGCAGGGCATCACGGAGATGCAGAAGATGCGCTCCGGCTCCACGCCCAGAAGGTCGGCGTAATAGCTCTTGGCGATGGCGCCGAACATCTGCTGCGGCGACTTCGCCGTCGAGAGGCAGGAGATGTAATCGGGATACTGCGACTTGATAAACCGCACCCAGCCCGGGCAGCAGGAGGTGAACATCGGCTTGCCGCTCTTTTTGATTTCGGGCAGCCTTTTGAGAAATTCGCTCCCCTCTTCCATGATCGTGAGGTCGGCGGTGAAATCGGTGTCGAATATGTAGTCCATCCCCATCCTGCGGAGGGCGGAGACCAGCCGTTTGACGGTGGCGAACTCGCCGGGAAGGCCGAAGCTCTCCCCCCAGGCGGCGCGCACCGCGGGCGCGACCTGTACGACGGTGATCTTTTCGGGATCGGCGAGCGCGTCCAGCACCCTTTCCGTGTCGTCCCGCTCGCGCAAAGCGCCCGTCGGGCAATGGGTGATACACTGGCCGCACAGCGTGCAGTCCGTCTCCTTGATCATGCGGCCGCGGGAGACGTCCACCGTCGTGCGCGAACCGGTATTGGTGACGTCCCAGATGTGCATATCCTGTATCTTGTCGCATACCTGTATGCAGCGCATGCACTTGATGCACTTATTGGCGTCCCGGATCAGGGGGAAGGTCTTCGGCCATGCCGCCTTGACGAAATGCTTTTCGAAGCGCTGGTCGATGATGTCCAGATCGTTGGCGAGATTTTGCAGCGAGCAGTTGCGGCTGCGCACGCAGGTGGCGCAATGGGCGTCGTGCTGGGAAAGGATGAGTTCCACGTTGATCTTGCGGGTGTTGCGCACCTTGGGGCTGTTGGTGTAGATCTCCATTCCCTCTTTGACTTCGTTGTTGCACGCCGTGACCAGCTTTTCCTTACCCTTGATCTCCACCACGCACACGCGGCAGGCGGCGATTTCGTTGATGTCTTTGAGATAGCAGAGCGTGGGGATGGATACCCCCGCTTTCAGGGCGGCGTTCAAGATGGTCGTGCCCTCTTCCACCGCGACGGAAATGCCGTTGATTTTCAGATTTACCATTTTTCCACCCTCCCTCCTTTGAAGATGCCGTAGCCGAAATGATCGCAGCGCAGGCAGCGGCGGGCTTCTTGCAGCGCCTCTTCTTCGCTCATGCCGCATTCCATCAGCTTGAAGTCGTTCTTGCGCTCGGACGCGTTGCGCTCCTTCATGTTCACCCTGCCGCAGGGAAGCCGGTCGTCCAGCCGGATGGGCGGGATGTCCACGTCCACTTTGAGTTCGTGGCGGAAGCCGAGATATTCGTCGATGTTCGCCGCGGCGACCTTGCCCGCCGCGATCGCGCGGATGACGGTGGCGGGGCCGGTGACGCAGTCACCGCCCGCAAACACGCCGGGGATGTCCTTGACGCCGCTCCAGTTCAGGGCATCGATCACCCCGCGCTTGACGGGGATGCCGTGCTTTTCAAAGCTGCGCGATTCGATACCCTGTCCGATCGCGACCAGGACGAGATCGCAGGCGAGCCGCTCTTCGGGCTTGGCGGAGTTGCAGGGCTTGGGTCTGCCGCGGTCGTAGGCGCCGATGATCTGGGGCTTGACCCAGAGCGCCACGGCGTTGCCGTCCTTGTCCTTTTCGATGCGCAAAGGGGAGCAGAGTTCCAGAACTTCGCAGCCCTCTTCGATGGCGCCCGCGACTTCCTCTTTCATCGCGGTCATGTCCACCTGCCGGCGGCGGTAGACGATGCGCACCCGCTTGGCGCCGAGGCGGACAGACGAACGCGCGACGTCCATCGCCACGTTCCCGCCGCCGATGACGACGATGTCCTTGCCCTTGAAATCGGGCATTTCGTCGTCGCCGATCCCGCGCAGCATCTCCACGGCGGAGATGACCCCTTTCGCGTCCTCCCCTTCGATGCCGATCTTTTTATCCGTCTGCGCGCCGATGGCGATATACACCGCGTCGTAGTCCTTTTTGAGGTCGAGAATGCTGGGATTTTCGCCCACGGGGGTCTCCGTGCGCACGTCCACGCCCACCGACATGAGTTCGGCGATCTCCTTATCGAGAATTTCGCGGGGAAGGCGGTAGCTGGGGATGCCGTAACGGAGCATGCCGCCCAACTTCTTCTTGGCTTCGAACAGGGTGACCGAATGACCCATCAGCGTGAGATAGTACGCCGCCGAAATGCCGCCGGGACCGCCGCCGATGACCGCCACTTTCTTGCCCGTGGGGGGCAGGGGTTCGGGCACGGGCACTTCGCCCGCGTTTTCCACCGCGTAGCGTTTGAGGCCGCGGATGTTGATGGAGGCGTCCATCATGCTCCGGCGGCAGCGCACTTCGCAGGGGTGTTCGCAGATGAGCCCGCACACCGCCACGAGGGGGTTGTCCTTGCGGATGAGGCGCACGGCGTCCGCGCATCTGCCCGCTTCGATGAGGGATATGTAGCCCGGAATGTCCACGCCCGCAGGGCACTGCGCCACGCAGGGAACGGGCTGGTTGAGGGCGCATTTGCAACGCCCGTGTTCGATGTGTTCGACGAAATCGTCGCGGAATCCTTCGATTCCTTTCAGGACCATGCGCGCCGCTTCGTAGCCGATGGCGCAGTCGGCGGAATAATAGATGCCCTCCGCCGTCTTCCGGATGAGTTCGATGGTGTCCAGCGTCGCGTTGCCGTCCAGAACGTCGTCCAGAAGTTTTTCCAGCGTCCCCAGCCCGATGCGGCAGGGCACGCATTTGCCGCAGGATTGGGCATGGCACATCTTCAGAAAGGATGCCGCCATATCCACGGGGCAAAGCCCGGAAGGGCTGGCGCTGATGCGGCGTTCCACATCTTTGTACAGCTCCTCCACGGTGGCTTGCGCCTTGTTCTGCGTAATGATACTCAGTCTGCTCATAATTCCTCCCGTGTTTTCCGCCGCGGGAAATCCCGACGGCGATTTTACCGATTTTTCCGGCGCCTTTTCGGGCGCCCTCCGTTTCCGTCCGGACAAGGGGTAAATTTGTCCCGACTTTACTATTCTATCACAAGCGAAATGGGATGTCAAACAAAAAATGAACGGATAGCAAAGACATTTTTTATCGGAAATAGACGAAAGCGCGGAAAGCTTCCCCGCCCGCGCCGCGCGGCAGTTTTTTACGGATTTTGCGGGAGACATTTTTTCGGCGGGAATCGGAGGGGATTTCCCCCGCGCCGTTGACTTTTCCGCCCGATTGTGTTATACTGAAATTATAGAGTGGAGAAATGCTCTATGCCCGCCCGACAATCATCAGCAAACAATAATTCGGTTGCCCTTTATTTTTTCATTCGTCAAAACCCTGCTCTTTCCGTTTTATAAGTTTTATAAAAATATCGCGGCTTTCCGGAAAAGGAAAGCCGCGCTTTGCGTTCTGTTCTATGTACCGAATTTTCAGACGCCCGAAAGGAATACGTTCTGCGAATCGATCCCTTCGCCCACCTGTTCGGTCTTTTTATAGCCGCCGTCGGGCAAAAATACCCGCGCCTTGATGTTGTCGGAAAGCAGCACCGTCAGCATGCGGTAAATGCGCTCTTCGATGCTCTTGTCCAGAACGGGCGTCGCGATCTCCACGCGGCGGTCGGTGTTGCGGGTCATGAGGTCGGCGCTGGAAATGTACATCTTGCGCTCTTCCCCCTCCCCGAAACAGTAGATGCGGGAATGTTCCAGAAATCTGCCGACGATGGAGACGATGCGGATATTGTCCGTCTCGCCGGGGATGCCGGGCAGAAGGCAGCAGATGCCGCGCACGATCATCGAGATCTTCACGCCGCACTTGCCCGCTTCGTAAAGGCGGTCGATCATCTGTTTGTCGGTGAGCGAATTCATCTTGGCGACGATGCGGGCGGGCTTGCCCTCTTTCGCGCGCGCGATCTGCTCGTCGATACATTCGAGCAGCCCCTTTTTCAGCCCCTGCGGGGCGACGAGGAGCCTGTCGTAACGATAATCGGTGTTGCAGATGGCGATGTTGCGGAAGAACGCCGCCGCGTCTTCGCCGATCTCGCGGTTTGCCGTGATGATGTTGAGATCGGTGTACTGCTTGGCGGTGCTTTCGTTGTAGTTGCCCGTCCCGAGATGGGTGATGTACTCCACTTCCCCGCCTTCGCTTAAAAGCACGGAAATGATCTTGGAATGCACTTTATAATTCTGCATGCCGTAGATAATGGTACAGCCCGCCTCCCGCAGCACGCCCGCGAAATACATGTTGTTTTCTTCGTCGAACCGGGCGCAGAGCTCGATGACGACGGTCACTTCCTTGCCGTTCTCGCTGGCGCGCTTCAACGCCTCCACGATGCGGGAATGGTTGTCGAGCCGATAGATGGTGATCTTGACGGACACCACCCGCTCGTCCTCCGCGCACTCGTTGAGAAGGCGCACGAGCGGATCCATCGAATCGAAGGGATAGGCGAGAAAGACGTCCTTTTCCCGCACCCGCTCGATCAGGCTGGCGGGGGGCTGCAAATCGGACGCCACCCTGCCCTTGAAGGGAGGATATTTCAGAATGGCTTCCTTCTTTTCCGGGAAATACTTGCCCAGAGAGAAGAGGAATTTATAGTCGAGATAATGCTCGACCTTGAAACAATAGGACTTTTTGAGATTGAGATTTTTGAGGACGAAGGAGCGCAGGCGGTCGCTGTTCTTGTCGATTTCCAGCCGCACGGCGTCCAGCATCGGGCGCATCCCCACCTTGCGCTTCATGTATTTGGAGAAGTCGAAATCGTGTTCGAGATCGGCGTCGTCCACCTCCGTGTCGAAATCGGCGTTGCGCGTCACGCGGAGCATCGCCTTCCCCTTGACCGAATAGCCCGGAAAGGCGTAATGCCCGAATTCGGAGACGAGATCTTCGATCGTGATGAGGTTGATTTTCTTGCCCCCTTCGATGCGGAACAGCCGCTCCGCCGCCGCGGGGATCGCCATCACCCCGAACATCGGACGGTTTTCCTTTTCCAGCTCGAACATCATGTACAGGTGCTTGTTCTCGAAGCGGATCATCGGATGTTTCGCGTCCAGCACCATGGGCGAAAGGAGGGGCAGCACCGCTTCGAAAAAGTGCGCTTCGCACTGCGCGCGCTGGCGCACGGTGAGTTCGTACGGGCGCAGAATGCGCATCCCGTTGTTGGCAAGTTCCGCTTTCAGGCGGGAAAATACCGCCGAACTCTCCTTATACAGCCCCTTCACCACGCCGAGAATCCCCTCCACCTGCTCTTCCGCGGTGAGGCCGGTCTTGTTCTCGCGCGCCGTCGGGTCCAGCTTGCTCTCGTTCAGGAGGCTACCCACCCGCACCATGAAAAATTCGTCCAGGTTGGAGCAGAAGATCGCCAGAAATTTACAGCGTTCGAGAAGGGGATTGGTGAGGTCGCTCGCCTGATCCAGCACGCGGCGGTTAAATTGCAGCCAGGAATATTCCCGATTGCAGTAAATCCCCTTCACGAACATGTCTTTATACCCCTTGGTCACCGTTCTCCTCCTTTCCTGCTTCCGCCGCCGGCGCGGTTTCCTCCGCGGCCCGGGCGGGTTCCGCCTGAACGCTTTCCGCCCTTTCGGTCACTTCGGCGGCTTCGGCGGCTTCGGGCGTTCCGACTGTTTCGGCGGGCGCGTCGGATGCGGGCGCTTCCGCGGTTTCGGAAACGCTTTCTTCAAAGGTGATTTCCACGGGGACTCCGGCTTCGGCGGCCGCCGTCCGGATGATTTCCGCGATGTCTTCGGGCGTCGCCCCTTCGGGAATTTCGGGCATTTCCGGCGCCGCGGGCTTGGCGGCTTTGCGGCGGGTACGGCGGACGGGTTTTACCTCCGCGAGCTCTTTATCCGCGGACTTTTCTACCTTGCGGCGGGTGCGGCGGACGGGCTTCGCCTCCGCGGGGTCTTTGTCCGCGGGCTTTTCCGCCTTGCGGCGGGTGCGGCGTGCGGGTTTTACCTCTTCTTCGGTCTCCGCAGCCTTGACGGTGCGCGCCCTTCTGCGCCGCGCCGGTCTTGCCGCCGGCTTTTCTTCCGCTTTGACTTCCGTCACGATTTCTGCGGGCGCCGTTTCCGTCGCTTCCGGTTCGGTTGCCTTGACTTCCACTGCGACTTCCGCGGGCTTCTCTTCCGCAACGGCTTTCTTGGGACGTCCGCGGCGCTTGACAACGGGCTTTTCCTCCGCTTTGACTTCTTCGACGACTTCCGCGGGCTTCTCTTCCGCAACGGCTTTCTTGGGACGTCCGCGGCGCTTGGCGGCGGGTTTTTCCTCTGCCTTGACTTCTTCTGCGACCTCCGCGGGTTTCTCTTCCGCAACGGCTTTCTTGGGGCGTCCGCGGCGCTTGGCGGCGGGTTTTTCCTCTGCCTTGACTTCCGTTACGACCTCCGCGGGCTTCTCTTCCGCAACGGCTTTTTTGGGACGTCCGCGGCGCTTGGCGGCGGGTTTTTCCTCCGCCTTTTCGGCTTTGGCGGCTTTGGCGGCTTTCCTGCCCTTCCCGGCTTTCTTTTCGGCGACGGGCTGTTCCTCCACAGGCGCCGGAACCGAAACGCCTTCGGGGACTTCGTCGAGATCGGTCTCTACTCCCTTCCATCTGCCGTCGGTAACGAGGGAAAGATAGCCCTCTTTCACGCCGAATTCGGAAACGACGACGTTGGAAACGCCGAAATATTTGAGCATGGCGCGCAGGATGACGGTCGCCGTCGTAAGCGTATAGATCTTTTCGGGCGCGTTTTTGAGGACGAGCATACTGCGGTCGGAAGAGCGCACGAGATGCTTACACAGCTTTTTCAGGCGGTCGTATTCGATGCGCTTTTCGCCCGCCGCCCGCTCTTCGTCGTAATAGTCGCAGTACACGTCGTAAATCGCCTGGTTGGTCGCGCCGACGAGCACCGCCGTGGACAGAGCCCCGCCGCCCGGAAGGCCGGATTTTTCCAGCTTTTTACGGACGTATTTCTTGATGTCTTTCGCCTCCCCTTCCGTGGGGTGGATATTGGCGACAAAGCGGTGATTGATCTGGATGGGACCGAAATCGAGATAGACGAGGGAATCGGGATTGTCCTTCGTGAGGTCGCAAAGCTCGATGCTGCCCCCGCCGATGTCCGCGAGCACGGCGCGGTCGAGCGCGCGGTAACGCTCGTTGGAGACGAGGTCGCAGTACGCCTCTTCCTGACCGTCGAGAAGATTGACGCGGACGGCAACGCGCTTATACAGTTCTTCGATGACCCATTCGAAATTTTCGAAATTGCGCATGGAGGCGGTGGATATGACATAGCATTTATCGATGCCCGCTTTGCGGCAGATCTCTTTCATTTTTCCGAGATTTTCCGCGATTTTTTCCACGCCGCGCTCGGAGAGGTTTTTCCCCTCCATGTAATGCAGGATGGATACGTTTTCCCGCTCCCGGAACAGGATGTCAAACGTCTTTTCCCCTTCCGCCGCCAGGAGCGAAATGCTGCTGGAACTGATGTCGATGATTGCAAATTTCATATGATCTCTCCTTGAAAAATACTTGAATTTTTCTTGCCTTTTCTATATTTTTTCCGCCTTCCGCGGTTTTTTTACGCGATTTTCATTGGATTTGAATCATTTATTTTTTATCGCAATTATTTTTTTGCGGTTTATTTTTCCGAAAATTTTTCCGCTCTTTTTTATAACTTTATTTCCCTGCATTTTCCCGCGGGAAAATACGGCGATCTTAATGAGGAATTTATCCCCTCTGAGAAATTTATCCCCTCCGTCTCGCTCCGCTCGACACCTCCCCTTTTCAAAAGGGGAGTGTACTTAAACGTACACGACCAAAGGAAAACGCAGCCCGACACAGTATTTCGCGATGTATGGCGCTTAAAATACGCCGAAGCTGATGCCGATCGATTTCGCCGCCCGCACCATCGGATGCGTCGGCGGTACGCTTTTCGCCTTTCCCGCGATGTCGGAAAGGGAATTGTACGTGACGCGCCCGCCGGAATAGGCAACCGTGACGCCGAATTTCCCCTTTTCCGCAAGTTCCCCCGCATAGCTGCCCATAAGGGTGCAGAGGGCGCGGTCGTAAGGGTTGGGCGAGCCGCCCCGCTGCAGATAGCCGATGACCTGCGTCCGCGTCTCCACGCCCGTCCGCGCTTCGATATTGCGCGCCAGCCGCTGGGTGACCGTCGTCTCCCCTCTCGCCGCGCGGAGCGCCAGCCGTTCCTTCTTGCGCAGCGCCGCTTCCTCCTTGCTCATGGCGCCTTCCGCGATCGCCACGATGCTGTACCGTGCGCCCGCCTTGCGGCGCTTTTCCAGAAATTCCACCACGGCGTCTTCGTCGTAAGGGATTTCGGGGATGAGGATCATGTCCGCGCCGCCCGCAAGCCCCGCGTACAGCGTGAGCCAGCCCACTTTGTTGCCCATGACCTCCACGAGCATGATCCTGCCGTGACTGGACGCCGTGCTGTGCATTTTGTCGATGCAGAGCGTCGCGGTCTCCATCGCCGTTTCGAATCCGAACGTGACGTCGGTGCCCCAGATGTCGTTGTCGATGGTCTTGGGCAGACCGATGACGTTGCAGCCCTCCGCAGAGAGGAGCGCGGCGGTCTTGTGCGTGCCCGCGCCGCCCAGGGTGATGAGACAGTCCAGCCCGAGATTTTTATACGTCTCCTTCATCTTGTCCAGCTTGGAGCGGTTGTTGCCGTCCGTTTCCGTCATCAGCTTGAAGGGCTGCCGCTTGCTCCCGAGCATCGTCCCGCCCGCGAGCAGGAGATTTTCGAAATCCTTCTCTTCGAGTTCTTCGTACTCATTTTCGATAAGTCCGGTGTACCCGTTGAGAAAGCCGAAAATTTTTACGTCGGCAATATGCGAAAAAGCATATTTTGCAAAAGCGCGCATCACCGCGTTGAGCCCCGGGCAATCCCCGCCGCTGGTCAGCATTCCGATTTTCATAAGCATTCTCCCGAAAAAATACGATCCGGATCGCCGTTTTTTCCGTCCGCACGACCGCGGGGGCAAAAAAGACTTTTCCTTTTCTCATATTTTACCATATTTTTTTTATTCTGTCTACTTTATAAACGTACATTTTTCAAAAAATTTAAGTCATTTATTAAAATATTTTTCTTTTTCAGCCAAAATACATCGGCCGAAAAAACGTAAATTCTTTTTATCGCGTTATTTTTTTCGGGATTTTGTCGTTTTTCGGCAAAAAAGCATAAAATCGTGCAAATCGCATATTTTCAAAACAGCGCAAAAAAAATCCGGCGGTACGCGCCGCCGGATTTTCGGATTTCCGTATATTTTATTCCGGATATTTTTGCTCCCTTTCGCCGATTCCGGCGCCGGACAAAAGAATTTCAAAGTCCGGAATATTCTTCGTCCGTGACGGGTTCCAGCCATTCGTTTTTCGTCTCTTCGCCGGGGACTTCCGCGGCGATGTGGGCAAACCAGGAATCCTTTTTGGCGCCGTGCCAATGCTTTACGCCCGCGGGGATGACCACGACGTCGCCGGGAGAAAGGCTGCGCGCCGGTTTTCCCCATTCCTGATACCAGCCGCTGCCCGCCGTGCAAAGGAGGATCTGTCCGCCCCCTTTCTTCGCGTGGTGGATATGCCAGTTGTTGCGGCAGCCCGGCTCGAAAGTGACGTTGGCGAACGCGGGGGAAACGCCCGCGGGCGTCAGGGGATTGAGATAGGATCTGCCGATGAAAAACCGCGCGTAAGCGGTATTTTCGCCGCCCCTGCCGAACACGTTTTGTCTTTCAAAATCTTTGTATTCCATATTTTTTCACTCCTTTTCTTTTTTTGCGGAAATTTCTGCCGGAGTTTACGAAAGCAGCTCTTTGGCGCAGTTCAGCGCATTGAACAGCCGGGGGATTCCCATATACGGCATGGCGTGCGCGAGCGCGCAGACGATCTCCTCCTTCGTGTTTCCCGCTTTCAGCGCGCCTGCGACGTGCGAACGAAGCTGCACTTCCGCGCCGCCCAGCGCCGCGAGAATGATGACCGTGAGAAGCTCCCGCGTCTTTCCGTCCATGCCCTTGCGGGTCATAAAATCCCCGAAGCCGAGTTCGGTGAGCCAGCGGGGTACCGCCTCCGCGAAGCCGTCGGGCAGCCAGGTATATCTGTCCTTGATTTCCGTCCCGTACAGGGATTCCTGCAATTTCTTCCCCGCGGAAAAGCGCTCCTCTTCCCCCGTCGTGCCGCCGTCTTTAAGGGGCAGGGAAATGCCCGCCGCCGCAAACGCTTCGTCCATCGCGGCGATCGCGTTCAGCGTCTTGGGGAATCCGATGAAGGGGGCGCACTGATAGATCGCCTCCCGGATCTCCTCCGGGGTCACGCCGACGTGCAGGCAGGCGGCGACATGGGATTTCAGCTGGGGCAGGGTTGCGTTCACCGCCAGAACGGTGATGGTGACCAGCTCCCGCATCCGGTTGTCGAGCGAGCCCGTATAGCACACTTCGCCGAAAATAAAGCGCTGCAATATGCGCATGAATTCGGGGTCGTTTCCCTCCGTCGTCGTCGGTTTGCCCCCGAAAAGTTCCTTGAATTTTTCTTCGCACAACTCGATTCTGTCCATGATTTCTCCTTTTTTATCCCGATTTCAAAGGCCGAGGGAAGAGAGCCATGCGCGCACGTCCTCCGCGCTCTCCCCGCCCGTAAACCGGCGGCAGGGCTTCCAGGCGCAATCGGGCGCGCTCTTTTTGAGGATTTCCGCCGTCCTGCCTTCGCCGCTACCCCCCGAAGTGAAGAAGGGCACGATCGTCTTTCCCGAAAAATCGGCGCTTTCGAGAAAGGTCTGCACGATGCGCGGCGCCACGTACCACCAGATGGGGAAACCGACGAACACGACGCCGTAATCGCCGATGTTCTCAACCCTGCCCGCCATCTGCGGGCGGCAGTCGGGGTCGTTCATCTCTTTGGTCGAACGGCTGTTTTTGTCCGTCCAGTCGAGATCCGCCGCCGTATAGCGCACGGCGGGCGCGATTTCAAACAAGTCCGCCTCCGCGGCGTCCGCGATCTTTTGCGCGGCGCGGGCGGTGACTCCGCCGCAGGAAAAATAAGCCACCAATTTCTTTGTCCGTTCCATAAATCAACCTCCGCGAATCCGGGATTTTCCCGTTCCCCGATTTCGCGACCTTATTATAGCACCCCTTTCCGCCTATGTCAAATGCTTATTTTTTATTGTCTTTGATACGTCAAAGGCATAAAAACGCCGCACGTCCGCCCGACGTGCGGCGCCGATCCGCGGCTCTTTCCGCCGCTTGTTACGCCGATTTTTCGTATTGATACGATTTGGCGATTGCGGACAAAACTTCCGTGGACACTTCCTGTAATACATACATTTCCAGAGAATAATGGGAATTGGTTCCTATAAACAATAAACTTCTCATTTCAAATTCCCTTCCTTCATACATGCAAAGAAATATCCCGTATTGTCCGCCGTTTGAGTTGCCGCTCGCCTCTATCCCCTCCGACTCCACATAATTCTCGAATTTCTCGTTATATCTCCTTTCGTCGGTGATTTCCTCACAAAGTTTTCCGCTGCTGTCATAATAGAGATCGTGAATATAAATCCCCCGAAAATGCTCTTCGGCTATAACCTCCCCGCTGTCGGCGTCCAAAAAGTACATGTACCCGTCTTCCGTCGTCACTTCCCAATTTTCGGGCAGCATGACGCTGCCCAGCTGCTCGTCCGGCAGATTCACCCGACGGTACCCGTCGTAATCCTGCGAGCACTACGAATAGAAAATGAACTGCGCCAACGCGATAATGCCGCTGAATAAGCTCATAATTATTTTTTCCATTCCCTTTCTCCTTTATATCATACAGGTTTACGCCATACGGACAAAAAGCCGGACAGACCGCTCTGCGTTCTGCCCGGCTGCCGCCGAATATACCCGCTCACTCCGCCGTTTTGCGGGGACGGAAATTTTCAAAGATCACGTTGTCCACCCAGGGACGGAGCTTTTCCGCCTGCGCTTCGCTCTGGATGGTCCAGCCGAGCACGGCGCGGTTTTCCTTTTTCTTCGCGCGGTGATAGGGCAGATTATAACAGCAATAGCTGACGAAATCGGGCTTGGTGATGAAGTTCATGATCATCGTCTTGACCGCCCAGGCGTCGAATTTCCAATGCTTGTGGGTGTCGGTGAAGCCGGACTGTTCCGCCGCCTTTGCCACCGCCTCCTTGACCTGGCGACGGGTGAGCCCGCCCTCACAGGCGAAAATTTCGGGGGAGATGTCGAATCCTTCCAGCGTATCCCGACAGGAAATCAGCACGTCGGGGGAGAAAATCCCCACCGCGAGCTGGCCGCGCAGCACGTCGGGCGCCAGCTGTTTGAAGCGGTGGACGCAAAAGGGATTGAAGGATTGCAGGGCGTATTCCCCTTTGTACTGCCGCATGACGTTCACGACTTCGCGGGGGAAGCCGACGACCGTATACAAATCCTTGACTTCGAGCAGGAGCGGCGCCCTGCCGTCGATGTATTCGAGACACTCTTCGAGGGTCATGATCTTCTCGTCCGTGTCCCCCAAACGGAGGGAGGAAAGCTCCCGCCAGGTGGAGCGGCTGACCTTGCCCTCCAACCCGGTGAGGCGTTTGAGATTGTCGTCGTGCACGACGACGATGGTGCCGTCCTTGGTGCGGCGCACGTCCGTCTCGATGGCATACCCCTCCTCGATCGCCTTGGCAAACGCCGCGCGGGAATTTTCGGGCACGCCTTCGTGCAATCCCCGGTGCGCGATGGGGATCTTGCAAAGAAAGCTGTCTCTTACCGTCATTTTTTTCTTCTCCTGTCCTGCCCCTGTTCTTTTCCGGCCGGAAGCCCTCTTCCGCCGGTCATGCCGATGTGTTTTCCTCCGAAAAAGGGGGTTTTGCCCACTTTTTCATATATTATTGTATCAAAAGGCGGGAAAAATGTCAAATAAATTCCCTTTTCGGCGCAAATCATCATAGTTCACACCCGCCGCGCCGCCTTTTGTGAATTTCTTTCAGAGGCGCGCCGCTTTATAATCGTTTTCGGGCGCAGCCGAACGGCTGCGCCCGAAAAACCGATCTGCGGTCCGACCGAATACGCCCTTCCTCACTCGGTGCGGAGGGCGATGACGGGATCTTTCTTCGCCGCCGCCTGCGCGGGCACCAGTCCGCTGATGAGGGTCAGAACGATGCTCACGCACATCATGACAAATCCCTGTCCGACAGGCAGCGCCGCCAGCGTCGAAATGCCCGTCAAGTGTCCCAAAAGCAGATTGATGGGAACGGACAGCAGATAGGTGCCGCCCACGCCGATCAGCCCCGCGAACAGACCGATGAGGAAGGTCTCCGCATTGAACAGCGTCCGGATGTCCTTCTTCCGCGCCCCCAGCGAGCGCAGCACGCCGATCTCCTTGGTCCGCTCCACCACCGAGACGTAGGTGATGATGCCGATCATCACGGAGGAGACGATGAGGGAGATCGCCGTAAAGGCGACGAGCACGTACGTCACCGCGTCCAGAATGGTCTGCACGAGACTCATCATCGTGCCCACGGTGTCCGTATAGACGATCTGTTCCTCCTCTTCGTGCGAATCGTTCCAGGCATCCAGGTATGCGAGTATCTGCTCTTTCGTGTCGAAATCGGTGGGATAGATGGAGATGGAGCTCGGCATGTCGTCCCCGCCGATCGCCCGGACGGCGCGGGAGACGTCCGTCGCCAGATACCCCTCTATCCCCGTCACGTCGTCCTGATAATGATAATAGTAATCGTTGAGATGTTCGGCGGGAGAACGATAGATGATCGTATCCTCATAGGGAATGCCGTTGGCGGGATCGTTCATCCACTGCACGATCTTCGACTGCCGATTGCCCTGTATATAATCGGTCACCGTCTTTTCGGTGAGATTGAGCCCGTTCGAAAGACAGCCGTAAGAGAGATCGTCTTTGAGGCGGAGAATGCCGCTGACGGTGATTTCGAGCCCCTGTCCGTCCGCGTCCAGGGACGTCTTGTCCCCGCTGTATGTAAACGGGTACATGCCCACCCCGTTTTCCGTATATACGCCGTCGTTGTAAAACAGGGTGTACTGTTTGCCCACGACGTCGTCGAAATCGATGGTCATATATTCGTCCGAATCCGTCTCTCCCTGTTCGAACAGCGAAAGGAATTTATATTCCTCCAACAGCCCGAGCTGGGCGAGCAGCAGGTCGGTGGCGTCGTTGTTGCCGCCGATGACCAGCACCGCTTCGTTTTCGGAATCGGGAAATTCGCCCGCGATGACGTCGTACTGCGACGAGACGTATTCGGCATACCGCTCGTCCGAAAAATCCGCCGTGCCCGGCATCTTATGGACGACTTCGCCGAGATAGTCCACGAGATAGGCGAGCTCCGCATATTCGGAGGCATAGTTGTTGAGTTCCGTCACGTAAAATTCTTTGAGCCGCGTCAGAGACATGTACCGGGTCGTCGAATTTTCCTCCGTCGTGCCCGTCACCACCCCCGTGACCAGATTGTCCGCCAAAGTTTCGCCGTAATCGTACTGAATCGCGTACCACAGGCTTTCGTCCATCTCTTCGAGATAGTCGATATATTCCTGCGAAATGTCGTTGGTCACGGTCATGCCCTTGGCGATGCGGGTCAGAAAGGAATTGACGTACACCTTATCGTCGAGTTCGGACAGATCGGGCATCTCGCCCGCAGTTGCCATCCCCGACATGACGGAAGTGATGTCGAGCGTCGTCTCCGTCACCTGCAGGGGATAGTAGGAGAGCATATCCTCCTCCGTCTGCCGGATATATCCCTGGAATCCGTTGGACAGCGCCAGCACCAGACAGACGCTGATGATGCCGATGCTGCCCGCAATCGACGTGACGACCGTCCTGCCCTTTTTGGCGCGCAGGTTGCGCGCACTGAGCCCCAGGGAAGTGCCGACGGACATCGCCGCCTTTTCCTCCGCCCTGCCCTGCGCCGCTTTTTTCGCCTTCCATGCCTTCACCTGCGCGGGCGTGATCCCCTTCTCTTTCAGCTTCTTTTCAAGCTCCTTCCGCTCCGCCGCGCTGTCGTAGGGATTGGAATCGGAGACGATCAGGCCGTCTTTGAGGCGCACGATGCGGTTGGCGTATTTCTCCGCCAGATCGGGGTTGTGGGTGACCATGATGACCAGCCGCTCGCCGGAAATTTCCCGGATGAGGTCCATGATCTGGACGCTCGTCTCCGAATCGAGCGCGCCCGTCGGTTCGTCCGCGAGCAGAATTTCCGGGTTGTTGACGAGCGCCCGGGCGATCGCCACCCGCTGCATCTGCCCGCCCGAGAGCTGATTGGGGAGTTTATTGAGCTCCTTGCCCAGCCCCACGCGGCGCAGCGCTTCCGCCGCCCGCGCCTTCCGTTCCGCCTTGGAACAGCCGGCGATGGTGAGCGCCAGCTCCACGTTGCCCAAAACCGTCTGGTGGGGGATCAGGTTGTACGACTGAAAGACAAAGCCGATGCGGTGATTGCGGTAGACGTCCCAATCGCGGTCGGTGTAATCTTTCGTGGAAGTGCCGCGGATGACCAGATCGCCCGAAGTATAGTGATCCAGCCCGCCGATGATGTTGAGAAGGGTGGTCTTGCCGCAGCCGGACGCCCCGAGAATGCAGACGAATTCGTTGGCGCGGAATTCGACGGACACCCCCTTGAGCGCGTGGACGACCGTCCCGGCTGTCTGATAATCCTTTTTGATGTCTTTGAGCTGCAACATAAAATAATCCTCATATTCTCCCGCCGGAAAGGTTTTCTCCCCTCTTGCGCGGGAAGGCGGAGAATGTCCTTCCCCGCCTCCTTCATCCGCCGTCCTCTCCCGGACGGCAGCCGCTTTTTTCGCTTCCGCCGCATCGGGCGTTTTACCGCCCTTCCGTCACTCCCTGAGTTCGTCCACCGTCTTGACGAATTCGTTGCTGAGCTCGATCAGCTGATTGAGCTTTTCTTCGCCCATCTTATCGATGATCTCACCCACGAAGTCGCAGCAGACGCCCTTTTCTTCGTTATAGTAGGTGAACGCCGTGTCCGAAAGTTCGATGTAGGCGATCTTCCGGTCGATGTCGTCGGGAACGCGCTTGACGATGCCGCGGGATTCCAGCTTGTTCACCATCTGGGAGACCGCGGAACGGGTCACGCCCAGACGGGTGGCGAGCTGGGTGGAAATGATCCGCTTGCCGTTGTATCCCGCGAGGATGACTTCGCCCAGAAGCCGCATTTCGGAGTTGTTGAAATGCGAACGGGTCTTGGTCAGAACCACGCCCTCCATCTTTTTCAGCATCGCGAAGATCTGCCCGAGATATTCCTCGTTCTTCGTCTTTACCACTGCCTGCTTGCCCGCTTTCGCTCTTGTCTTCTTTTCCATAATGACTGCTTCTCCTTGTAGTTTTTTTTCGGATTTCGTATTTCCGACGTCCGGGTCATCCCCGCACCGCATCTCCATTATACCATATGGCGGTCTTTTGTCAAGCATTTGCGCGTATTGTTTACTACTTTTCACCATTTTTTCATTTTGCCGAAAAAAAGCCGCGGAAATGTCGCCCTCCCGATCGCCGTCCGGTTTTTGTTTTATTATAGTGTACCCCTTTTTTGTGAAAGTACAACACAAATTCTGTGAAAAGATCGGCAAATCTTTTTGCAAAAGAGTTGTCAGAACGCCCGAAAGTGTGATACAATAGAAAAAACGACTAAAAAGGACAGGTTTTTCAGGTATGACCGACAAACTCGCCGAATTTCTCGACAATTCTTTCACCGCCTACCACGCGGCGGAAAACGCCGCCGCGCTCCTGCTTAAAAACGGATTCGTCCCCCTCTCCGAAACGGAGGACTGGTCGCTTGCGGAGGGCGGAAAATACTTCGTCGTGCGGGGAGGAAGCGCGATCGTCGCCTTCACCGTGAACGGGCTCGACCGCTTCGCCTTCCGCATCGTCGCTTCGCACACCGATTCCCCGGCGCTGAAAATCAAGGAGAACGCCGTGGAGATGACGGGGCCTTACGCCCGCCTCAACGCCGAGACGTACGGCGGCGGGCTCTGGTACACTTTCTTCGACAGGCCTTTGAAAATCGCGGGGAGGCTGGTCGTGAAGGAGGACGGGGAGATCCGCACCCGGACGGCGGAGAGCGATTTCTTCGTCTCCGTCCCCTCCCTTGCCGTGCATATGAACCGCGGCGTCAACGACGGATTCGCCGTCAACGCCCAGACCGATTTACAGCCCCTGCTCGGGCTTTTTCCCGACGGCGCGCCCGATTTTCCCGCTCTGCTCTCGGACAAGGAAATCCTCTCTTACGACCTCTTTCTCGTCAACGCCCAGCCCGCCTATACCTTCGGCGCGAACGGCGAATTTCTCGCTTCCCCCCGCATCGACAACCTGACGAGCGTATATTCCTCTCTGGAAGCGCTGCTGGCGCAGGGGGAGAGCGGCGGCATCTGCGTGGCGGCGTGCCTCGACAACGAAGAGGTGGGCAGCCGCACCATGCAGGGCGCGGGCGGGGATTTTCTCGAAAACGTGCTCCGCCGCATCGCCTACGCGCTGAAATTCGACGACAGCGAATATTATAAGGCGCTCGCGTCCTCCTTCTTCATCTCGCTGGACAACGGGCACGCGCTGCACCCCAATCACCCCGAAAAATGCGACCCCACCAACCGCCCCGTCCCGGGCGGCGGCGTGGTCATCAAGACGCACGCCAACAAGGCATATACGACGGACGCGCTGTCCTCCGCCGTCGTCAAGGAGATCTTCTCCCGCGCGGGCGTGAAGTATCAGACCTTCTTCAACCGTTCGGACATGCCCAGCGGCGGGACGCTCGGCGCCATCTCTTCGGGGCACGTCGGCGTGCTCAGCGCAGACCTGGGTATCGCGCAGCTCGCGATGCACTCGGCTTGCGAATGCTTTGCCCGGTCCGACTACGACGAACTCGTGTCCGGACTGACCGCCTATTATTCCTCCGACATCCTCTTCACGGAAGAGGGCATCAAACTGCGATAAGGTCGCCTGCGGCGCGAAACGCGGACGGATACGACAAAGACCTCCCCGCCAAGGGTGCGGAGAGGTCTTTTTTGCTTTTTTGCCTTTTTCAAAGCCGTTTTCGGAAAAAGAGTTCCGTCGGCTGCGCGCGGGAGGACGCGTCGAAAAGCAGTCCGCCGCAATCCCCGTATCCCGCTTTGCGGAAAAAATGCTGGGCGCTTTCGTCGGCGCGGGAGGAGGTGAGGAGCATATCGTATCCGCGCGCCCGCATGTCCTCTTCCCAGCGCCCGAGAAGGGCTTTGCCGTACCCCCTGCCGCGGCATTCTTCCCGGACGAAAAGCAGTGAACAGAAGGGAATTTCGTCCCAAAAGAGATGATAGCGCAATATCCCCGCCAAAACGCCGTCCGCGCAGAGCACGTACGCCGTCCGGGTGCGCACCTTTTCCGCGAATCCGCCCTCCGGCAAAAAGCGGTCCAGCTTCCGCCACAGCGCTTCGTCCTTCCTTTCCGCATACCGGATCTCCGTCATCCGAGTCCCCTCCCCGATTTTTCCGCCTTGGCAAACGAACGGGACGAAAGTTCCTCCGTCCCGTTTCCGTTCTGCCCATATATCCGACTGTACAACCGTCGTCACAGCCCTGCCCTGTTCAAATTATTTGAAGAAAGCGCGGACGGCGAGATAGAGTTCGTAGAGGTCGGCTTTGGAAATCACCTCGTAGGGGGAGTGCATGGAGATGACGGGCACGCCGATGTCCACCGTGTCGATGTTCATGTTGGCGATGAATTTCGCCACCGTGCCGCCGCCGCCCGCGTCCACTTTGCCGAGTTCCCCCGTCTGCCAGATGACGCCGCCCGCCGCGAACATCCTGCGGATCTCGCCCATGAATTCCGCTGAGGCGTCGTTGGAACCGCTCTTGCCCCGCGCGCCCGTGAATTTGGTGATGCCGGCGCCGCAGGAGAGATAGGTGGAGTTCAAAGGCTCGCACACGTCCTTGAAATTGGGGTCGTAACCCGCGTTGACGTCGGCGGAAAGGCAGCGGGACTTCGCGCGCACCTGCGCGGAAGAGACGCCGAAGGACGAAGCCAGCGCGTCGATGAGGTCGGTGAACACGGCGGACTGCATGCCCGTCGAGCCTTCGCTGCCGATCTCTTCTTTATCCGCGAGCACGACCATCACCGTCTTGTCGGGATTTTCGTCGAAGAGGGCGGTGCAGGCGGGATAGGCGCAGACGCGGTCGTCGTGGCCGTAAGCCGCCATCAGCCCCCTGTCGAAGCCGATGTCGCGCGCCTTGAAGGCGGGAACGAGGGAGAGTTCGGCGCTTAAAAAATCCTCTTCGCAGATGCCGTACTTTTCGTGCAGGATGTGCAGCAGATTCTCCTTCACCGTCCTGTCCTTTTCCTCTTCGGCGACGGTGTAGGGAATATTGCCCAGCCAGATGTTGAGGTCTTCGCCCGCCAGCCCTTCGCCCAGCGGTTTGGCGTTCTGTTTCGCCGCGAGATGAGGGAGCAGATCGCTTATGTAGAACACGGGATCGGCTTCGTCTTCGCCGATCGCGACTTCGACGACGCTGCCGTCCGCGCGCACCACCGCGCCGTGCAGGGCGAGGGGGATCGCCGCCCACTGGTATTTGCGGATGCCGCCGTAATAATGGGTCTTGGCGAGCGCGACGCCGTCCGATTCGTACAGGGGCACCTGTTTGAGGTCGACGCGGGGGCTGTCGATGTGCGCCGCCACGATGCGGATCCCCTCTTCGCCGATGTTGCCGCTGCCCACGCGGATGAGATAGATGTTCTTGCCGCGGTTGTTGTAGTACACCTTGTCGCCCGGTTTGAGTTTCTTCCCGAACGCGAAGGGCTTATACCCCTGCTTCTTCGCCGCCTTTTCGACGAAGGCGCATGCCTCCCGCTCCGTCTTGGCGCCGTCGATGAATTTACGATACCCTTCGGCATAGTCGAAAATCGCCTTCATCGTGCTTTCGTCCGCTTTTTCGTAGACGTTTGTCCGCTTGTAAGCCAGATCGCTCATTGCTGCATTCTCCTTTCCGTTTTTATTTTTTGTTTTTTATATGATTCTCCGCGGGCGCTTTCCGCGCCCGCGGCAAAATGCGATACCCGGGGCTGCGACCACCGCGGATTTCAGTGCAAAAATCCCTTGATGATCTGCTCTTCCGCTTCCTTTTCGGTCAGGCCCAGCGTCATGAGTTTTATCAGCTGTTCGCCCGCGATCTTGCCGATCGCCGCCTCGTGGATGAGTTCCGCGTCGATGTCGTTGGCGGACAGGCAGGGCGCCGCCGTGACCGAAGCCTTGTCCATGATGATCGCGTCGCATTCGGTGTGCCCGTGGCAGGGGGCGTTGCCGTTCATCGTCGAGACGAAGTGCTGGCGGGAATTTTCCGCCGCCACCGAACGGGAAATGACGTCCGCGCTGCACCCCGCGCCGTTCATGTCCACCGTGAAATCGGTGTCCGCGCGCTGTTTGCCGTGGGTGTAGATCTTCTCGCGGATGACGAGATCGGCGCCCTCTTTGAGGTCGGCCTTGGTGACGCGGTTGGTGGAGTCGATGCCCTTGATCTGGGTGGTCTCCATCTCCATGTGCGCCCCTTCCGCAAGGTGCGCCACCGTGGTGGGGTTCATGACGTTTTCGCCGTTGCCGTCCCCTTCGCCGTAGTGCTTCTCGACGTATTTCACGCGCGCGTTTTTGCCGACGTAAAAGGTGTGGATGCCGTCGTGCCGGGAGGTGAGGTCCATCCCCCCGCAGTTGTGGATGCCGCAGCCCGCGACGATCACGACGTCCGCGCCGTCGCCGATGTAAAAGTCGTTATAGACCATTTCCTGCCAGCCCGCCTTGCTTAAAATGACGGGGATGTGCACGCTTTCGTTTCTCGTGCCCGGCTTGATGAAGATGTCGATGCCCGATTTCCCGTCCGTCTTGGGGACGATTTCGATGTTTGCGGTGGACTGCCTGCCCGCCGCCTGTCCGTTTTCGCGGATGTTGTACGCGCCTTCCGGCACGCCGTGCAAATCGGCTATTTTGAGGAGTAAATCTCTTTCGATCGCGTCCATGGTACCCTCCTTTACAGTTTTTCCGTGAGCACCCGGCAGGTGTCCCCGCCGAGCAGCCCGGGCAGAATTTCCTCTTTCGTGCCCGTCTTTTCCACCTTCCCGCCCGAGATGACCACGATGCGGTCGGCGATGTTTAAGATGCGCTCCTGGTGGGAGATGATGAGGATGTTGCCCTGCGTCTTCCGGTACATTTTTTCAAAGACGTTGATGAGATTTCCGAAACTCCAGAGGTCGATGCCCGCCTCCGGCTCGTCGAACACGGACAATTTCGTCCCGCGCGCGAGGATGGTCGCGATCTCGATCCGTTTAAGTTCTCCCCCGGACAGGGATGCGTTGACTTCCCGATCGATATAGTCGCGGGCGCACAGCCCCACCTCCGAGAGATAGGCGCACACGTCGGCGACCTTCGCGTCCCTGCCCGCCGCCAGCGAGATGAGGTCGCGCACGGTGAGCCCCTTGAAGCGCACGGGCTGCTGAAAGGCGTAGGAGATCCCCAGCTTCGCCCTGTCCGTCACGGACAGATCGGTGATGTCCCGCCCGTCCAGAAAAATCCTGCCCTCCGTGGGCATAAGAATGCCCGCGATGACCTTGGCGAGCGTGGATTTTCCGCCCCCGTTGGGGCCGGTGAACGCCACGAAACGCTCGTTCAAAGACAGGTTGATGTCCTCCAATATCGTCTTTTCGCCCTGATCGTCCTGTACGCGATAGGTGATGTTTTTCAGTTCCAGCATATTCTTCTCCGAAATGTTTTTCTTATACTGCCGACGGTCGGTCGTAATCCCCGTGTTTATATACCCGTTTTTCCGCTTTTTCAACCCTTTCGGGGGGTTTTTCAGCCGAGTTCGAGCATTTTCGCGATGCTCGTTCCCGCCGCCGCGAT
Source organism: Candidatus Scatosoma pullicola (assembly GCA_018712725.1). GTDB lineage: Bacteria > Bacillota > Clostridia > Christensenellales > Borkfalkiaceae > Scatosoma > Scatosoma pullicola. The sequence continues at coordinate 22,672 of DVGN01000079.1, forward strand.
CAGTTCCCGCGGCAGTTCCACGGGCTTGCCGCCCCATTTTAGGACGCGGTAGACGGAAGGGAGTGCCGTCCGCTTCATGTCCCGGCAGATCAGACCGGGCAGGGTGTAAAACCTGCGTTCGGGAAAGGCAAAGCCGAGATGTTCGGCGACGGCGATCTCCGTGCCGATGACAAATTCGCGCCCGTCCGAACGGCGGACGTAATCCATGATCTCCGCCGTGGAGCCGACGAAATCCGCCAGCGCCGTCACTTCCGCGCGGCATTCGGGATGGACGAGAAATTCCGCGCCCGGGTGCGCCGCTTTCGCTTCCGCCGCCTCCGCCGCCGTCACCGCCGCGTGTACGGGACAGCAGCCCGAAAGAAAATGCAGCCGCTTTTCCGGGCACCGCTCCTGTACGTATCTGCCGAGATTGACGTCGGGGATGAACAGGATGTCTTCGGCGGACAGCTTTTTCACGACGGAAACGGCGGAGGAAGAGGTGACGCACACGTCCGCTTCCGCTTTGAGTTCCGCCGTCGTATTGACGTACGCCACCACCGCGCAGCCGGGGTATTTTTCGCGCTCGGCTCTTACCTGCCCCGGGGTAAGCTGTTCCGCCATCGGACAGCCCGCCCCCTCTTCGGCAAGGTACACCCGCTTTCGGGGCGCGAGGATTTTCGCCGTTTCCGCCATGAACCGCACGCCGCACATCAGGACGGAGCCTTGCGGGGCTTCCCGCGCTTTCAGGCTCAGCTGAAAGGAATCCCCCACGAAATCCGCGACTTCCGCCACGTCGCGGGACTGATAGGTGTGCGCGAGAATGCACACGTCCTTCTCCCGCTTCAATTCCGCTATTTCCGCCTGCATCTCCCGGATCGTCATCTGTACCCTCCCGCAAGGCCCTTTTCCGCCCTGCGCGTTCTATTATAGCACATCCTTTCCCCCTTTGTAAACAAATTTCGACCCGTTATTCGCTATATTTTCATAGTAAATTGATAGGAATTAAGAAAAAAGAAGTTCCGGGACGGATTTCCGCCCCGGAAGACCCTGTTTTCGGAAAATTTCCGCCTTTGAAAGGGTTTCCGATTCCGGAAAGACGGCGCGCGGACGAGAAGTCAGCGGATGAGGAGGAGTTTTTCCCGCGCGCGGGTGACGGCGGTGTACAGCCAGCGCGCCCTGTCCTCCCGGAAGGCGCCCGATTCGTCGAACACGACCACGAAGTCGAATTCCGAGCCCTGCGCCTTGTGGCAGGTGACGGCATAGGCGAACTCGAAACGGCAGATGGGTTCGTCGGAGACGGCTTTCAGAAGGCGGAGGCGCTCGTAGTCGTCTTCGTGCACGACGCTCCCGTCCGCGAGCGTGACCGCCCTGTCGCCGTAGCCGTGCACATACCTGCCCGTAAGAAAGATGCCCGTGTCGAAGGGAACGCGCACCCCTTCGTCCGCGAAATCCGCCGTAAAGGTCATCGTGGCGAGACAGTCGGCGTTTTCCTTTACGTCGCCCGCCCTGCCGATGATGCCGTTGACGAGATGAAATTTCTCCTCCTTGTCGAGCGGTTTTTCCCAATCGTTGAGGGTACAGATGAGCTTTTCCCCCTCCACGGGCAGCAGCGCTTCCGCGGGAATCCCCTTATAGCCGCGGATCTCGGCATTGAGCGCCGCCCGCGTGCGGTTCCTGCCGCAGATGATCTGGTCGGCTTTGAGAAAGATGCGCCTGCGCTGCGCCGGGGAGAGGCGGTTTCTGCCGATGACGCTGACCGTGTCCCCGTAATTGCCGTACGGGATCGCCTTCCCCTCCCGCGCCATCGTGGCGATGCGGATGATGGGATTGTCCGCCGCCTGCCGCACGATTTCGGTCAGGGTGTAATCGGGGTGTTCCAGAAGTCCGCAGCTTCCCCCCACGGGCGGGAGCTGGGCGCCGTCCCCCGAAAACAGGCACTTGACGCCGAAGCTCAGAAGATCGCGCAGGACGTCCTCCGCGATCATGGAGGCTTCGTCGATGACGATGAGGCGGATCTTTTCGTCTATCTTGTCCCGCTTGACGAAGGTCAGCCTGCCGTTTCCGACGATCTCCCCGTTTTCGTCCACGTCGAAATCGTCTTCATCCCGACGGTAGATGAGGCTGTGCACCGTCCCCGCCACCGTGCCGGCGCGGATCAATACCGTCGCCGCCTTGCCCGTCGGCGTGACGAACACCGCCTCCGTGCCCGGCTCCAGATGCAGCACCTCCCGCACGACGTAGTCGATGAGAAAGGTCTTGCCCGTCCCCGCATACCCCGACAGCACAAACATCCGATCGTCGGTATTGAGAAACCATTCGGCGATTAAATTTTTCGCTTTTTCCTGATCGGAAGTCAGCACCTTGTCCATAGCCCCTCTATTGTACCACATCCGCGCGCAAATGGCAAGGATTTATCAAACGTTTGTTTGCAATTTTCGATGATTTCTCCGACCTTTCGCGGCGGTTTCCGAAGCATATCCCGTAGAGAAAAGACCGCCCGGCGCCCGCTTGTGCGGACGCCGGGCGAAATGCGCGGGAAACTCACTTCCGCACGAATTTCATGACGAGCGTCTTTCCGCCGTAGCGGGCGGAAATGTCGATTTCCCCTCCTTCCAGCGGGAAGCTCCTTTTCAGTTCCCTGCCCATAAAATCGGTATACAGCGTAATCGTCTTTGCCTCTCTGTCGTAGGTGTATTTTCCTTCCGCCTCTCCCTTTTTCCCGCTCTTTTCCCGATAGTACAACATCATCTTTCCCCCGTCGGAAAGTTCGATGCGGAGGTATTCGAAAACGCCCGACCTGTCCTCCCCGCCCAAAAAGATCTCTTCGCATTCGTAAGTGCCGAGATAGGGCTTGGAGATGTCTTTGAGTCCGCCGAGCGACGCGACGTCGATAAGGAGCGCCGACAAGATCGCCGCGCCCGCCAGAAGGGCGCTTTTAAGAACCGTGCGTCTTTTTGCTTTCATATCGGAAAGTATGCGCGGTTTCCCCCCTTTTCATGCGCCCGCCCCTTACGCGGCGCGTCTCCGCCCGTCAGGAAATATCGCGCACGATGCCCGAAAAGAGGGTGACGTCGTTCGGGTCGGAGAGGAAAAACCCGAAAGAGCGGTTTACGACGAGAGTGGAATAGATCTCTTCATATTCGGGAGCGCTGTCCCCTGCCCCGACCTCCACGGTCACCGCCGCCCCTTCGATTCCCTCCTCATCGACGTTAAACTGCGTCACGTGCACCACTCTTTCGCAATAGACGTTTTCACCCGGTCGGACGATAAACGGGGTCACGTCGCATTTATATCGGTCGAAGAAATCCCCGACGCCGAATCCTTCCTGCAAAAGCCCTTTGACGTCGCCGTCGAAGGAGGCGGAAAATTCGGGAAAAATACAGCGGGTGTAATAGCGGATTTTGTTTTCTTCGTCCGTCCCGCCGTAATCCGCTTCCGAAACCGCCTTCAGATTTTCCGCCTTGAAAATGTCTTCGGCGGTATATCCGTCCGCTGGCAGCAGAAAGTGCAGGCGGTAGCCGTTTTCCGTCTCCGAATAAAAGGACGTAAAGCCCTCCCCTTCGTACATCCTGCCGAGAGAATAGCCGCCGACCAAAAACTGACTGCGCCTCGTGCTTCCGTCCGCGGCGGCAAAGGCGTATTCCTCTTCCGTCCGGCCGATCGGCCCGTAGGCGGACCACACGTCTTTGAAATACAGGGTATTGATGAGCGCGAATACCGTCTCCGTATCCAATTGGAAATCTTTGTCGATCAGCCCGTTCGTCTGCTCTTTGACAAACTCCCGCACCGCGCGGTTGGCGTTTTCGTTGTCGGATATGAAATCCGCCGTATACAGGGGACAAAAATAGCTGTCTTTCAGCGCAGTTATGCGCTCGTCAAATACCTGCTCCCCTTCATTTACCCAGACGGAATTGGTTAAAGAGAGTTCCCCCTCATCGAATCCGACATTCAAGGAGCGGTACAAATCGCCGAATTCCGCGGTCAGCGTTTCGTAGGACACGCCCATAGCGGACAAAATCTCCTCTTTCGTATTTCCCGCGGCGCATTCCGCCGCCAGCGACAGCGCCATGTAGACGGACAGCGGGGAAACCGCGAAGTTCTCCCCTTCCTTCGCAATGCTCTTCGCCCCTTCGGAAAAATCGAAAGCGAAATCCGCCGCCCCTTCGGAAAGGGAGGAAAACATTTCCGGCACGCGGACATATGCCGTCTGTTCTTCCGCGCCCGACGAATCGGAGACGAAACTCTCCCCCCGCCCGTCGGAAGAGGGCGTCCCGCATCCCGCCAAAAGGGACAAGGCGAGCGCCGCCGTCAGTGCCAACGCCGATTTTCTTCTCGTTTTTTCCTTCATAATTTCCCCACCCCCTGCATTTGATTTCTTTATTATCGTTTATTATATCATGAACTTTTTCAATTGTCAAGCAAAATTCTATATCGCCCGACGCCGATCAAACGGTCAGGAAATGCCGCGCACGATGCCCGAAAAGAGGGTGACGCCGTTCGGATCGGAAATGACGAACCCGAAAGAACGGTTTACGACGAAATCGGCATATACGTCCTCATAACCCGCCTCGGGTCCTGCCGCGCCGTACCAGGGAACGAGCGTCGCCGCTGCGGCGGAAATCCCCTTTTTGCCGACGGAGAGCTCGGCAATATGCCGCAACATCGGGCAATACGCCTCATCCGCCCGTTTTTCGTCCGACAAAAGCGCGGTCACGTCGCAGGTATCCGGATCGAAAAGGGAACGGACGCCGAACCCCTCCCGCAGCAGGTTTTTGATGTCTTCGTCGAAGGAAGCGGAAAATTCGGGGAAGATACAGCGGGTATGATAGCGGATCTTGTTTTCTTCGTCCACCCCGCCATAGTCCGCCTCCGAAAGCGCTGCCAGATTCTCCGCCGTAAAAATATCTTCGGCGGTATATCCGTCTGCGGGCAGCATGAATTGCAGGCGGTAGCCCTTCTCCGTCGGGACAAAAAAGGAAGTAAATTCGTCCGTCGTCAAAACCCTGCCCATGCGGTAATCGTCCCGCAAAAACTTCTTCTCCGCCGACGTGCCGTCCGCGTTTGCAAACGCGTATCCGGCGTCCGTATGGGATAATGCATTGCCGTAATAGTCCCACACATCTTCAAAATGCAGGGCGTTGACAATCGCAAAAATCGTCTCTTCCGACAGATCGAAATCCACGTCGATCTGCCCTTTCGTCCGTTCCTTGACGAACTCCCGCACCGCGCGGTTGGCGTTTTCGTTGTCGCCCGCAAAATCTCTCGTATAGACGTCGCACCCATATTTTTCGCCGAGAGCGCTCTCACATTCATAAAATACCTGCTCCCCTTCGTTTATCCAGAGGGAATTTGCAATAGACACGCCGTCGGTCTCCAGCCGCTCCCAAAAATCGATAAATTCCAAGGACAGCACATCGTAAGAAATGTCCATGGCGGACAAAATCTCCTCTTTCGTCTCCCCGGCAGAACATTCGGCGGCAACCGCCAGAGACAGATATACGGACAAAGGAGAAACAGCAAAATTTTCGCCCTCTTCCGCGAATGTCTTTGCCGACTCGGCAAAACCGCGGGAAAACTTTTCCACGCTTTCCGAAAGCGACAAAATTCTCTTTTCCGCTTCCTCATCGATATATAGATCGGGCGGAACCATGATGGGTCCACTGCTCCCGCAGCCGGCAAACGCCGATGCCAAAAACAGCCCGCCGAGCGCCAAAGCGCATTTTTTTATCCTTTTTCCTTTCATACTTTCCCTCCAATCATTGTATCGAATGCCGGACGCGCCGGATCATATATTGCGCACGATGCCCGAAAAGAGGGTGACGTCGTTCGGGTCGGAAATGACGAACCCGAAAGAACGGTCTGCGACAAAATCGATATATACGTCCTCATAATCGTTCATCGGCGCCGAAGTTACCCTGTCCGCGGCGACAACGGTCACCGCCGCCCCTTCAAGCCCCTTGTCGTCGACCTTCAATTGCGTAACGTGCCGCACTTCGGAACAATACACGTTACTGTCCGGCAGTTTCGGCACAAAGGAAGTGAAATCGCAGTTCCACTCATCAAAAAGCAATTCCGTACCGAACTCCTCCCGCAGCAGGTTTTTGATGTCTTCGTCGAAGGAAGCGGAAAATCCGGGGAAGATACAGCGGGTATGATAGAGAATTTTGTTTTCTTCGTCCACCCCGCCATAGTCCGCTTCCGAAAGCGCCGCCAGATTCTCCGCAGTGAAAATGTCTTCGGCGGTATATCCGTCTGCGGGCAGCATGAATTGCAGGCGGTAGCCGTTTTGCGTCCGCATATAAAAGGAAGTAAAGCCCTCCCCTTCGTACGCCCTGCCGACCCGGTATTCCCCGCGCAGGAATTTTTCCTCCCGCACGCTTCCGTCCGCCGCCGTAAATTCGTACGTTTCCGCCGTTTCCGGAAGGGGTTCTTCTCCCCAGACGTCTTTGAGGTACAGGGTGTTGATGAGCGCGAAAGCCGTCTCCTTTTTCAAATTGAAATCCTTGTCGATAAGCCCTTTCGTCCGTTCCTTGACGAACTCCCGCACCGCGCGGTTGGCGCCTTCGTTATCGCCCGTAAAATCCGCCATATACGAGTAGCAGAAATACTTCTCCGCCAGCGAATTTACGCATTCGTCAAATACCTGCTCCCTTTCGTTTATCCAGACGGAATTGGAAAGAAGGAGCTTCCCCTGCCTGTATTCGACATTCAGCGAGCGATAGAAATCGCCGAAGTCCGCGAGCAGCGTTTCATAAGATACGCCCAAAGCGGACAAAATCTCCTCCCGCGTCTCCCCGGCGGCGCACTCCGCCGCCAGCGACAGCGCCATATAGGCGGAGACGGGCGAGACCGCGAAATTCTTCCCTTCCGCCGCGAAGTCCTTCGCGCTTTCCGAAAACCGACGGGCGAAAACTTCCGCGCTCTGCGAAATCGCCGCCGATACTTCGGGTTCTTCCCCGTAAACGACGTCGGCGGGAGCGCCGAGAAGTTTACTGTTGCCCTTCCCGCAGCCGGCAAACGCCGACGCCAAAAGCAGCCCGCCGAGCGCCAAAGCGCACTTTGCCATCCTTTTCCCGTGTTTCATAAAAAACCTCCTTTTCCCCTTTTGCCCTCGTCCTCAGAAAGGGTCTTCACTTATACTAACACCGCAGGACGGCATTTTACTCGCCGATTTCGGAAAATTTTTCAAAAAATTTTTTTGGCTGCGGCTTTCGTCACAGCACCGCCCACAGGCAGAGAAGGGAGGAAGCCAGCGCGGGCAGGGAGAGCGCCGCGCCGTAAAGGACGAATTTCCGGAAGGAAAAATCCACTTCGTAAGTGCGCAAAAGCCCCGTCCACATGATGCCGGCAAGCGCGCCGACGGGGGTCAGGTATGCGCCGAGATTGCTGCCGACAATCGTCGCGTACACGGCGCCCGCGCCCGCGCCGCTCTCCAATACGCCCCCGAACAGGACGCTCATGGGGATGTTGTTGATGACGTTTGCCGCGAGAAAAGAGGCGACGCCGTACTTGAAAATTTCCCCGTCCCCGCCGAGAAGGGAGGCGATGCGTTCGGTGATGCCGTATTTTTCGAGAGACAGGACGATGAGGAACATGGAAATGACGAAGGGCACGAGCACCCAGGGCGCGCGACCCAGCGAGCGGAGAATGAGTTTTCCGCCCTTTCCCGCACTGCGGCGCGCCGCCGCGTACACAAAGGTACAGACGCCGAGAGAGAGCGCGAAACAGATCGCCGCCAGCCACATCGGGAAGGCTATGTAAGAGGAGAGGGCGAGACAGACGACGCAAGCCGCGAGATGGACGAGTCCGATGACGACGAGTCCCTTATCCTCCACCTCCGCCCTTTCCGCGAGCGATTCGAGCGGGCGGCTGAGTTTTTTGCGGAAGAGGAGATAGAGGACGAGCAGCGCGGACAGCCCCGCCGCCAGGGTGGGCAGCCACATGGCGGCGAAATATTCGCCGAAGCCGATCCCGCAGGCGGAGGCGAGATAGATATTGGTTGGATTGCCGATGACGAGCATCATGCTCCAGGTATTCGCCGCGACGAATTCCCCCACGAGATAGGGCACGGGGCTGACCCGCTCCGACTTGCAGAAACTGCATATAAAGGGGGTGAAGGTGAGGACGACGATGTCGTTGGAGGTGAACACCGTCAGCACGGATACGAGCGCGTACAGCGCGAAAAACAGCTTTTTCTGGCTGCCGCCCGCGCGGCGGAGGGCGACGGTGGCGAGGCGGCGGAAAAAGCCGAGTTCGTCGAGATAGACGGACAGAAAGGTGAGGCAGACGAAGAGGGCGAGAATTTTCAAAGGGTTCATGTCCCCGGACGCCGTCAGCCCCGCCCACGCCTCTTTCACGCCGAGCGCACCCGTTAAAAGCAAAATAAGTCCCCCCGCCACGGGAGGGATCCAATAGATACTGATCGCATACCTGCCCCCCTTTCCGATCGATACGGAGGGCTTGAAAAGCACGGAGCCGATCAGCCCCGCGCAGGACAGAATACAGACGATGACGGAAATAACCATAACCTGAAAAAACGGAGAATCAGTCCGATTCTCCCCTCTCTTTTTTATCTTTTTCTTCTTTTTTCTCTTTACGCTTTCCTATGGCCGCCGCGATGAGGAGGACGACCCAGGCGAACAGCATGCCGCAAACGCATCCCAAAAGATCGATGCCGACGTCGGTGAGCATGGGCGCCCTGCCGTCGGAAAAAAACTGTAACCCTTCGTCGCAGAAGGGCACCAGGGCTGCGACGAGCGCGGGAAACAGGAATTTTTTCCGCTCCGACGTATAGGCGCGGTAAGTGAAAAAGAGCATCGCGCCCAGCAGCGCATATTCGGAAAAATGCGCCAGCTTGCGCACGAAATGGCTGCTTAAAACGACGGAGCCGGAAAACAGGGCGTCGAGTATCTTCTGCAAAAACGCCCGCACGGCGCCGCTCTGGGAGGAGGACGCCGCCGCGTCTTTGAGGGAATTGGAAAAGATCCAGCACACCAGCGCCGCCGTAAGCAGGGTGAGCGCCGCACAGACTGCCTTTCTCTTTCCGCTCATCTTCTCTCCTTTTGCCGCGGGCGTTCCGGCAGGATCAATAATACCGCCCGAAAAACTTTTTGACGGGTTTTTCCCGTTCCGGCCTGACCGGTTTGTCTTCGAGAATCAGGCGCATGTTTTCCTGGATGCGCCCGAACCGCTCGGAAAATCCCGCCTCTTCGATCGCCGCGCGCGCTTCGGCGTAACGGGGAGCGCGCTCCTCCATGTTGTGGGTGTCCGTGCCGAGACAGTCGACATACCCCCGCCGGAGGGCGGAAAAGGCGAACCCCTTCTCCTCCCCCGTGAACGCATCCGTGTTCATCTGCAAAAGGCAGCCGAGATCGGACAGTGCCGCGAGCAGCGACGGCTTCTTGCGCACTTCGGAATAGCGCTCCACGTGCGCGACGACGGGGACGTATTCGGTGTCCGCGATGAAATCGCGGAGGCGGTTCCAGAGCGCCGAATCCCATGCCGTCGTGAAGGGAAGTTCGATGAGTAAATACCTGGTATCCCCGATTGCCATGGAACAGACGGATTCGTCGGACGCCGCCATCTGCGCCGCAAAATGCACTTCCGCGCCCAAAAAGACTTCCATGCCTTCGGGAATACAATCCTTGATGCTGTCGAACGCCGCCGCACGGGCTTCCATGAACTGGATGGGACTGCGCTTCCTGCCGTAATAATGAGGGGTAAACACCACCGAATGCACGCCCTGTTCCCAGAGGCACTGCATCTGCCCCGCCGCGACTTCCTTGTTCTCTGCGCCGTCGTCGATGGCGGGCAGAATATGCGTATGCAAATCAATCATTTCCACATTCTCCTCACCCCGCACCCGCCGGAAGGCGTATGCGGGACGTCGATTCTTATCGGTAATTTCTTATGTAAATTCTGTATAAATCGCCCCCCCCCCCGAGCCGCTCCGCCCGGAGAGGAGCAAGGGAATCGATTCTGAACACGGGATATAATATGATATTCCGCCGACGATCTTATCCGAAATAGCCGACGCCGCTTTCGAATATCTTCATGTCGAAATTGCCGTCGATGTTCTTGTACAGATTGTCGCCCGTGCGTTCGGCGTGCCCCATCTTGCCGAACACCCTGCCGTCGGGGGAGGTAATCCCTTCGATCGCCCAGACCGACCCGTTGGGGTTATACGGCGATTGCATGGAAGGTTCGCCCAGGCGGGAATACTGCGTCGCGATCTGCCCCCGCGCCCGCATCTCTTCGAGCGCCGCCGCGGGCGCCACGAATTTTCCTTCGCCGTGGGACACGGGCACGAGATAGCGCTCGCCCGCCTTGCAGGCGGACAGCCAGGGAGAGAGATCGGACGCCACCCGGATCTCCACCATCGTGGAGACGTGGCGGGAGATGTTGTTGAAAGTCAGCGTGGGCGAATCCGCCGTCAGCGACGTCACCTTCCCGTAAGGGACGAGACCGAGCTTGACGAGCGCCTGGAATCCGTTGCAGATGCCGAGAATGAGCCCGTCCCGCTTTTCGAGAAGTTCGGCGATCTTTTCCGCGATATATGGATTGCGGAAGGTGGTGGCGATGAATTTGCCGCTTCCGTCCGGCTCGTCGCCGCCCGAAAATCCGCCCGGGAAGGCGATGATGTTCGCCCTGCCGATCGCCGCCGCGATCGCCTGCACCGTCTCTTCGATGTCCGCCGCCGTGCGGTTTTTCACGACCACCGTCTCCGTCTCCGCGCCCGCCAGACGGAATTTGCGCGCCGTGTCCAGCTCGCAGTTGGTGCCCGGGAAGACGGGAATAAACACGCGGGGCCTGGCGATTTTGGGCAGGGAATACGTTTTCCTGAAGGGGGCGGAAAAATCGCAGTTCTTCGCTTCGCCGCTCGCCTCCGCGCGCACGGGGAACACCCCGGACAGGGTACCCAGGTATGCGTCTTCCGCGTCTTGCAACGGGACTTCCGCCCCTTCGCAGACGAGTGTTTTGCCCGCCGCTTCGCCGACATACACCTTTTCCACCGCCGCGGAAAAGGCTCTTTCGTCTTTGATCGCCACGACGAGATCGCCGTAGTTTTCGGTGTACAATTCGTCGGAAGAAAGCGCAAAGCGCACGCCGACGCCGTTGCCCAGAGCGCTCTTGACGACCGCCGCGCCCACGCCGCCGTTTTCGACGACGGTCGCAAAAGTAATATTCCCGCTTCGGATATTCTTATACACTTCGGCGTACATCCCCTTCAGCTTCCCGAAATCGGGCACGAAGGCGGCGTCCTTGGGAACGGGCAGCCGCCACAGCTTTTCGCCCCCTTTCAGGACGTTGGAGATGAGCCCCGACGCCTTTGCGGGCGCGAGCGCAAAGGAGATGAGGGTGGGCGGGACGTGGATGTGCTCGAAGGTGCCGCTCATGCTGTCCTTGCCGCCGATCGCCCCGAGTTCCAGCCCCATCTGGGCGTACACCGCGCCGAGCAGGGCGCTCGTCGGCACTCCCCATACGTTTTCGTCGGGGGTCATGCGCTCGAAAAATTCCTGCAAGGTCAGGCGGACGTCGCGATAGTCCGCGCCCGTCGCCACCACTTTGGAGACGGAGCCGACGACGGAATAGATCGCCCCCACAAAGGGGCTGCTCTCCATGAGATAGGGGGAATAGCCGTAAGCGGACACCGTGCAGACGTCCGTCTCCCCGCCGCAGATCTTCGCCGCCATCGCGATCGCGGGCGTGAGCTGCCTCCTGCCACCCCAGGGCATATACACCGAACGGGCGCCGATCGTCGAGTCGAAGGTCTCGGACAAGCCCTTCTTGGCGCAGACGTTGAGGTCGGAAAGCACCTTTTTCGTCTCTTCGGCGAAATTCGTGCCCGACTTCTCGTCGAACCAATGGGTGATTTTATCCGAAACGCGCGCGTTCGCCTGCTGCTTGACGCCGTTGGTGTTCAGAAATTCGCGGGAGATATCCACGATGGCGCGGTCTCTGAAATACATGCGCATCCGACCCGTGTCCGTGACGACGGCGACGGGCGTGGCGGCAAGGTTCTCCTCCGCCGCAAGCGCGACAAAGGCGTCCACATCCCCCTTGTCCACGACCACCGCCATGCGCTCCTGCGATTCGGAGATGGCGAGTTCCGTCCCCGAAAGCCCTTCGTATTTCTTGGGTACCCGATCGAGATAAATGTCCAGCCCGTCGGCGAGTTCGCCGATCGCGACGGACACGCCGCCCGCGCCGAAATCGTTGCATTTCTTGATGCGGCGGGTGACTTCCCTATTGAGGAAAAGCCGCTGCAATTTGCGTTCGGTCAGGGGGTTGCCCTTCTGTACTTCGGCGCCGCAGGTCTCCACCGAATGGGCGTCGTGCGCCTTGGAGGAGCCGGTCGCGCCGCCGCAGCCGTCCCGCCCCGTCTCCCCGCCGAGCAGGAGGATGACGTCCCCCGCCGCGGGCGCTTCGCGGTATACCATGTCCCGTTTCGCGCCGCCCACGACAAAGCCCGTCTCCAACCTCTTCGCCTTGAATCCTTCGTGATAGACTTCGTCCACGATGCCCGTAGCCAGACCGATCTGGTTTCCGTAGGAGGAAAATCCCGCCGCCGCGCGCCTGGTGATCGCCCGCTGGGGGAGTTTCCCGGGCAGGGTGTCCGCAAATTTTTCCCGGGGGTCCGCCGCGCCCGTCACCCGCATCGCCTGATAGACGTACGTCCTGCCGCTTAAAGGATCGCGGATGGCGCCGCCCAGACAGGTCGCCGCGCCGCCGAACGGCTCGATCTCCGTCGGGTGGTTGTGCGTCTCGTTCTTGAACATCACGAGATACTTTTCCCTCTTGCCGTCTATCTCCGCGTCGATGCAGATGGAGCAGGCGTTGATTTCGTCCGATATGTCCAGATTGTCCAGCTTCCCGTCCTTTTTCAGCTTCTTGGCGGCGATCGTCGCCAGATCCATGAGGCAGGGATATTTGTCCGGGCGGCTGCCGTTGATTTCTTCGTACAGGTCTTCGTACAGCTTATACGCCCTGCCGACCGCGGGGTTTTCCGAATCGATTTTAATCTCTTTCAGCTCGGTGGCAAAGGTCGTGTGCCGGCAGTGGTCCGACCAATAGGTGTCGATGACTTTGAGTTCGGTCTCCGTCGGCTCCCGCTTCTCCCCTTTGAAATAGTCGCGCACGAAGGCGAGATCGGCGGCGCTCATGGCAAAGCCCTGCGCCTTGTGGAAGGCGGCGATCTCCGCGTCCGTCATGGAGATGAATCCCGCCACGTCCCGCACGTCCGGGCTCTGCACCGTCTCCCGCACCAGCGTCTCCGGCTTTTCGAGAGACACCTCTTCACTCTCCACCGGATTGATGAGGTGCTTTTTGATCGCCGCGAGCTGCTTTTCGTCCACGCCCTTCACGGCGTACACCTTGGCGCACTTGACCAGGGGGCGGGATTTTCTGGTCAGAAGCTGCACGCACTGCGCGGCGCTGTCCGCCCGCTGGTCGTACTGCCCCGTGAGGAAACTCACCGCAAACACCTTGTATTCCGGCGAAACGTCCATCTTTTCCAGATACACGTTATCGACGGGCGGTTCGGAAAATACCGTACCCAGGGAAGCGTCGAGTTCTTCTTTTGTCAAGCCCTCCACATCATAGCGCAGAATCAGGCGGAAGTCCTCCGCCCGGATGCCGAGCAAAGTGGCGATATCCTCCGCCTCCTGCCGCGCCTGCACGTTGTCCTTTTTTTCCACGAAAATTCTGTAGATCATCTCTCGTCCTCGCCGTTAAAATTTGCCGTTCATTCTTTGGAAATATCCCGATATTTGATGCCGATGTCCTTCCGGTAAAACATGCCGTCGAAACGGATCTTTCCGACGTTTTCGTACGCCTTCCGGCGCGCCTCTTCGAGCGTTTTGCCCCTGGCGCAGACGCCGAGCACCCGCCCGCCGTCCGTCACGAGCTTTCCGTCCTTTCTCTTCGTGCCCGCGTGGTATAAAACGACGTCTTTGTCGATCTCTCCGATCTCTATCTCCTTGCCCTTTTCGTATTTCACGGGATAGCCGCCCGACGCGAGCACGACGCACACGCAGGCGCCGTCCTCCCAGCCGATCTTGACTTCGGAAAGCCTCTCGTCCGTCACCGCTTCGAAGATGTCGAGCAGATCCCCTTTAAGCATGGGCAGGACCACCTGCGTTTCGGGGTCGCCGAAACGGGAATTGTATTCGATGACCTTCATCCCCTCTTTCGTCTTCATGAGCCCGAAATACAGCACCCCTCTGAACGTCCGCCCTTCGGCGTTCATCGCAGCCATGGTGGGCAGCATGATCTTTTCCATGACCTCTTGTGCGCACTTTTCGCCGTAGAAGGGCGCGGGCGAAAAGGTCCCCATGCCCCCCGTGTTCAGACCCTCGTCGCCGTCGAAGGCGCGCTTGTGGTCGCAGCTGGTGATCATGGGCACGATCGTCTTTCCGTCCGTAAAGGCGAGCACGGAGACCTCCGGGCCTTCGAGAAATTCTTCGACGACCACCTTGTCCCCCGCCCTGCCGAACTTTTTGTCCAGCATGATCTCTTTCAATCCCTCTTCCGCCTCTTTTTCCGTGCGGCAGATCAGCACCCCTTTGCCGAGCGCCAGCCCGTCCGCTTTGAGCACGACGGGGAGGGGCGCCCCCTTCACATAGGCGAGAGCCTTTTCGTAATCGCCGAAGATCTCGTATTTCGCAGTGGGAATGCCGTACTTTTTCATGAGCTCTTTGGCGAACGCCTTGCTCGATTCGATCGCCGCCGCCCGCTTGCTCGGCCCGAACACCCGATGCCCGCGGCTTTCCAGCTCGTCCGCAAGCCCCAGCGCCAGGGGATCGTCGGGGGCGATGACGGTGTATTCCACGTCCGGATGGGCGTCCAGCCAATCGCCGACCGCCTTGTTGTCGAGATAGTCCACGTCCACCAGCTCGGCGAGTTCGCCGATGCCCGCGTTCCCTTTCATCGCGTAAATTTTGCCCGCGCGGGGGGATTTTTTCAGCGCATGCACGATGGCGTGTTCCCGCCCGCCGTTTCCGATGACCAAAATATTCATGTCTTTCTCCTTTTTTTCAGGCAAATGAAACCAACGAAATGACAAGCCCGATCCCGAATAACGCCCATTCGGCGATTTTGCTCACCACGAGATTGTATTTGCTCGGTTCGCCGTCGCCGGGGTTCTGTTCGTACTTCCGCGCGTGCCACCTGTTTCCCGATTTACAGAGGGAATAGTTGAAATAGAGGGTGGGGATGCTCACGACCATGCACAACAGATAATAGAGAATCAGCGATCCGCCGTTTAAGAGAACGGGAACAAACCCCACCAACGCGGTGATGCAAAGAAGCCCAACGAATTTTCTGTCCTTTTTCTGATCGCGCATACGACCTTACCCTCCGCCGATTTTCCTTCCGGCTCCGCCCGGCGATCTTGCCCGACCGCAGGCGCGTCCGATTCCGATATTCCCGATATTCCCGGTTTTCCCGACCTGCCCGACCCGCGCCCCCGCGCCGTCCCGTCAGGAAAGCAACTGCACACAGAAGATGATCAGCACCGCCGCGATGAACAAAATGCAGACCACGCTGCCCGCTATCCGTTCGGGTCTCGAAAACCCGTCGTCGCCCGTAGGCTGTTCAAAAGTCGCCGGATCCATCTTGGCGATCCGCTTGTTGACTTCGTCGTAATAGCTCCCCTCTTTTTTCGCCTTTTTCGCTTTTCGGACGGGCGTGGGTGCGGGGCGCGCGGCTTCCGCTTTCGCCGGCGCTTCCGGCGCTTCCGGTTTTTGGGCAGCCGCCGGGCTTTGCGCCCCTTCCGCCGCGTCCTTCCCGTCCGCTTCCGCCTTTTTTCCGTATTTTTCGCCCGCGCCGTCCTCCCCCGCGAGGATGTCCTCCGCTTCGACGCCGAGCGCTTCGGCAAGGGGGAGGATCATCTCCACGGGCGGGAAAAACCCCGTCTCCCAGCTGTCCACGTCGTAGACGCCGACGCCGAGTTTTTCCGCGAGCTGTATCCGCGTAAGTCCCTTTTCTTCCCGTTTTTTACGGATATATTCCCCGCACTTTTTCTTGTCCATCCTCTGTCCCTCCTGTTCCCGCATTCTCTCCGATTCAGCCGATGAAGATCGTGGCCAGAGAGATGCAAAGCCCCGCGCCGAACACGGTCCAAAGGACGATCTTAATGCTCCGCAGCTGATCTTCGCTCGGCTCTCTGTTGCGGTTTCCCCACCTGCAAATGGTATAGTTGAAAAAGAGAGCGGGAACGGAAATCCCCGTGCAGAGCAGATAGGGCAGAAATGCCCCGTATACCCCGTTCAGCAGGATGTTCGCCAACCCGACCAGCGCGGTGACGCATAAAAACGCGAGAAATTTCCTGTCCCTTTTTTCTCCGCTCACGGCAACCTTCCCTCCACCGATATCACTTCAAAACCCATGTTCATGACGACGCTGTCAAAACGGAATGTTTCCGACCCGGAAGAGAAGTAGGACTTGCTCATATACACCGTCCGGTAAATCAGATCGTCCTCATCGGGATCCACCCCGCCGGAAAACGGCTCATAGAAAGTCACTTCGACGACGATGGAAAAATCCCTTACCGCATCCCTTTTGGAGGAGATTTTCACCTTATAACAATCGGGATTGAACACCGCCACCCCGCCTGTCACCGCGTCCGTGGCGACGACGGAAATTTCCAGATAGTCCTGATAGTTTTCCAGCGTGAGTTCTTTCCCCCGGATCAGCCTGTTCACCAGCCGCCCCGCCTGAAAGAGCACCACGATGGCGATGAAAATCATGCACAGCCTGCGCCCTATCCGCTTCTCCTTCGCCGTGAATCCGTCCGTGCCCGCCGGGGGCAGCACCGATTCCGGATTGTCCCAATCGATGTCCGCGACCCGCTTTTTCACTTCGTCGTAATAGCTTTCCGATTTTTTCGGCTTTTTCGGCTTTTCCGCGGGCTTTGGCGGTACTTCGGCGGGCGCGGGCTCGGGCGGGCGCGCAGGCTCCGCAGCCGTTTTCTCCGCTTCCCGCGTTTCTTCCGCTTTCTCCTCTTCCCGCGGCGTTTCCGGCTCCGCGGGCGGCGTTTGGACTTCTTCCGGCTCCGCGCCGTCCTCTCCCGCAAGGAGGTCCTCCTCCCTGACGCCGAGCGCTTCGGCAAGGGGGCGCACCATCGTTTCGGGCGGGAAGAATCCCGCCTCCCAGCCGTCCACGTCGTAGACGCCGACGCCGAGTTTTTTGGCGAGCTCCGACCGCGTCAGTCCCCTTTCCACCCGTTTTTTACGGATGTATTCCCCGCATTTTCTCCCGTCTCTCATCTTTTCTCTCTCACCTCTCATTTCCCTTATATCGTCTCGTTTTCAATCGTGAACAAATACCTGCCTGCCCCGTTTTTCGATTTTTCCCTCACAGAGGAGCTTTACGCACAGGGGCAGAATCCGGTGCTCGGTCTCCAAAACCCGCTCTTGCAGCGTTTCGGGGGTGTCCCCGTCCAGAACGGGCACGGGCCTTTGCATGACGATCGCCCCGCCGTCCACGTCCGCCGAGACGAAATGCACGGTGGCGCCCGTCACCTTCACGCCGTAGGAAAGCGCCGCTTCATGCACTTTGAGCCCGTAAAATCCCTTGCCGCAAAAGGAGGGAATGAGGGAGGGATGGATATTGATGATACGGTCGCAAAAACGCCCGATAAAGGACGCGGGGATGATTTTCAGCCAGCCCGCGAGGACGATGTAATCCACCCCCGCCCCCTCCAAAAGGGCGGCGAGTTTTTCGTACAGTTCTTCGAGGGAGGGATAGTCCGCCTTGGCGAAAACCGCCGCGGGAATCCCCGCTTTTTTTGCCCTCTCGATCGCGCCGATTCCGGGCTTGGAGGCGATCAGGTATTTGATGACGCAAAATTTTTCCCGCTCGTTGGCGTCGATGACCGACTGAAAATCCGTCCCGCCGCCCGATGCGAACACCGCGATGTTTTTCATTGGAGTTGCACGCCCTTGCCTTCCGTCGTCCTTCCCAACACGAACGCCTCTTCCCCGCTCTCTTTTAAGGAAGCGATCGCCGCGTCCGCGTTTTCGGGGGAAACGCAGACGACCATGCCCACGCCCATGTTGAAGGTGTTGTACATCTGTTCGTCGGCAAGGCCCGAAATCTCCCGCATGACCTGAAATACGGCGGGAATCTCATAGGCGCCCCTGTCTATCTCGCAGCCCACTCCTTCGGGAAAGATGCGGGGGATGTTTTCGATAAACCCGCCCCCCGTGATGTGCGCGATCCCCTTGACGGGGACTTTGGAAATGAGGGACAGGATGCTCTTCACGTAAATTTTCGTGGGCGTGAGCAGCACCTCCGCCGGGGCGCAGCCGAGACGGGCGTCGTACTTTTCCAGCGCCGCGCGGTCGGAATCCCCGAACAGTTTACGCACCAGCGAGTAGCCGTTGGAGTGGATGCCGCTCGAGCGGATACCGATGAGGATGTCGCCGGGGCGGATATCCCTGCCGTTTATCACCTTTTTCTTGTCGACGATGCCGACGGCAAAGCCGGCGAGGTCGTATTCCCCTTCGGGATAGAAGCCGGGCATTTCCGCCGTCTCCCCGCCGATGAGCGCGCAGCCCGCCTGCCGGCAGCCCTCCGCGATACCCTTGACGACCTCCGCTTCCGCTTCGGGCGAAAGTTTACCGCAGGCGTAATAATCGAGAAAGAACAGGGGTTTTGCGCCCTGGCAGACGATGTCGTTGACGCACATCGCCACGGCGTCGATGCCGATCGTGTCGTGTTTATCGAAGAGCATGGCATAGCGGAGCTTGGTGCCCACGCCGTCCGTGCCCGCCACGAGCACGGGCTCCTCCGCCTTCTCGTCCGCGATCGAATAAAATCCGCCGAACGAGCCGATGTCGCCGAGCACGTTTTTGTCGTAGGTGCTCTGCACGTGTTTTTTCATGAGTTCGACCGCTTTATAGCCGCGGGTGACGTCCACGCCGCTGTCTTTATAGGAAATCGCCATAATTTTTCTCCTTTTTGCGGATCTGCCCCGCCCTCATTCGAATTTGAATTTGCTGGGCTTATACCCTTCGAGACTGTACGGATATTCGCCGTTGAAACAGCCGAGACAAAAGCCCGTCCTGGCGCCCGCGCAGCTCTCGACGAGCTGTTCGATCGTGAGGTATTTGAGGGAATCGGCGCCGAGATAGCGGCAGATCTCCTCCTCCGTCTTGTTGGCGCCGATGAGCTGGCTGTACGACTGCATGTCGATGCCGAGATGGCAGGGGTGTTTGATGACGGGGGAGCATATGCGCAGATGCACTTCCTTCGCGCCCGCGTTTTTGAGCATGCGCACGATGCGCTTGGAGGTAGTCCCCCGCACGATGGAATCGTCGATGAGGACCAGCCGTTTGCCCTGGATGTTGGCGCGCAAGGGGTTCATCTTGACGTTGACGCTGTTTTCCCGCATCTTCTGATTGGGCTGAATGAACGTCCGCCCCACATAGCGGTTGCGTTCCAGCGCTTCGACGTAGGGGATGCCCGACACCTGCGAATACCCCCGCGCCGCGACGAGCGCCGAATCGGGCATGCCCGAGACGATGTCCGCTTCCACGGGATAGTTCTCCGCGAGAATGCGCCCCGCGCGCATACGGGTCTCGTAGACGCTGCACCCGTCCAGCACGCTGTCCGGGCGGGAGAAATAGACGTATTCGAAAATGCAGGAGGCGGGGCGGCATTTTTCCGCGGCCTCCATTTTATAGGAGTGCATGCCCGCGCTGTCTATGACCAGCACTTCGCCCGGCTCGACGTCGCGGAGGAAGGCGGCGCCGACCGCGTCGATCGCGCAGCTCTCGGACGCCACGACCACGTCGTCCATGTTCGTGCCGATACATAAGGGGCGGATGCCGTAGGGATCGCGCACGGCGATGAGTTTGTCCGCCGTCATCACCACGAGCGCGTACGAGCCCTTGAAATGCCCGCACGCCTTCAACACGCCCTGCACGATGTCCCCGTCCGAAAACTTGTTGATCAGCATCGCCATGACTTCCGAATCGATGGTCGTCTGAAACACGGCGTTGTCGGCGATGAGTTTGGCGCGCAGCTCGTCCGTATTGGTGAGGTTGCCGTTGTGCGCGAGCGCCATCTTCCCGCACTTGCCCGTAAACACGATGGGCTGGGCGTTGACGAGCAGGCTGGCGCCCGTCGTCGAATAGCGCACGTGGCCGATCGCGATGTCCCCTTCCGGAAGCTCCTGCAAAGTATGCTCGGAAAAGACGTCGGGAATCAGCCCCATGCCCTTGTAATATTCGATTTTGTTGGCGTAAGCCACCGCGATGCCGCAGCTCTCCTGTCCCCGGTGCTGCAACGCGTACAGCCCGTAATAGACGGTGCTTGCGACTTCGTGCGTCTCGGTCGAATACACGCCGAAAACGCCGCACTCTTCGTGCATGCTGTCAAAGACGGGTTTGGTGTCTCTCAGATACATCCTTTCTTCTTCCTCTTCGTTTTATCGCCGCGCCGCCCAAAGCGGCGCGGCGGCTGTCCTGCCGGCAAAACCGCCGGCTCACTTCGCTTCGGTAAGCCGCTTGAACACTTCTTTGTACGCGTCTTCGACGCCGCCCATGTCCCGGCGGAATCTGTCTTTGTCCAGCTTCTCGCCCGTCGTCATGTCCCAGAAACGGCAGGTGTCGGGGGAAATTTCGTCCGCCAGCACGATGCCGCCCTTGAAGCGGCCGAATTCCAGCTTGAAGTCGATGAGGTCGATGTTGAGCGTCTTGAAGAACTCGATCATGATGTCGTTGATGGCGAACGCCATGTTCTCGATCGTCCCGATCTCCTCTTTGGTCGCAAGCCCCATCGCCAGGGCGTGGTAGTTGTTGATGAGGGGGTCGCCCAATTCGTCGTTCTTATAGCTGAATTCCAGAACGTGCACGGGCAGTTTGGTGCCTTCGGGGATCCCCAGGCGCTTGGACATGCTCCCCGCCGCCGTGTTGCGGATGATGACTTCGAGCGGGACGATCTGCACCTTCTTGACGAGCGTCTCCCGCTCGGACAGCTCCTCCACGTAGTGGGTGGGGATGCCCTTCTTCTCCATGAGCCGGAACATCATGTTGCTCATGCGGTTGTTGATGGCGCCCTTGCCCGCGATCGTGCCCTTTTTCAGGCCGTTGAACGCCGTCGCGTCGTCCTTGTAGGAGACGATCACGAGATCGGGATCGTCGGTTGCATACACTTTCTTGGCTTTGCCTTCGTACAGCTGTTCTTTCTTTTCCATGATTTTATCTCCCGAAAAAAATTTTTTTCTCCTTCGTCCCGCGCACAAGGGATTTTGGGGGCTTTACAGGGATTCTTGAAGCGCCCTGTCGTCCGCGTTGATCTTCTCCCGCATCCCGTCCTTGTACACCTGCAATTTCTCGGCGATGTCGGGGTATTTGACGCCCAGAATCTGCAGCGCCAGAAGCCCCGCGTTTTCGCCGCCGTTCACGCCCACCGTCGCCACGGGGATGCCCGAAGGCATCTGCACGATGGACAGAAGGCTGTCCAGCCCGCCCATCATGTCCGTCTTGACGGGCAGTCCGATGACGGGCAGCGTCGTGTACGCCGCGATGACCCCGCCGAGATGCGCCGCCTTGCCCGCGGCGCAGATGATCGCCTCCAATCCGTTTTTGCGCGCCGAAGAGGCAAATTCGTGCGCCTCTTCGGGGGTGCGGTGAGCGGAGATCACCCGCACTTCCGCCTCCACGCCGAACTTTTTCAGCACTTCGACCGCGGGTTTCACCACGTCGAAGTCCGATTTGCTGCCCATGAGTATTCCGACTTTCGCCATTTTTCTGACCTCCCGTAAAAACTGCGTTTTTTCCGTCCGGACTGCCCGGGCGAAAAACAAAAAACAAAAAGCACAGCCCCGCAAAAGGCTGCACTCCTCTCTTCAAAGGGTGAACGAAAAGCCGGAAAAGGTATACTCCGCCCACGAAAAAATCCCGCCGCTTTCCCTGCCGGAAAGGGGGAGTGACCCCGGATATATCCGTTTTCTCCGCGTTCTTTTCATGCCGCCGACCTCTTCGTCCTTTAATCGTTTTTTTCTATACTTCCCCTTTTTCTCGTTTTCCTCCTCTATTATATCAAATCGCGCCGGGAAATGCAAACGGCTGACGGCATGAAAAAGTTATCTCACCTCTTTGTAACTATTTCACATTTCACTTGAAGAATCGGTCAATTTTCGTCATATTCCGCCCGCACCTGAAAACGTGATCTCTACCCTGGTATGCCCGTTTTTCAAAAATGAACGATTTTCACAAATCGAATGCCATCGCCGTCACATCGTCGGCAAACGCCCCGCCCGCGAACACCCCGAGCGCGTTTTTCAGCTTTCCGATAAAATCCTCCGCCGAACGGGACTGCAAAAGCACGCTCTCCGTCCGTTCGATGCCGAACAGGTCGCCCGCGGCGTTCCGGCACTCGGTGATCCCGTCCGTGAGCAGCACGAGGATGTCCCCCTTTTCGAAGGGCATTTCCCTCTCCGCATAGCGAAAATCGGGCATCCAGCCGGAGACGGGGGGCGCGGGGGATTCGATTTCGTTGATCCCCTGCCCGCTCTTCAAGAGGATGGGCGCGTTGTGCCCCGCGGAGAGATAGCGGATCTTTTTCTCGCGCTCGTCGATGCTCACCGCCGCCACCGTGATATACGAGCGTTCGTCCGGGTTGAGCTCGCGGAATTTTTCCGCGAGCTTGTCCACGGCGCGGGCGAGAGAGGGTTCCCGGCGGTCGAATCCCGCGCGCACGAACGCCGAGAGCATCCCCGCCGAAATGCCCTTGCCGGACACGTCGGCGAGAATGCCGTACGTCCTGCCGTTCAGTTCGTACACGTCGGGCAGATCGCCGCCGATTTCCAGGCTGGGCACGAAGAGATAGGAATAGGACACCCCGCCCATACTCTTGCCCGCGGGCAGAAGCCGGCGCTGGATCTGCCGGGCGGAGATCATCTCCCGTTCGATTTCCGTGCGATAGCTCCCTTCGGTCAGCCCCAGAAAGAGCTTCCCCTTTTCGTCGGCGGGGAGGATGCGGATGCGGACGGCGACGTTGTCGGTATGCCCGCCCCGGCGCACGGACGCGGACACCGTTTCCGATTTTTCCGCGTTGTCCCTGACCGCCGCGCGCATGACGTTGCGGAAAGCGCACGCCGCGCAGGCGGACGACCCGCCGCACGACGCTTCCTCGCAGCCGAGCGCCTCTTTCAGGCTCCCCTTCCCCTTCGCGCGGTCGGAAAAGGAACGCCTGAACGCCGCGTTCGAAAAACGAACGCGCAGCCGATCGTCGAACACGAACACCCCCGCGGGCATCCTGTCGAGAATTTTTTTGTACTGCTTTGCGAACATCTGCCGTCCTTCCTTTGCCTTTTGCTCTTTGCCTTTTGCCGTCCGGCGACCGTTCCGCCCTGCCCCGCCGCCGGGGCGTTACGGGCGGTATATTTTCAGACCCCGACCGATCGTCACGTCGAAATCCAGCCCGTTGTACAATTCCCCGTCCAGCTGAACGGTGCAGGGGATGGCGGGCGTGATCTTCACCCGCTCGCAGAGAAAATGCTTCGCCGCCGGGTATTCCAGGACCTTCCCCTTCATGAGCTTTCCGAACGCCTTTACGATCTGCCATTTGCTCAGGCACTCCACCGTCACCACGTCCATCTTGCCGTCGTCGATGACGGAGGCGGGGCAGATGGGGATTCCGCCCCCGATCCGCCTGCCGTTGCAGGCGACCGCGATCAGCGCGCTGTGCGGCTCTTTGCGCCCTTCGCTTTCGACGGTGAGGGCGTATCCCTTGAAGGCGAACAGGCATTGCAACAGGCTTAAAAGGTACTTGATCTTTCCCTTGATCAATCCCCTGCGGCAGCGGACGAGCACTTCCACGTCCATGCCCATCCCCCCGACGTTCATGCAGCGGACGCCGCCGACGTCGAGATAGTCCGTCTCCTTCGCCTCTCCGTCCAGGACGAGCCGGGACGCCTCCGCGGCGTCGAGCGGGATGCCCGCGACGGCGGCGAAGTCGTTGCCCGTCCCCGACGGGATCAGCCCTATGCGGCAGACGGCGGGGTCGGCGAGCCCGTTGAGCACTTCGTGCAGCGTTCCGTCTCCCCCCACGACGACGATCTCCGCGGCGGGGTTTTCCGCCGTGATCTTTTCGGCGAGTTCTTTTCCGCCGCCCGCACAGCGGGTGTAGTGCACGGCGCATTCCCTGCCCCGTTCCTCCGCCGCGGCGAGAAAGACTTTCAGGTTCTTCTGCGCCCTCTTCTTCCGGGATACCGAATTGACGATGATGTGATACATTATACCTCTTTCCCTTGTACGTTTTGTAAAAGCCGGGAGAAATTTCCTCGGATTTCGGAAAATCTCACGGATATATTATATAACACTTTGCGGGGAATTGCAATTTATTTTGAAATTTGCTATACTGTTATTGCAAATTTTTTTTGAGGAATTTTTTCCATGCGCGAACTGCTTCCCGAATCCCTCTTTCCCCTCGCGGAAAAATTAAAGGCGCCCCTCTACGTCGTGGGCGGCTTCGTCCGGGACTTTCTCGCGGGCCTTTCCCGCGAAAAGCCCGATTTCGACATCTGTTCCCCCGCCTCCGCCGACGATTTTCTCGCCGCCGCGGAAAGCTGCGGATTTATCCCCGCCGCCGTCTACCGCCACACGGGCACCGTCAAGCTGAAAGACGGGCAGGGACACGATTTCGAATACACCTGTTTCCGCTCGGACAAATACGTACGGGGCACCCATGTACCCGTCGAAACCTTTTTCACCGACGACATCCGGCTGGACGCGCGGCGGCGGGACTTCACCGTCAACGCCGTCTATTACGACGTCCGCGCGGGCGGATTCGCCGACCCCCTGGGGGGTATGGAGGACATCGAAGCCAAAAGGCTGAAAACGGTGGACAGGGCGGAAAAGGTGTTCGGCGAGGACGGGCTGCGGCTGATGCGGCTGTGCCGCTTTGCGGGGCAGCTCGGCTTTGTCCCCGACGAAGAGTGCCTGGCGGGCGCAAAGGCGAACGCCGCGCTCATCGCGGACATCTCCCCCGAGCGCATCTTCGCCGAACTTGCCGCCATCCTGCACGCAGACGGACAGTACGGCGTACCGTACGGGCATTATGCGGGGCTGAAACTTCTGGAAGAGACGGGCGTGCTCGCACAAATCCTGCCCGAACTCGCGCTCGGCAAAGACATGGGTCAGCGGAAGGACTTCCACAAGTACGACGTTTTAGAGCATTCCCTGCGGGCGGCGAAATACGCCGACCAAAAGGTCCGCCTCTCCGCCCTGCTGCACGACGTCGGCAAGCCCTTCTGCATGCTGCGGGACGGCAACACCTATGCCCACCCCGAAGAGGGCGGGCGGATCGCGGGGGAAATTCTCGCCCGCTTCCGCGCCCCCAAGCGCACGGCGGAGCGGGTGTGCGAACTCGTCCGGCTGCACATGTACGACTTCGACGGCAGGACAAAGCCGGGAAAACTGCGGCGGTTTTTCGTGCGGAACGCACCCTTGCTCGACGACCTGCTCCTCTTGAAGCAGGCGGATTATTCGGGCTGTATGGACGACCTCTCCCCCTGCCCCACCGCCCTCCGCTGGCGGGCGGAACTGGAAAAGATGAAAGAAGAGGGGGCGCCCCTCTCCTTAAAAGAACTGAACATCCGCGGCGACGAACTCCTGAATGCGGGCGTGCCCCCCGCGCTCGTGTCCGAGACGCTGCGCGAACTGCTCTGCCGCGCCGCCGTGTGTCCGCAGAGCAACCAAAGACAGCGGCTTCTCGCCCTGCTGCCCGACTGCCTGAAAACGGCAAGGGCGCGCACGGAAAAAAAGCGCGCCGGAAAAAACGGAGAAACTGACATATGACGGAAAAGGCCCTTCTCTTTATCTGCATCGCCCTTCTGCTGCTCTGCGTGCTCCTCCTCTTCCTGCTCATCAAGGGGCAGAAGACGGGCGGGAGCGTCGGAAACGACAAGAGCATGGACGCGCTCAAAGAAAAAATCGACAAATTGGGCGGCGTCGCCGACTACACGGGAAAATCCATCGCCAATCTCGGATCCATGACGGAATACCGCCTCAACGACATCCGCAAGACGGTGTCCGATCAGCTCCGCTACGTCACGGAAGAAAACCGCCGTTCGCTGGACGAGATCCGCCGCACGGTGGACGCCCGGCTCGCCGAAACCCTGGACGGCAGGCTCACCGAAAGCTATTCCCTCATCCAGCAGCGGCTGGAAGCGGTGGCGCGCGGCATCGGGGAGGTGCGCACCCTCGCGGCGAGCGTGTCCGACATCAAAAAGGTGTTTTCCAACGTCAAACTGCGCGGCACCTGGGGGGAGGCGCAGCTCGGCTCCCTGCTCGCCCAGATGCTCGCCCCCAACCAATACGCCGCAAGCGTCAAACTCAATCCCCTCTCGGACGGCATGGTGGACTTCGCCGTGCTGCTCCCCGACCGGGAGGGAAACGCGGTGTACCTGCCCGTGGACAGCAAATTCCCCATCGAAGAATACCGCCGCCTCATCGACGCAGGCAACAGCGGGGACAGGGAAGCGGAGGACAGAGCGGCGAAAAATCTCGCGCGGGCGGTGAAATTGCAGGCGGATTCCATCGCCGCCAAGTACATCTTCCCGCCCCGCACCACCGATTTCGCCGTCATGTACCTCCCCCTCGAAAGCCTGTACGCGGAAGTGCTGAAAATCCCCGGGACGGAGGAATATCTCGCCTCCAAACGGGTGCTCGCCTGCGGTCCCGCCAACTTCGCCGCCCTCCTCTCCACCCTGCAGACGGGCTTCAAGGTTTCGGCGATCGAAAAGCGCTCGCAGGAATTGTGGCAGCTGCTCGCGGCGTTCAAGCGGGAATTCGGAAAATTCGCGGAAATTCTCGACAAGACGCAGAAGAAATTGCAGGAGGCGCAGGACACCATCGAATCGGCGGCGGGCAGGACGAAGATCATCGCCAAAAAACTGCGCGGCGTCAATCTCGGTCTGCCCGAAGAGAGCGACGCACCCGACGTCGGGGAGGACGGGAACGGCGGAGGCGGTCTCTGATCGCGCTCATCGCAGCCATGCCCCCCGCAAACGCCGGAATGAAAAACGAAAAAGCAGACGCTTTTGAAAGGCAGAACGAAAACGGCGGAAAAGCGGAGAGGAAGGCGAACGGGAAATTTCGGCTTCCGCTTTCTTTTATGCGGGAAATACTTGCATTTTTACAAAAAATGCTCTATAATATGGAATGTAAAAGTATGCGGAAAGGAGAGAGCGTATAATCATGCACCTGCGGAAAATACCGGAAGGCGCCGCGGCGGATATCCCCGAAGAGAATTTCGTTTTCGGGGAGGGGAAAGTACAGGGCGCGAAACTGGGCAAAAGCGGCGGCAACCTGCTTGTAAAGGGCGCGAAGCGCTTCAAGCTGTATGCGGAGGGCACCGATCTCGTGAAGATCATAAGCGGGACGGGGCACTTCAAATGGAAAGGCGGAGAAACGGACTTCTCCCCCGGCGATTGTTTCGAGGCGGAAGCCGTCGGCGAATACGAAGTAAACGGATCGGAAAAATTTCTGGTCGTCAGAAAATAACAATCTCGACAGGAGGTCGGCAACATTATGACTTATTACGAAGAAGGGCGCAAAAAAGGCGGTTTCTGGGGAAAATTCCTCGCGGTCGTCCTGGGATTCCTGTTCGGGATCATCGCCACGATCGGAAGCATCGCCGCGGTCGGATACTATCTGGTCGCCAGGATGACCATCCGCCAGGGGATCGAGTTCGTCGGGAACCTCACCGGAAAAGACGTCGACTATATGGATTACATAACGGACGAATACGCCAACGAAACCGTGATGGGGCTGGTCGGCGAGCTGCAGAAACTTTCCGAGTCTCTCTCCGACAAGACCATCACCCTCGCCGACCTCAACGCGATCTCGCCTCTGGTGGAAAAGCAGGTGACCGATCTGTCCGCAAGACTGGCCGCGGATTTCCGCATCCCCCTTGCGGTGAACAGCGCCTATCACGGCGAAGACGGCAGCGTTCTCGACGAAGAGGGCAACGTCATCATCGACGCGTCCGGCAACGTCGTCAAAAAGGACGAAAACGGCAGAGCCGATTTCACGGGCAAAGACGGCGAAATGCTGGTCGGGCTCATGGATCTCCCCTTCGGCGAAATTTCCACCTTCCTCGTCGATTCCCTCGCGCCCGTACAGGTGGGCGCCGTGCTGTCCGCGCCCGAAGTGGGAATGCTGACGCCGAATTCGGAAAATTACGATCTGCTCATGCTCGTCTGCTACGGCGACAAGGGAAATTATAAGACGAATGAAGCGGGCGACATCGTGCTCGACGAAAACGGCAACGCCGAAATGCTCGGCGGCGCCAAGGCGACTACTTTCGGCAATCTGCTCGGATTCGGCGGAAACGGCGGCATGGAAGCCATCATACAGAATATGTCCGTCGCGGGATTGATGGAGGCGACAGGCTCGCTCGACGACAGCGACGAGCTGGTGCGCGCCCTGCTGTACGGCGTCGAAGGGGTGCATTACGCCGTCGGAACGGAAGGCGAAATCGAAATGCTCCGCGTCGGAATCGCGGTGTACGGCGGCGCCGCTTACGACAGGGGAGGCAATCTCCTGCCCGGCGCCGTCGAAGAGACGGAAGGCGACTATCTCTACACGGACGGCGACACGGTGTACCGGCTCGAAAGGCAATCGGAAGAAAGCATAGAAATCGAAACGGAAGAAGGTCCCCTCTCCCTTCCCCTCCTCATCGCGGAGGACGAAACGGGCGAAGAGGTGTTCTATAAGCCGCACACCATCGGCGACCTGTCGGGCGAAAACTCCCTCATCTCCGGCATCACGAAGGACCTCACGATCGGCCAGTTCATGGGCGACGGGGAACAGTCCTCCCTGAGCGCCGCCATCTCCGCCTGGAAGATCGACGATCTCAACGATCAGGACAAGATCATGTCCCTGAAAATCGCCGACGTCATCGGCGTCGACGAGAACTCCCCCGCCGTCCTGCAGGCGATGCGGGACAGGGATTGGACGCTTGCCTACCTCAACGACAAAGACACCTTCAACCAACTCGCGCTGGGCGAAGTCATCGAAATCGACGAGAGTAACCCCGATACCCCCGCCCTGCTCGTCAGCCTGCAAAACACTTCCATCGGAAAACTTTCCGATGCCGTCAACAGACTCACGCTCGTGGAACTGCTCGGCGAAGATCAGGTGGAAAAGAGCAGCATCCTCCGCAATCTCGCGGATTCCACCGCGAAAACGCTCGCGGACGACATCTCCGCCCTCTCCATCGCGCAGGTATTCGAAGACAAAGTGTACAAAACGGACGGCGACGGAAACTATCTCGACGAAAACGGAAACGTGCTGTATTACAACGATACAGACGGAAACTGGTACACTTCGCCCGACTTTGCGGCGGATACGCGGTCCGAACGCGTCCTCACAGGCACCTGGAAGTACCTGCTGACGGGCGACAAAGCCGCCGAAGAATACACGCTTGAAGACATCGGCGACCTCACGGCGAACATGACGAAAAACGTCCAGAGCGCCGCCCTCAACGACCTGTACGCCGACGGCGTCATCGAAACGCAGGACGGCAGCGGCGATCTCACCTTCCTCACGGAAAAAATCCTCTACGAAGCCACCGTCAGCGTCGGCGGGATACGGTACACCGTGCTCTCCATCGACCCCGCGGAGTTTTCCGACAAACAGACGATCGGGGAGCTGACCATTCAGGAGCTCATCGATTACGTGCGCGCCGTGATCTCCGCGCTCAACGAGATGGCGTAAAAAAAGACAACTCCGGCAGGCAAAAAGTCTGCCGGAGTTTTTTCATGCGGAAAAAAGGCGGTAAAATCGGCAAAAAACGCCGGAATTTCCCGCAAAAACAATTGACGGAAAGGAGAAAATGGGGTATAATAATAACACGGCTTCAAAAGAAAAGCCGCATTTTACCTTGCATACGGAATGGTATGCCGAATAAGACCGGGAGGTGAAAAAGTCATGGCAAAATACGAAATGCTGTATTTGCTCAACAACGACTCCGCCGAGGAGACGAAAACCGCCGAAATCGAAAAGTTCGAAAACATCGTAAAGTCGATGGGCGGCACCGTCGTTTCCACGGACAAATGGGGCACCAAGAAGCTGTCGTATCCGATTAAGTTCAAGAACGACGCTTACTATGTCCTCATGACGTTCGAAGCGGACGGACAGGTCGTGAACGAGCTCGACCGCATCGCGGGCATCGACGGCGAAGTATTGAGACGGATGATCACGAAACAGAACTGAGAATCGGAAGGACAAGCCTCTCCCAAAAACGCGCGGCTTTCAGGTGCGGCGCGGCATTTGCGGGCGGCGTCCTCTCTGCGATTCGGAAAAAGGGCAGGAGCGTCATTAAGGAAATATGAACAAGGTATTTTTAATCGGTAATTTAACGCGCGATCCCGAGCTTACCGAAACGCCCAGCGGCGTCTCGGTCTGCCATTTCGCCATCGCCGTCAACAGGAACTACTCTTCGCAGGACGGCGAACGGCAGACGGATTTCTTCAACTGCACCGCATGGCGCTCCACGGCGGAAACGGTTGCGCGTTACACCAAGAAAGGCAACAAAGTTGCCGTCAGCGGAAGCATTCAGCTGAGGAATTATGAGGACAACCAGGGCGTAAAGCGCACCGCGGTGGACATCATCGTCCAGGACGTGGAATTTCTGACGCCCAAATCCGCAAGCGGGGATTCGTTCGACGACGCCGCACCGGCGCCCGCGCGTTCCTCTGCCGCTCCCGCCAGAAAGAAGCCCGTCCTCCAGCCACTGGACGACGACAGCGACATTCCCTTTTAAGCGCAGGCTTCGCCGGGAAAATAATATAAGGAGTATAAGGTCATGGAAGAAAAGACTGCCGTTAAAAAGAGCTATAAAAAGTCTCCCCGCAGGAAGGTATGCGCTTTCTGCCAGGAAAAGGTCGAAGAGATCGACTATAAGGACGTCAACCGCCTGAAAAAATATGTGACGGAAGGCGGCAAAATCGTCCCCCGCCGCATGAGCGGCACCTGCGCGGCGCATCAGAGACTTCTCGCCACCGCCATCAAGCGCGCGAGAATCGCCTCCCTCCTCCCCTTCAAGGGCGAGTGAGTTCCACATTTTTTCAAAAGAATTGCGCGACAGCGCCGGCATATTGCCGGCGTTGTTTTCTTTTCTCGTCCCTTCGGATCATCCGTAAACGGGCATTTCCGCCCCCCGAGAAATACGCGGGGCGGCTTTTCTGTCCGGCAGAAACCGCAAAACGCGTACGGTCAGCGGATCTCCGTATGTTTGCTGTAAACGACATAGTGCTTCCTCAATTTTTCCTCCTCTTCCGTCTCCCCGTCAGGTCCGATTTCAAAAAATCGGTATTGTTCCCGCTCTTCGCCGTAGTGCGCATAACCGTTTCCGACGAAACATTGAATTATGACGTCATTGTCCAACTCAATCGTCAGATCGTACAGCGGATTTATTTTGACGGAACGAACTTTGCCGCCCACGATGTCCGGCTTATATCTTTCCAGATTGTACCATTCGTCGTTGTTGCTGTCCGTCTTTTCGTCCCACGACTGATAATCGAGCGTCGTCAGAAGAATATCCCCCTTCCCGACGATCCGCGTCGGACACTGCGCGTGAAGACTGTACTGCGCAAAACGGAACATCAGCATTTCACAGGCGCACCAGACCTCGTCCAACCGCAGCCCCGCAATTTTCGCGACCGTCTTTTCCAATTCGGAACTGTTCATAAATCCCCTCCGATAACCTTATTCCCTGTTTATTGTAACACGCCGCGGATAAAAAAGCAAGTTCTGCCCGCAAAAACGCACGGGATTTTTTCAAGGCGGTTTCGGGAAGCGG
The DNA here is from genome assembly GCA_018712725.1 of Candidatus Scatosoma pullicola. Lineage (GTDB taxonomy): Bacteria > Bacillota > Clostridia > Christensenellales > Borkfalkiaceae > Scatosoma > Scatosoma pullicola. The sequence continues at coordinate 54,472 of DVGN01000079.1, forward strand.
GTGGGCGATGTTTTTTCAGCGCCGTCAAAGGACAAAATGACAAAGGGAGCGCCCGAAGGACGCCCCCTCTCTCTTTCAGCTTTGCAAAATGCCCGCCGCACGCAAAGACGCCAACAGCGAGTTGAGAGCGGCTGCCACTTCCGCCGTCGTCGCCGTCGTCGCTACATCCGCCACCGCCGCGCCCGCCGTCACTTCTCCCGCAGGTCCCGTCGGTCCGGTGGGGCAAGTGTAATATGGGAATTATTTTGTCGTATGCCCGCGATATTCCGCAAGCGTCTGGTCGGATATAAATTTGTAGTAAATATGAATTTGCCGCGATTCTTTGCCGTCCGGCTTTTCGCCGACCGCGATAAATTCGATGAGTTGCAGGCACATTTCGCGCGTAAGCTCTTCGCATCTGCCGTAGCGTTTGAGTCGGGCTATGTACTCTTCGGCGCCCGCTTCTATGCCGTCTGTTTCGGCAAGCCGCTTTTCCAGTTCGGCGCTCTGTCTTTCCGCTTCCTCTTTTTCATGCTGATACTTTTCGCACAAGCTTTTGCACACGGCTTCGGGCAGAGTGCCGAGTACCTTTTCTTCAAAGGCGGAAGCTATCAATTTGTCCAATTCCTCCAGCCTGTTTTTCAGCGCGCGAAGCTGCTTTTCGTCGGACAGCCTGTTTCTCTCTCCGCGCTTTGATCGCTCGCGCAAAAAGTGTTCTTTGGCTTTGTCTTCGTCGATTTCCACACTGCCGAGCATGGAGCGGATATCCTGCAATACGATGCCTTCGATCTGCCTTTCGGAAATAAAGTGCGAAGTGCAGTATCTTTTGCCGAGATCGACGTAGGTGCGGCAGAGATAGCCGTTGCAGGGATTTTTTCTCTGTCCCGCGCTCTTGTATTTGAGCTTTTTGCCGCAGTCGGCGCATATAAGCAGTCCCGAAAGCGGGTGTACCCGGTTTTCCTTATCCGTCCGCCCGCGCGAAACGGAATCGCCGACCGCCTGTACCCGTTCCCATGTTTTGCGGTCGATAATCGCCCGATGCGCGTTCTCCTTTACGATATGCTCGTTTTCGGGGACGCTTAACACCTTGTGATTCTTATAGGAAAATCGGGTCGTGCGGTGCTGGGTGAGCGTACCGGTGTACGTCCGGTCTTTCAGGATGTCCGAAACCGTTTTGGGCGACCAGTAAAGGGAATTGCGCCGCTCCGATTTCTTCCCGTCCAGCCGCGTATAATACGCCGTGGGATTGGGGATGCCCTCGTCGGTCAGAGTCCGCGCGATCGTGCGTGCGGAGTTGCCCTGCAAACGCATGTCGTAAATGCGTCGCACAACTTTCGCCGCTTCTTCGTCGATGACCGCCGTGCGGTTTTCATCCCTGCCCGCCTTGTAGCCGTAAGGGTAAGCCCAATTCGTGTATCTGCCCGCCTGCCATTTGGCTTCCAATACGGCGCGTATCTTCTTGCTCGTGTTCGCCGCGTGCCATTCGTTGAACACGTTCATGATGGGCATCATATCCATGCCCGCGCCGCTCCTGTCCGCCGTGTCCACGTTGTCGTTCAGCGCGACAAAGCGGATGCCGTAAGCGGGGAAGATATAATCGATGTATTGTCCGACCTGAATATAATTGCGGCCGAATCTCGACAGATCTTTGACGACGATGGTGTCGATCTTTCCGTCCTTGGCGTCGTCCAAAAGTCTTTTCACGGCGGGGCGTTCGAAATCTGTCCCCGACCAGCCGTCGTCTATGTATTCGTCGACGACCGTGCCGCCGTTATCCGCGATATATTTGCGCAAAATGATGCGTTGATTGTCTATCGACATCGATTCGCCCGCCTTTTCGTCGTCCCGCGACAGGCGCATGTAAAGAGCCGCTTTGTTCAGTTGTTTTTGCTTTGACATGAAACCTCCTTTTTCGTCAAAGCCATTCGGTTAAGGTTGTCGTTATTATAGCATATTTCGCCGAAATTTTCAACACTTTTCAAGAACGTTCTCATGGGCTTATCTCCCTGTCCGCGCGGCGGCGGGCTATGTCGGATATGACTTTGGCAAGCTCCGTTTTTTCCGTAAAATGGCGGACGACGACATATCGCTTTCCCTCGACCTGATATTCCGCCGAAGCCTTCGGGCAGTCGGCATAGATTTCCCGTAATTGCAACAATGATTTTTTCGTCGTAATTCCCCCCCTCCTTCCGACAACAAAATTGGACTGCCGCGACGGCGTCGCCGACAGGGCGCCCGTATCATCCTATGTCGCGCTCTCCGCTTTCCGTGCCGTCAGATGTTTTTCGATCTCATTTGAAAATTTTATATCGGAAAGCGGGTTTCCCGCTTGTTCCCAGCCGTTTGCCGGCGGCCTCAAAAGTGCAAAATCGCAGGCTGTGGCACTTTTCTTAACCTGCCTGGTAAAATGAAGGATATGCAACACCCGTTTTGCTCCGTTTTATCGCTTTGCTTTAACGCAGCGAGCGACAATTTCAAGAGAAAATCCCTCTACCTATATAAGGAGTTTTTTTACCCTCGTGGCGGGGTGATCCGGAGAAATTTCACAATTTTTTTCTTTATTCTTGCCCCAACTACGCCCTTAACCGCTTTGAATCATAAATATCCCCTTCCGAAACAACGTAAGCGGTTTGATTCAATATACAAAATATAAACTACCGCAACTCGTTGGCTTGTAATGGTTTATAAATATTTGAAAATTTACACCATGTATTGATATAAATTCAGTCCCTTCACCCAACAATATTTATTGGTAATGCCCCTATACGAGTGGATGAGTTTCAAAACTTTCGTCTGCGGTTTTTATCTGTATAGTCGAATGCGGGGCGCATTTCCATTCATCATTCATCCGCACTGCCGCTCCACCGCCTGCAACAGAAATTTCCGTCTATCCCCGCCAATACAAAACAGCCTTTATCCAATGCCTCCGGACGCTTCGAATCGTCCGAATGCATACCGCGAAGAAGATTTTCCGATACTTGTAAAATAACTGTTCTCCTCCGACTGCAACACTATACAAGATCGCCGCATATGCGTTCATCTGCAACTGTATACAAATCGTTGAATGATCGATTCATATACGCAACCTCATCGCCACATAAAACAAAAAATAACGACTGAAAGCCATCAAAGACATAGCAAATAAATATCCACGTGCAAAGCACGTGGTATTTCATTTTCGGGTATAACCCTAATCATTACAGGCAGCGCATAAGTGCGCCGGGGAATTGGCCTGCCAGCCGTGCATTGGTTACTTGCTACCCTTAAAAGG
>DVGN01000008.1 GCA_018712725.1 Candidatus Scatosoma pullicola
TCCCGCTCAGCGTCTGATTCTCACCCGATTTAACCGGCGATCCGAAACCTCTCGGAATGGAGAGTCCGGAATCCGGCAGGCGGGCGGTTATGCGATTGCGAAGGGGCAGGGTTGAGGCTGCGCGCCGGACAGACGGAGTCCGTACGATTATTTGCTGCTCTTGGAAACGTTGAAGTAATATTCCACGACGTCGCCGTCCTGCATGACGTACTCTTTGCCTTCGGAACGCACTTTTCCCTTTTCCTTCGCCGCCGCGATCGAGCCGAGCTCGACCAGCGTCTCCCAATTCACGACGTCGGCGCGGATAAATCCCTTTTCGAAATCGGAGTGGATTTTTCCCGCCGCCTGCGGGGCTTTGGTGCCTTTGGCAATCGTCCAGGCGCGGGTTTCCTTTTCGCCCGCCGTGAGGTAGGAGATCAGCCCCAGAAGGGAATAGGACTTTTTGATGAGCCTGTCCAGCCCGCTTTCGCCCAGCCCGAATTCCTCCATGAATACGGCTTTGTCGTCCGGGTCCATCTGGGAAAGCTCTTCTTCCGTCTTGGCGCAGATGACGAGCACTTCGCTCCCTTCTCTTGCGGCAAATTCCTTGACGCGCACGACGAAGGGGAGGGAATCCTCCTCCTTGCCCATGTCGCTCTCTTTGATGTTGGCTGCATAGATGACGGGTTTGGAGGTGAGGAGGAAGAGGTTGCGCATGTATTCCGCGTCCTCTTCGGGAACTTCGAAATTGCGGGCGGGCTTTTCGCTTTCGAGATGGGCGTACAGCTTTTCGAGAAAGGCGTATTCCTCCGCCGCTTTCTTGTCCGCGCCGCCGCGGGCGTTGTTCTTGATCTTGCCGATGCGGTTCTGTACCGCCTCCATGTCCGAGAGGATGAGTTCGAGATCGATCGTCTCGATGTCCCGCACGGGGTCGATGGAATTTTCGACGTGCGTGATGTTGGCGTCCTCAAAACAGCGCACGACGTGTACGATCGCGTCCACTTCGCGGATGTGGGAGAGGAATTTGTTCCCCAGCCCTTCGCCGCGGGAAGCGCCTTTCACCAGCCCCGCGATGTCCACGAATTCGATGACGGCGGGGGTGACCTTTTTGCTCTGGTAGAGGGCGGCGAGCTTGTCCAGCCGCTCGTCGGGGACGGCGACGACGCCGACGTTGGGCTCGATGGTGCAGAAGGGGTAGTTGGCGCATTCGGCGCCCACGTGCGTGATCGCGTTGAAAAGGGTGGATTTCCCCACGTTGGGGAGACCGACGACTCCGAGTTTCATATTTTTGCCTCACTTGATAAGGATATTTTCAATTTTTCTCCCTTAATTATAATATAAAATCGGAAAATAAGCAAATTAAAGTTGCTCAAATTTCAAAAATATGTTAATATATCTGTTGTAGAATCTAAAGAAACAGGTATCACGGTTATGGATTACAAAAAATACATCGCAGAAAAGCTGAAAATCGACGGGGTGACGGAAGAAGAAGTCTACGACGCGCTTGCCTTGCCGCCCACTTCGGAAATGGGGGACTACGCCCTTCCCTGCTTCCGCTTCGCCAAGATCTTCCGCAAGAGCCCCGCGCTCATCGCCGAACAGCTCAAAGGGCAGATCTCCCCCGACGGCGTGATCTCCGAAGTCTCCGCCGTCAACGGCTACCTCAACTTCAAGGTGAACAAGACGCGGCTTTCGCAGGAGGTGATCGGGCGCATCCTCTCCGAAAGGGACGCCTACGGCGCTTCGGACGAAGGAAAGGGCAGGACGATCTGCATCGACTATTCTTCGATAAACATCGCCAAGCCCTTCCACATCGGGCATCTGTCCACGACGGTGCTGGGGGCGGCGCTGTACCGCATCCTCAATTTCCTGGGATATAAATCGGTCGGCATCAACCATCTCGGCGATTACGGCACGCAGTTCGGGAAACTCATCTCCGCCTACAAGCGCTGGGGGGACAGGGAGACGGTGGAAAAAGGGGGCATCCGCGCCCTCAACGAACTGTACGTCCGCTTCCACCGCGAAGCGGAGGAACATCCCGAATACGACGACGAAGCGCGCGCCTATTTCAAAAAGATAGAGGAAAAGGACGAAGAATGCCTGGCGCTCTTCCGTTGGTTCAAGGAACTCACCTTAAAGGACGTGCAGAAGATCTACGACCTCCTGGACGTGCATTTCGATTCGTACGCGGGGGAGAGCTTTTATTCGGACAAGATGGGACCGGTGGTGGAAGAACTCAAAGAGAAGGGTCTGCTCGTCGAAAGTCAGGGCGCGCAGGTGGTCGATCTCGAAGCGTACGGCATGCCCCCCTGCATCATCCTGAAATCGGACGGCACTTCCCTGTATGCCACCCGCGACATGGCGGCGGCGATCTACCGCAAAAAGACGTACGACTTTTACAAGTGCCTGTACGTCGTCGCCTACCAGCAGAATCTGCATTTCAAGCAGTTTTTCAAGGTACTGGAACTGATGGGCAAGGAATGGGCGAAGGATCTCGTGCACGTTGCCTACGGCATGGTCTCCCTCGAAGAGGGCACCATGTCCACGCGCAAGGGCAACGTCGTCTTTCTGGAGGACGTCATAAACCGCTGCATCGAGAAAGCGCTCGCCATCATCACCGAGAAGAATCCCGATCTCGAAAACAAGGAAGAGGTCGCCCAGAAGGTGGGGGTGGGCGCGGTCATCTTCGGCGCGCTGTACAACAGCAAGATCAAGGATATCGTGTTTTCCTACGACAAGGTGCTCAACTTTGACGGGGAGACGAGCGTATATGTCCAATACACCTGCGCCCGCGCCAATTCCGTCCTGGAAAAGGGCGGCATTCCCGAAAGCTGGGAGGCGATCGAGCCGAACGCCGTCGAATTCGAACTCGTCAAGGCGATTTCGGCGCTCCCCGAAACGGTGAAAGACGCGGCGGACAAGTACGAGCCTTCGTATATCGCCCGCTTTGCCGTGGACGTCGCGCAGAAATTCAACAAATTCTATTTCGACTGCAAGATCCTGGGCGCGGAGGACGAAAGGACGAAGAACTTCCGCCTGGCGCTGACGGCGGCGACCTTGCAGGCGCTGAAAAATGCCTTTTCCCTGCTCGGGATCGGCATTCCGGACAAAATGTGACAGTGAGCGGACGCCTTCCCGAAGAGCCGGGAAAGGGCGTCCGTTCCCTTTTTTACAAATTTTTTTAAAAAATTTTCCGAAAAGGTATTCCATTTTGCCGCAAGATGTGGTATGATAAGAAAAGTATTGCTGGAGCGGCTTATGAAGACCTTTACGACCTATGAACAACTGAAAAGGGCGCTCGACCCCCACAAAGAGCCGGATAAGGAGTGGTTTCTGGACTTGCTCGACGGCGAAAAACAGCGGACGTACGAAGACGGGCACATGGAAGCCGTCATGCGTATGCTCCGGCTTTCGCACATCCGCGAACACCGCCTGAAAATCGAAGAGGCGAAAGCGGAGATCAGGCGGCTTTCCGAAGAGGAGGAACACGGCGCCGAAAACTACCGCCGGACGGGGGAGCTGCTCGCCCTGATCGCGGAGCGCGAACGGGCGATCGACGCCTGCCGCTGCTTTTTCGACGAGCCCTATTTCGCGCGCATGGACCTCACCGATCCCAAGGAGGGCTACAACAGCTATTACATCGGCAAAAAGGGGGACGTGAAGCTGGAGATCGTCGATTGGCGCGCCCCGCTCGCCCGTCGGTACTACCAGAAGAGCCGCATTTCCTTTTCCATCAACGAGTACGACTATAAGACGGTGCTGCGGCGGGCGCTACGGACCAAGGACGGGAAGGTACTCGATTTCAAAAACGAATTTCTCTCCGTGCGGGACTATCTCACCCCCGAAGAGATCGGCGGGCGGGACGAAGAGATCCTCTTCGACCCCTATCTGCGCGAAATCATTCGCAACAGAAAAGAGGAACCCGCCGTCCGGGACATCATCGAGACGATTCAGGAAAAGCAGTACGAGATCATCACCTGTCCGGAGCGCAAGAGTTTCGTTTTACAGGGCTGCGCGGGCAGCGGCAAGACGATGGTCATGCTGCACAGGCTCAGCTATCTGATGTACAACAACGAAGAGATCCGCCCCCGCGACGTCCTGGTGCTCACCCCCAGCGACACCTTCAACGACTTCATCGACGAGCTCTCCGCCGTCCTGGAATTGGAGCGGGTGCGCACGGTCACCGTCTACGAATATTACCTGCAGGTGCTGCAAAACGAGCATATCGACCTCAGGCAGCGGATCGACCAAAATGCCAAGGAGCCGCCCGAATATCTCGCCTGGCTGTATTCCCCGAAATTCGCCTCCGACCTGCAAAAGAAGCTGTCCAAGGTGTACGACAGCTTGTACGGGCTGTTCACGGGGGAGGAATGCAAGGACTTCGTCTCCCGCATTTTGCAGGCTTGCAAGGCGCAGCTTTCCGCGTACGAAGGGGTGAAAAATGCCTCCCTGCGCATCCGGCGCACCGTACTCGGCGAGATCAAGGAGAAAAAGGAGGGCGGGCTGTATTACACCAAGCCCTTCCGGGGCCTCATGAACTGCATCTCGGACATCGAAGATTTCTTCGGCGGGACGCTCGAAAGCGAAAAGGCGAAAAATCAAAGCTATTTCTACCGCCAGCTCATGTCCTTTTACAAGAGCGCGGCATACGTCGTGCGGCGGGGAGAGGAGATCGTCTCGGAAGCGCTCGCCTCTTTGGACGAGCTGAAAACCTCTCTCGAAAAGGAGATTTCCGATCTGAAACGGTACCGTCAGAAACTCGGGACGACGGAGGTGTACGTCTATGCCGACCGCATCGCGCGGCGGGAGGAGCTCATCGCGGAGATCTCGAAAATCTCGGAAAAAGTCTCTTCCATCGGCGAAGAGGGAACGGCGTTTTCGGAGTTTTACGGCTATTTCCGAGGGGAAAAGAACTTTTCCGCCATCGGCGGCGGGGAGGATTTCGTGGACGTCGTCCGCTTTTTCTATCGGGAGACCATCCGAAAGCACAAGCTGCGCTGCGGCATGGTGCCGGGGAGGATGTATCCCTCCGACGCCTATGCGCTCTGCGCCTTATGCGCCATGCTCGGCAGAGATCTCACCCCCCGCTATTCCTTCGTGTTCGTGGACGAAGCGCAGGACATCTCCCCGGGGGAATACGACCTTTTAAGGAAGGTAAACCCCAATGCCTCCTTCGACGTGTTCGGCGATCTCGAACAGAACATCACCCCCTGGCGGGGGGTGGGGGACTGGAAGAAGGTCTTTCCCGATTTCGACATATTCACCCTCAATCAGAATTACCGGAACACCAATCAGATCGTCGATTACGTCTCGGCGTCTTTGCGGGCGGACATGCAGCCGATCGGGTTTGACGGCCCGCCCGTCTCCCGCATCTCCACGCGCGGTATTTCGGCGTTTTTCCGGGATAAAAAGGGCCTGAAAGCGGTCATTTGTTCGGAGGCGGACAAAGAGGCGTACGCGCGCAAGGCGTACAGCGTCCTGTCCGAGCGGGGCAGGATCTCCCGCAACCGCATCAACTTCATGACGGTGTACGAGAGCAAGGGGCTGGAATTTACCAACGTCGCGGTCATTCCCGCGCACATGACGGAAAACGAAAAATACATCGCCTGCACGCGCGCTTTGAAGGAGCTGGCGATCGTCGACGTCTGAACCGCGCCGCCGGGGGCGCATACAGAAATTTTCCGGAAAGGAGAAAGGATCATGAAGAGAAAATACGACATCTTTCTGGTGGACGCGGACGGCACGCTGCTCGATTTTCACGCCTCTTCCCTGGCGTCGCTGAAAGCGGCTTTCAAGGCGTTCAAAAGGGAATGGAAAGAGGAGTACGAAGAGGAATTTTTCTCCCTCAACGACGAGCTGTGGCAGAAGCTGGAAAGGAAGGAGATCACCCGCGAACGGCTTTTGTCCTCCCGCTTTCCGGAATTTCTCGACCGCGTCGGCGAAGACGACATCCCGGGGGACAAATTCAACGAAAAGTACATCGCCTATCTCTCCAGACACCCGCAGTATTACCCGGGTGCGGAGGAATTTTTGGACAAGCTCCGTTCGGCGGGAAAGGTGTACATCGTCACCAACGGCACCTATGCCGTGCAGAGTTCCCGCTTCAGAATCTGCGGTCTGGACAAGAAGGCGGACGGGATCTTCGTGTCCGAGAAGATCGGCTGTGACAAGCCGGGGGAGGCATACACCGAATACGTCGTCTCCCATATCCCCGGCTTCGACAAAAGGCGGGCGGTGTGGATCGGCGACAGCGTAACGGCGGACATCTCCGCCGCGAATGCCGCGGGAATAGACAGCGTCTGGTTCAACCCGGACAATCTGGATACGGGCGGAAAGGGATTCCCCGATTATGAGGGGGATTCGTATGCGGAAATTCTGGAAATTTTGCAAATATCCTGAATTTCCGTCCGCTTTTTTCGGGGAAAATATTTGAAAAATCCGAAAAAAAGTGTTATAATAAAAAAGAACGGTTTTCTGCCCGCGTTTTTTCTGCGCGGTGCGTTCGGACGAGAAAATAAGATACGGTCAGAGGAAACATGGCAACGGATAACACGAAACAGACAGGCGAAAAGAGTTACAGCGCGAAAAATCTCGAAGTGCTGGAAGGGCTGGACGCGGTGCGCATGCGCCCCGGCATGTACATCGGTTCCACGGGCGTCAAGGGGCTTCACCACATCCTTTGGGAGATCGTCGACAACGCGATCGACGAAGCGGCGAACGGGTATGCCGATAAGATCAAAGTGACCCTGCACAAGGACGGCAGCGCCTCGGTGGACGACAACGGACGGGGCATCCCCACCGATATCCACCCCAAGGAAAAGGTCTCGGGCGTGCAGCTCGTCTTTACGAAATTGCACGCGGGGGGCAAGTTCGGACAGGGGAATTACGCCTATTCGGGCGGTCTGCACGGCGTGGGCGCCTCCGTCACCAACGCCCTTTCCGAATGGCTGCGCGTCATGGTCTATCAGAAGCACGTCTACAAGATGAGTTTCCGTTCCTATTACAACAAGCGGAAGGGGAAATACGAATCGGGCGTTCCCGACGGTCCTCTCGAAGACACGGGGGAAAAGACCAAACGGACGGGGACGTACGTCCATTTCAAGCCGGACGCCAACGTCTTTTCGGAGACGGATTTCGACCTCGAAACGGTGGAAGAGCGCCTCAACGAGCTGGCGTTCCTCAACAAGGGGCTGGAAATCACCCTCGTGGACGAGCGCATCTCCATGGCAGACGCCAAGCGGCGGGAGAGCAATCTCGGCGCGGAGGAGACGGAGGCGGAAGAGGAGGGCGAACGGCAGGAAGAGGAGCTCCACAATCCCGAGCCGCAGGATCTGTTCGGAGAAGTGGACATGGCGGCGTTGGAAAAGATGCCTTACACCGTCGTATATAAATATAACGGCGGCATCAGCGATTTCGTCAAAAACCTCAATGAGGGGAAGCGGACGCTCTACCCCGTGCCCATCTACTACCAGGCGGTCAAAAACAACGTCGCCGTGGAATTCGCCATCCAGCATACGACCGATTTCACCGAGAGCCTGTTTTCCTTCGTCAACAACATCCCCACCCCCGAAGGCGGGTATCACGAGACGGGTTTCCGTTCGGGGCTGTTCAAAGTCCTCAACGACTACGCCCGTTCCAACGGATTTTTGAAGGACAAGGATCCAAACTTCCAGGGGGACGACTTCCGCGAAGGGCTGACGGCCGTCCTGTCCGTCAAGATGCAGAACGTGCAGTTCGAAGGGCAGACCAAGACAAAACTCGGCAATACGGAAGCCCGTCCCGCCGTGGAAGCGGCGGTCATCGAAGGTCTGAATTCGATGATGAGCGCCCGCGGTTATAAAAAGACCTTCGACGAGATCATCAAAAAGGCGCAGGGTGCCGCCAAGGTGCGCCTCGCCGCCAAGCAGGCGAAGGAGAACGCCCGCGCCAAAAACAGCATCGACGGACTGACGCTCGTGGGCAAGCTCGCCGCCTGTTCGGGGCGCAAGCCGGAGCTGAACGAGATGTTCATCGTCGAAGGGGACTCGGCGGGCGGCACGGCGAAACAGGCGCGCGTGAGGCAGTTCCAGTCCATCCTGCCCCTCCGCGGCAAGCCCCTCAACGTCGAGAAGAAGAGGCTGGATCAGATTCTCGCCAACGAAGAAATACGCACGATCATCAGCGCGATCGGCGCGGGGCTGGATCCCGATTTCAAGCTGGACAAAATCAATTATCACAAGGTCATCATCCTCTCGGATGCCGACCAGGACGGCATGCACATCCGCTGCATTCTGCTCACCTTCTTTTTCCGCTACATGCGCCCGCTCGTCAACGCCGGGCACGTGTACATCGGCATGCCCCCGCTGTACAAGGTGTACAAGGGGGACAAGGTGGAATACGCCTACGACGACAACGAGCTCTCCCAGAAGATCGCCAAGATCGGCAAGGGGTATCAGCTGCAGCGGTATAAGGGTCTGGGCGAGATGAGCGCGGAACAGCTCTGGGAGACGACGATGAACCCCGCCACGCGCAACCTGACGCAGGTCACGGTGGAGGACGCCGCCAAGGCGGAACGGGTGATCACGACGCTGATGGGCGACAAGGTGGAGGGCAGAAAGGAATTTCTCGCCCGGTACGCGAATTTCAACAAGAGAGACACCTTCATGGACAAGATAGAGAAGAAGGAGGAAGCCAATGGCGCGGAGTAAGAAAGAGCCGGAAAAAGTACCTCAGACGGGACAGCTGTACGTCGAACCGCTGGAGACCGTCCTGCATTCCTCCATGCTTCCCTATGCGGAATTCGTCATTCTCGACCGGGCTCTGCCCCGGGTGGAGGACGGTCTGAAGCCGGTGCAGCGCAGAATTTTGTACACGATGTACGAAATGGGGCTCACCCCCGACAAGCCGCATAAAAAGAGCGCCCGCATCGTCGGCGACTGCATGGGCAAATATCACCCGCACGGCGACTCGTCGGTGTACGACGCGATGGTGCGCATGGCGCAGGACTTCAACATGGGCAAGACCCTCGTCAACGGCCACGGCAATTTCGGAAGCGTGGACGGGGATCCCGCCGCGGCGATGCGATACACCGAAGCGCGCTTGGAGCCGCTCGCGCTCGAACTGCTCCGGGACATCGACAAGGAGACGGTGCCCTTCTCCCTCAACTTCGACGACAGCCTGAAGGAGCCGGATATCCTGCCCGGCAGATTCCCCAACCTGCTCGTCAACGGCGCGTCGGGCATCGCGGTGGGTCTGGCGACCAACATCCCCACGCACAACCTCACCGAAGTCATCAACGGGGTGATCGCGTACATCGACAATCCCGCGATCTCTTTGAGCGAGATGATGAAGTACATTCCCTGCCCGGATTTCCCGACGGGGGGCATCATCATCGCCAACGAACTCATTCAGGCGTATAAGACGGGGCGGGGGAAGATCTCCATCCGCGCCAAGATCACGGCGGAGGAGACGGAGAGCGGCAAGACCAACCTCGTCATCACCGAGCTTCCCTATCAGGTCAACAAGGCGCAACTCATGCGCAAGATCGCCGAGATGCGGGAGGAGAAGAAGGAGGAACTCGCCTGCGTGGACTACGTCGCGGACGAATCCGACCGTTCGGGCATGCGCGCAGTCATCCGCGTGAAGAAGGACACGGACGTCTCCAAACTGCTTTCCTATCTCTATAAGTACACAGATCTCGAAGTCACCTTCGGCATCAACATGGTCGTGATCGCGGACGGCAAGCCCCAGCAGCTCGGCCTTATGGAGATCATCCGCCATTACGTCAAATACCAGCAGCAGGTCATCCTGCGCCGCACGCTGTTCGACCTGCACCAGGCGGAGCAGCGCTGCCATATCCTCGAAGGTCTCATCATCGCGGTGCAGAACATCGACGAAGTCATCGCGATCATCAAGAAGTCGGAGAGCACTTCGGACGCCCGCACCCGCTTGATGGAGCGATTCTCCCTGACCGAAATACAGGCGCAGGCGATTCTCGACCTCCGCCTCGCCCGCCTCACCAAGCTGGAAATTTACAAGCTGGAACAGGAGCTGAAAGAGCTGAAAAAGCTCATCAAAAAGCTCACGGCGATCTCCAAGAGCGGGGAATTGCAGCTGCAGGTGGTCAAAGAGGAGATCGGGGAGATCCGGGACAAATATCCCACCCCCCGCCACAGCCGGCTCGTGTACACGGCGGAGGAGGCGAACGAGCTCCTCTCCCACGCCAGCGAGAAACAGCCGGGCGTGAAATGCACGCTCGTCTACACCGCCGACGACAAATTCAAGGTGCTCACGGGCAAAAACCTCGACGCCCTCAAAAAGCCGCTGGACGGCAAGTTCAAGCCGCAGCTGGTCGTGCGGTGCAAGGTCGAGACGGTCACCGACCGCCGCATCTTCGCCTTCACCAATTACGGCAACTGCCATAAGCTGGACATCTATTCGCCCGATTACGAGTGCAAGCTCTCCGACGCGGGCGTATCCCTCAAAGACCTTGCCAAGGACGCCGAAGAGGGTGAGAAGGTGGTCGCGCTCTACGAAGTCGGCGACAAGCTCCCCGTCGGCAACCTCATGTTCTTCACGGAGAAGGGCATGATCAAGAAGTCGGAATGGGGGGAATACGACCAGCGCAAGGACAGCTTCCTCGCCGTCAAGCTCGTCGAAGGGGACGAAGTCATCGCGGTCGAAGAGGACACCGGGGACGAGGACACGATCATGATCGTCACCCGGGAGGGCATCTGCCTCAACGCGAAGAAGGACGACGTGCCCACGCAGGGCAGGATCGCCGCGGGCGTCCGGGGCATCATGCTCCGCGAAGGGGACAGCGTCCTGTTCATGTCCCAGATCAACGGCGAGGGCGAAATCATCGTCGTCACCACCGAAGGCAAGTTCAAGAAGGTCATCTCTTCGCAGATCGAGCCGATGGGCAGGTACAAGAAGGGCACGATGATCGTCAGCCTCCGGGAGGGCGAACACGTCCTGTTCGCGGGCTATGTCACCCGTCCCTATCCCGTCGCGGTGGTCGGGAAAAACCATTCCGTCTCCGAGCTTTCCAGCGAGGACATCCCCATCGCCATGCAGAGCGCCCGCGCCCGCAAACTGCCCCTCTACGACGAGGGATCGGTCGCCGAAGTGTATCCGCTCTTCTGGCGGGCGGAAAAATAATTCCGATCCGGATTATAGACGCAACCCTGCCGCCCGGCTTTTGCCGGGCGGCGTATTTTTTTCGCAAAACCCTTGAAAAGGCGTTTCGGATGTGTTACAATAGAGACGGGCGGGGAATTCCCGCCGGAGGTGCGACATGAAAAGACGTTCGCTGCTTTTGCTGTTTGTTTCCGCCTGTGCCCTCTCCTGCGCGCTGTCCTTCGCCGCGTGCGGCGGGGGAAGCTCCGTTTCCGATTCCGCGGAGAGCGCTTTTTCCGCTTCGGACAGCGGGACGGGCGCTTCCGATTCCCTTCTTTCGTCGCCGTCCGATTCTTCCGATCCGTCCGCGCGGCTGCCCGAAGTGACTTTCGTCGCGGACGGGGAGACGGTTGCCGTCCTTCCCTATGCGCCCGGAAGCGGGGTGGAGGAGCCGAAAGTCCCCGAAAAGCCGGGATATGCGGGAAAATGGGAGCCCTATACCCTTTCGGGCGGGGACGTCGCGGTGCACGCCGTCTATACGCCCGTCGAATACCTCATCACCTTCACGGCGGAGGGGAAAATCGTCTGGGCGGGTACCTATACGGTGGAGGACGAAGGGGTGGAAGAGCCGGAAGTGCCGCAAAAGAGGGGATACGAAGGGCGCTGGCGGGATTATACCCTCCTCCCGGGCGGGGTCACCGTCTCCGCCGTCTATACCCCGATCGAATATACGATCTCTTTCATCGCCGACGGAAAGACGGTCGCGGAGCGGAAATTCACGGTCGAGGACGAGGACGCCCTCCTGCCGCCCGCCCTGCCCGAAAAGGTCGGCTATTCCGGGGCGTGGGAGGAATTTTCCTTCGACTGTGCCGATCTCGAAGTGCACGCGGTGTATACCCCCCTTTCCTATACCGTCGCCGCGACGGGAGGAGAGGGGCAGGGGAGCGTCGAAGGGGGCGGAGTGTACCCCTTCGGGACGCGCGCCGTCCTGCGCGCGACGCCTTATCCCGGCTATGTGTTTTCGGGTTGGTACAGGGGGAACGCCCTGATTTCGGAGGAGGCGGAATACGCCTTTTCCGTCCCGGCGGAGGATACGGCATATACGGCGAAATTCGCCGTCCGGGAAGACATGCTGCCGTTTACATTCGTCTCCGAAGCCGATTCCTGCACGGTGACGGGGCGAGTCGGCGAGGATGCGGATAAGGTCGTCCTGCCCGACTGCGTGACCGCGGTGGGATATGACGCGTTTTTCGCGTCGGACGTCCGTGAGGTAGTCCTGCCCGATTCGGTGACGGTGATCGGCGATTCGGCGTTTTACGCCTGCAAGCAGCTCCGGAAAGTGACCGTCGGCAAAGGGCTGCACTTCTTCCGTTACGGCGCTTTCGAAGGGTGCGAGGGGATAGAGGAAGTGCACATTTCCGACCTCTCCGCCTGGTGTTCCGCCGTGTTCTTCGACGAGCATTCCAATCCGCTCTCCTACGGCGCCCGCCTCTACCTAAACGGAGAGGAAACGGTCGAACTCCATCTGCAGGGGATAGAGAAGATAGAGGACAGGGCCTTTGAAAACTGCCCTTCGCCCGCGTCCGTCTCCTTGGGCGAAGGTGCGGAGGAGATCGGCAGGTACGCCTTTTCCGGCTGTCTCTCTTTGGAGTCCGTCCGCTTTCCCGCGTCCCTGACTTCGATCGGCGCGGGCGCCTTCCGGGGCTGTACCGCCCTCGACGGCGAGTCGTTTCCGTCAAAGCTGGAATCGATCGGCGGCGAAGCCTTCCGGAACTGCGGGGCGTGGACGGTCGGGGACATCCCCGATTCCGTCACCTACGTCGGCGCGTACGCCTTCGAAGGGTGCGCCTCCCTCGGGGCGCTGTCCCTGCCCGACGGCGGCAAAGCCGTCTCCGTCGGCGTCCGGGCGTTCGCGGACTGCCCGGCACTCTCCTCCGTCTCCGTCGGCGCCTGCCGCGTCCGTCTGGAAAACGACGCCTTCGCCGGGTGCTCCGCCCTGCGGGAAGTGCGCATCTCCGACCTCTTCTTCTGGTGCGAGAGCGAATTTGCCAACCCCTCCGCCAATCCGCTCTCCGCCGCGGGGAAGCTGCTCTTAAACGGCGCGGAGGTCGTCGATCTCGTCCTGCCGGAGTCGGTAGAGACGGTCGCCGCCCGCGCCTTCTACGGCTGTACGAGTCTGGTCGGCGCCTCCCTGCCCGCCGTCGTCCGCACGGGGGAGGAGGCGTTCGCGCATTGCGCGTCCCTCCGCTCCGTCTCCTTCGGCGGCGCCGCCGTGTTCGTCGAAAACCGCGCCTTCGAGGGGTGCGCCGCTCTGACCTCCGCCGTCTTCGGGAAGGCGGATCGCTGGTTCGTCCACCCGTCCGGCTCCTCCGTGGGGGAGGGCGTGCCCCTCCCCGAAGAGGGTGTGTCCGACCCCGCCCGCGCGGCGGCGTGGCTGACGGGGGAGTATTGCGACCGCTTCTGGAAGAGGTGATTTTTCCCGGCTCCCGTTTTTTTCGGAAAAAGGGTTGACAATGATAAAATTATGTGCTATCATTGTGTTACTGAAATAATACAGAACAAAGGGATCACTTTCGCAAAAAAGCGATCGGGAGGGGAAGCATGAGAAAGGGAAGCAGACGAAAAGTGTTGGCTGCGCTCGCCGCGGCAGCCCTCTTGGGCGGGCTGGGCGCCTTCGCGGCGTGCGGCGAAACGGGAGCTGCCTCTTCCGGCGGCTCGGACGGCACGAGCGCCCCCGGCTCGCAGAGCGCGGGGGAATACGCGGTCGAATTCGTCGCGCGGGGGCTGATCGTGGCGACGGAGCGCTGCGCGTCCGACCTCTCCGGCGCGGGCTTTTGCGACGTGGGCGCCGCCGCGGAGGTCTCCTGTTCCGTCTTTGCCGGGTACGACTTTCTCGGCTGGTACGAGGGAGAGACGCTCGTCTCCGGAGAACGGACATTCTCCTATACGATGCCCGATCGGGAAGTGACGCTCGAAGCGCGGACGCGGGTTTCCGAAGAGATGCGAAATTTCCGCTTTACCTCTTCCGCGGCGGGCTGTACGATCTCGGGCGTCGTCGACGCGACGGCAAAGGAGATCTCCGTTCCCGCATACGCCTCCGTGAAGGACGGCGCGTTCGCGGGCTGCGATTCGCTCGAATCCCTGACCCTGCCCTCCATGGAGGCGGAGGACTTTCTCGGCAGGTACTTCGGCGCCGAAAACTACGTTCTCAATGAGGAGGACATTCCGCAGTCGCTGAAATCGGTGGAGATTACGGGCGGCGAAGAAGTCGCCGAATACGCCTTTTACGTCTGCCTTTCCCTGGAAAGGATCGCCGTCGCGGAGAGCGTAAAGAAAATTTCCGAAGCGGCATTTTACGGATGTGCGGCCCTGAAATCGATCGCCATCCCCGAAAGCGTCGAAAAGATCGGATTGTACGCTTTCCGCGGCACGTCGCTTGAAAGCGCCGCAATCCGGGGGGAGGGGAGCTGGCAGTATTCCGATACGGATTCCGGAACGCCGGAAGTTTCGGGCGTCATCCCCGCCGAAGAGCTTTCCGATCCCGCCGCGGCGGCGAAATCCCTCTCCCAGACATACGCCGGATTTTATCTCCTCCGGAAGACGGCTTCTCCGGATGTATGATTTTATATACATTTATTCATCGCTGACGGAAAAATCCGCCGGCGGGCAAAAAGATTCGGCGCTTTACGAAAAACCGCATAAACCGACACTATCCGACATAAATATAGACCATAAACGAAATTCGGAGGTCGAAAGGGTTTGTGGGAGTATATTGAGGACAGGGCAAAGCGGAGCGCGGAATACATCATCGCGACGGGGTGTACCGTGCGGGCGTGTTCGGCGCATTTCAACATCAGCAAATCGACGGTGCACAAGGACGTGTCCGAGCGGCTCAAAGAGATAGACGAAGACCTGTACGAGCGCGCACGCGCGGTTTCGGACAGAAACCTGAGCGAGCGGCACATCCGCGGCGGCATCGCCACCAGGCGGAAATACCTGAAAGAAGGGGCAAGGGAAAAAGGGGAAGAAAGCTCGGAAACGGAGTAGCCTGACGGCGGACGGAAAGAGGAAACTCTTCCGTCCGCTTTTTCTAAAAAAAGGGCGTTCGCCCCGTGCGATCGCTTGAAATTTTCCGCCGGATATGGTATGATAGAGCAGAAAGAAATCACCCGCCCGCAAAGGGCAAAAGGAGAGAATATCATGCACAATATCCGAAAGGTCACGGAAGACATCGTCTGGATCGGCGGAAACGATCGGCGGCTCGCCCTGTTCGAAAACGTCTTTCCCATCCCGGAGGGGGTCTCGTACAACAGCTATCTTCTCAAAGACGAAAAGACCGTCCTGCTCGACACCGCGGATTCGGCGATCGCGGGGCAGTTCTTCGAAAATCTGGAAGCGGCGCTCGGCGGGCGCACGCTCGATTACGTCGTCATCAATCACATGGAGCCCGATCACGCCGCCCTTCTGGCGGACGTGCTGCGCCGCTATCCGAAGGCGGTGCTCGTCGGCAACGCCAAGACGTTTACCATCGTCTCCGGCTTTTTCGGGCTGGACAAGGCCAAGCGCATGACGGTAAAGGAAGGGGATTCCCTCGTCTGCGGCAAGCACACGCTGTATTTTTATTTCGCGCCCATGGTGCATTGGCCGGAGGTCATGGTCACCTATGACGCGGCGGACAAGGTCCTCTTCTCGGCGGACGCGTTCGGCTCCTTCAAGTCTCTGGACGGCAACCTGTTCAACGACGAAGTCAACTACGAGCGGGACTGGCTGGACGAGGCGCGGCGGTACTATACCAACATCGTCGGCAAGTACGGCACGATGGTGCAAAGCGCCCTCAAAAAGCTGTCCGCGCTCGACATCTCCCTCATCTGCCCCCTGCACGGGCTGATCTGGCGCAGCGACTTCTCCTTCCTGCTCGAAAAATACGACAAGTGGAGCCGGTACGAAGAGGAGAGCCGCGGGGTCGTCATCATCTACGGCTCCATCTACGGGCACACGGAGAATGCGGCGGAAGTGCTCGCGACCATGCTGTCCGAAAAGGGGGTCAAAGACGTCCGCGTCTACGATTCCTCCAAGACGCACGTCTCCACGCTCATCTCCGAGATTTTCCGCGTGAAGAACGTCGTGCTCGCGTCCTCCACCTATAACGCCGAGACGTACACGCCCATGAAAAATCTCGTGGCGGACATGAAGGCGCTCGCCGTGCAGAACAAGAATTTCGCGATCATCGAAAACGGCAGCTGGGCGCCCTACGCCAAGACGCAGATGACCGAAACGCTGTCCGCCCTCAAAAACTGCACCTTCGAAGAGGTCTCCCTCACGATCCGTTCGGCGCTCAAAGAGGAGCAGCTTTCCGCGCTCGAAACGCTCGCGCAGAGCCTTGCGGACAAGGCGAAAAATTAAGCGGCCATGAAAAAAACGGCTGTCGTCGGGCTGGGCATCATCGGCGGCTCGATATGCGCATCCCTGACCCGCGCAGGGCATTTCGTCGCAGGCAGAGACATCGATCCCGCCGCGCTCTCCTTCGCCATCGGGAAGGGGATGATCCGGGAGGAAGCGGCGGATCTGTCCCGTTACGATACGGTGTTCGTCGCCCTTCCCGTCCGCGCCGCCGTCGCCCTGCTCGACGGGGAGAATTTCGGAGAGGGGGCGCTCGTCGCCGACGTCTGCGGCGTAAAAAAGGCGGTGGAGGAGGCGGTGTACGCCCGCCCCCGCAAATACCGCTATATCGGCCTGCATCCCATGGCGGGCAGGGAGACGAGCGGCATCGCCTCCGCGTCGGCGGACATGTTTTCGGGCGCCAATCTCGTCATAACCCGCGCGCCGCAGACGGAGGAGAGCGCGCGCGAAGAGATTCTCGGCTACGCGAAGGACATGGGCTTCGGCAGGATCATGGAATGCACGGCGGAGGAGCACGACCGCAAGATCGCGCTCACTTCCCAGCTCGCGCACGTCGTCTCCAACGCCTATGTGAAAAGCCCCGAAGTGGTCGGCTGCGAAGGCTTTACGGGCGGGAGCTTTCAGGACATGACCCGCATCGCGGGCGTGGACGAAGGCATGTGGACGGAATTGTACATGTACAACCGGGAAAATCTGCTTTCCGAGCTGGACGGGCTGCTGGCTCACCTCTCCGACTTCCGGCGGGCGCTTGCGGAAAAGGACGAAGGCGCCATGCGGCGGGAACTGAAAGAGGGAAGGCTGCGCCGGGAAAAAATCAGGCGCCGTCCGGAATAGCCGGAATGATTCCCGCCTTTTTCTCTTTTTGAAAAAATTTTTGCGAAATATTGTATATAGGGGTTTACTTTTGCGGAAAACTCTGTTATAATACTGTTATACAGATTATTTTTTGTCAAAATTCCCATGAATGCAATGCGTCCCTGTCATCTTCAGATTTCGACCCGGGCGGACGGTGAAGAAGAGAGCCTTTTTTCCGCAGAGGCGGAAATGGAGCTCGCGCCGCAGTCCGCCCTTCTTCGCTATCGTCAGGGCGAAGGCGTCGTCCTCCTCCGTATCCGGGAAGGGGAAGTCTCGCTCGAACGGGAAGGGGACTATCGCCTGCTGCTGTCCTTTTCGGAAGGAAGGGCGCTGCCGGGCATTTTGGGAATTGCGAGTGCGGAGGGACGGGTAGAGACGTTTACCCGCCGCATCGGCTGTTCGATCGGAAAGAATTCCGTACTGCTCGCCCTGCGTTATACGCTGCGGCTGGAAGGCGGCGATCGGGAAATGCGGATACGGCTTAGCGCTCGGAACAAAGGAGAGCCGGAGGAGAAATGAAGATCCAATATCTGGGGCATTCGTGCTTTCGCCTGGTGGAAAGTACGGGCACGTCGATCATTACCGATCCATACAAGGGAATCGGCTACGAATTGCCCAAAGGGCTGACGGCGGACGCCGTGACGATCAGTCACGGGCACGCCGACCACAACAACGCCGCCGCCGTGGGCGGGCATCCCAAAGTCATCGACAAAGAGGGCTTTTATCAGCTGCCCGGCGTGGAGATCACGGGGATCAGGAGCTACCACGACGACCGCGGCGGCAGGCTGCGCGGCGAAAACATCATCTATAAATTCGCCATGGACGGATTGGAAATCTGTCATCTGGGCGACTTGGGGGAGGAGTGTTCTTCCGAGCTCATAGAAATGCTTCTGCCCGTGAATATCCTCCTCATTCCCGTGGGGGGGAATTATACCATCGACGCGGAGCGTGCCAAAGAATATGTGGACAGGATGATGCCGGAGATCGTCATTCCCATGCACTACAAGACGCGCAGCCTCAATCTCGACATCGACAAGGCGGATGCCTTTCTCGATCTCTTCGACGACGAGGAAACGGAAATTGCCGGCAGGGACGTCCTCGAATTTTCCCGGGACGACCTCACGGAAGAAAAGACAAAAGTCATTCTGATGGAGCGCACGAAAATCCGATGAACAATTCACTCGAAAATCTGAAATCCGCCTATCGGGAATATCTCTCCACGCTCAGTATCGGCTGTCTGCGCTCGGTGGGGAGGATGAACGGGGTGGAGCAGGCCACGCTGAAGACGAAGGCAGATCTGGTGGAAAGGTTCATCTCCGTGCTCACGGGAGAGATCCCTCCGGCGAAAAAGAGCAAGCGGGGCGCGCCCGTAAAGAACAAGTACGTCAATCCGCTGGTGTTCGAAAAATTGCAGCAGATCAAAATGACCTATCTCGCCTCCCTTCCCGCACCCGATTCCGTTTCCGGCGAAGCTCCGAACGTCATCAAAGTGCGGGATTCTTCGGACCGGACGCCTCCGTATTACGACAGGGAAGTGTATTGCGGCCAGTTGGGACGGATCAACGGCGTGCCTTGTCTGCTCCCTCTGAGCGGGCGGGAGGGGACGGAGGAGAGGATCGTCGTCTCCGAAGCCGTCCTCCGCTCCTGCGATCTCCGGCAGGGGGATATCGTCTCCTGCCGCGCCGAGCGCGTCCAGGCCGCCCTCATAGCGTCGGAGGTCCTCACCGTAAACGAACTGCCTCTCGGGACGGAGCGCCCGGTCTTTGAAAAGTGCCGTGCGGAGATCCCCGAAGGCAAAGTCTCCCTGTTCGGAAAAGGCGCGCCCGTTTCCATGAAATATGCCGATTGGCTGGTGCCCTTCGGCTTGGGACAGAGATACCTCATCGCGGGCGCCGCCAAAACGGGAAAGACTTCTTTCCTGCTCGATTTTGCCCGCGCGTTTTCCGCAAATCATCCGGAGATAAAACTCTTTATTCTCCTTCTCGACCGTCCCCCCGAAGCCGTTTCCGAATTCACCGAAGCCGCGCCCGGGGCGCAGATCGTCTCCGCCACCTACGACGACGACGCGAACTTCCAGCTCTTCATGGCGGATTTCATGCTCGGCCGGGCGAAGCGCTTTGCCGAATCGGGCTACGACGTCGTCCTGCTCGTCGATTCTCTCGACGCGCTCACGCGGGCATACAGGGAAGCGGAGGAGACGGAAACCGAAGCCCTGCCCGAAAAGGGGCTGAACTGCGCCGCATCCCGCCGCATCCGCCAATTTTTCGGCTCGGCGCGCCGCCTGAAAAGGGCGGGATCCCTCTCCGTCGTCGCGACGGTTTCCTGCGGCTCGGGGAATGGAGCGGATGACTTCGTCGCGGGCGAATTGCTCTCCGTCGCCTCCGCCGTCCTTTTTCTGGACGGGGATTTGGCGGCAGATCGCGTCTATCCCGCCGTGGACGTCCGGCGCTCCGCTTCCGATCACAGCGAGCTGCTGTTCGGTAAAGAGGAGATGAAAACCGACGCCGCGGCGCGGCGGTATCTGTCCGCCAAGGGCAAAAAGGCGCTTGCAAAGCGAATTTCTTCCGCCGGGACCCGGGAGGATTTCGCCGCGTCCCTCTCCGCCGGCGCGGCCAGAAGCCGACAGAGCGACGAATAAGTTTCCCGCAAATTTTACGGCAAACTAACCGTAAATCGGCGCCGGACGGAAAAATTTCCGCCCGGCGTCGGCTTTATCCGGAGGGGGAAAATTCCCGGAAAATCCCTCCAAAAACGGGAAGTATTTGTTTTTTGAAAGCCCAAAATGCCGAACTGCCGATTTTTTCCCTTTTTTCCGTAAATAACTCCCGTTTCCTCTGCCCATACTGCTTGTGCCATAAGTTTTTTGTATACAACATCTTGTGTCCATACACTTGACTTTACCACAAGATATGGTATACAATATAAGGGCACCGGTTGAGAGATACCATATATGGTATCTTCCGCATCGGAAAAACACAATATATTGTGTTGAAAGAAAACAAAAGGAAAAGAGGGACAAAGGGTATGAAGATCATCAAACGAAGCGGACAGGAAGCGGTTTTCGACGAAGAGAAAATCATCAACGCCGTGCGGAAGGCGAACAAAGAGGTCAACGAAGTTTCCCGCATTTCGGAAGAGGACATCAAGGCGCTGGCGGACAGCGTGACGGACGAGTGCGCCCACATGGGGCGTTCGGTGAACGTCGAAGAGATCCAGGACATGGTGGAGGACCGCCTGATGGACAGAAAGGCGTTCGTGCTCGCGCGCAAATATATCACCTATCGCTATTCGCGCGCACTCGTCCGCAAGGCGAACACCACCGACGCGCAGATCCTCACCCTCATCGAGTGCAACAACGAAGAGGTGAAGCAGGAAAATTCCAATAAAAAT
>DVGN01000080.1 GCA_018712725.1 Candidatus Scatosoma pullicola
CGATTGTGTTTTTTGTTGTCGACTGGCAGGTCAACTCCTATTTTACACAATCGGAGTTCTTTTGTCTATTTCATCGGCTTAGCCTCTTTTGAACCCCGCGACTATCGCGGGGTTTTCGTTTACACAAAGAACAGCCGGACAGGATAAACCCTGCCCGGCTGAAAGAAAGTTATATAGATGTTTTCAGCAGTAGCCGAGGGGCGAAGCCCCGAACGCCACGGAGCAAAGCGGAGTACGATTTTGCGGCCGTTGACTTCCGCGAGAAACTATGCTACCATAGCCGCCCCGAAAAAGCAAATCCGGAAACACTTTACCCCTTCCGCTTGTAAATAAGGAACTTTTTACAAAACACACTTCGTTCCCCGGATTTTTGCGCCGATTCGATCGCCATCGTACGGCGGCGCCATATTTTTCCTCATCGCACGCCCAGTGCGCGCAGAATACAGTCGCTCGTTCTGATGTCGTCGACCGTAAACATACGGGTACCGTTCCCGACGGCACGGGCATAATCGGTATAGACGGCAGGCATATGGTCACAGGGCTTCACACCGCGTGCTTTTACGATTTCGTAATCCTCGCGGGGACGAACGCGCGCGGGGCAGTCGGCCGTCGGAAAGAGACACGCCCAGTCCATATATGCGAAAAGATCCCCTTCGCACGTATCGTTGAAGAGTTCGAGCGGATAATACCCATGCAGCTGAAACCGATTGCCGTAACGCCGCCGCATATATTGCAGAAGAACGACGCTCCAGCTGTTAAACATGACGCGTTCGTCGGCAATACCGAATTCTTTCAGCATGGCGACGAGTTTTTCCGCCTGTTCAAAGGCGCGTTCACCCTCGTCGGCGGGATATACCTTAAATTCGAGATTAAACAGAATATCCTTGTCGGCGGTGAGCGCAAAAAACTCCTCTGCCGTGGGGATCCGTTCTTCCCGATAATCCTCCGAAAATTTTACGCCCGCCGAAAGCGCACGCAGCTCTTCGAGCGTACAATCGCGCACAAATCCCGCGCCGTCCGTCGTGCGGTCCAGCGTGTGGTCGTGAATGAGTACCAAGTGTCTGTCCCCGGAAAGATGAAAATCCGTCTCTATCATATCCACACCGCATTCGAGCGCATAACGGAAGGCAGCCATCGTATTTTCGGGAACGACCGTGCGTTCGCCGCGATGTCCGGATAAAATGATTTTATCGGAAAATTGTTTCATAACGACACCTCAGAATGTATCCGCCGTAAATTTCTCCCAGGGAATCGAAGCCTGTTCACCCGCAATGAGTTTTGCGACGTGCGCCAGAAGCGGAAATTTTTCCGCGAGCGCGGCGGGCGTAAATCTGCGCAGGAGCGCCGTATTCACGCGTTTGGCGATGACCAGCGACTCGAGCGTGACCCCCTTCAGTTTTTCAAGCGCTTCGCCGATAGAGAGCCCCTCCCCCAGCAAAATGCCCACGAGCCGCGTTCTGCCGCCGTAAACGGTGACATACAGATCGCCCGCG
This sequence comes from Candidatus Scatosoma pullicola, assembly GCA_018712725.1. Taxonomy (GTDB): domain Bacteria; phylum Bacillota; class Clostridia; order Christensenellales; family Borkfalkiaceae; genus Scatosoma; species Scatosoma pullicola. Next base: position 1,494 of record DVGN01000080.1, read on the forward strand.
CCCACGGGAAGCGTTTCGTCGCTCCCCGCGATCATTTTCAGGAGCTCGCGCATTTCTTTCACCGCCTGACCGAATACGCCCGCCTGCGAATTGTAGTGCAGCGTATCGTTGCCGAACGCCTTGCGGTTTGCGCCGATGGTGAGCGCCACACCCAGCGCATAACCGTTTTTCAGAGCCACCGCGCTCTCGATCCCCGCGACGTCCGTCGAAAGGGAGATATGATAGTAATCCGTCCGCATACACGCTTTCAGAAAGCGCAGCGTCTCTTCGTCCTCACCGCAGAAAGTCACGCAGGAATGGTCGTGCGCGACGAGCTCGTAGCTCGTGCAGGGTCCCCCGATGGCGTTGACGTTCAATTTGCGCCCCCTATTTTTCATTTCCCTTTTCCAATAATCGGGGTAAGTCATGAAAGAGCCGTCCGCAAGATCGTACAGTCCCTTGGTGACGGAAAGCACGGGGACCTCTTCGGGGAGGCGAGGAAGCATGTTTTCCGCAAACCACTCGACGCCGAAACTCGACACGCCGCAGATGACAAAATCGCACCCCGCGATCGCCTCGTCAGCTTCTTCCGAAAAATAATATTTTACGCCCGCGGGAAAGGGGCGATCAAACTTGGGATGCGTATCCGTCTCTTTGCATGCCGCAATGATGTCTTTGTCGAGATGAGTGCCGACGAGCCGCACCTCATGCCCGTTTTCCCGAGCGGGAAACGCCAACGCCGAACCCATCATGCCCGAACCGATAATCGTAATAACAGCCATATTTTTCTCCGTATTTATAAATATTTTCTGATTTTATTGCACCGCCCTTCCTAAAAAACATTTTCTACGCATAGAATCGTTCTTCCAATTCGGGCAGATAACGCTCCGTAAGCCGCAGTTCTTCGAGCAGAGAGAGCACCGTGAACCGTTGCCGCAGCGTATGCGCCTCGCGTATCGCGCTGCGGAATACTTCCCGACCGATCCCCAAAGCCGAAAACTTCACGGGCGCGCCCATACGCTTCAGCGTTTCCTCCGACCACTCCGGCGAAGGGATGAACTTCGCCGCGGCATAGGTCTCTTTGTCGCCCGGAAACCGCACGCCGTCCCGCTCCAGCGCATTGTAGAGATACGAGGAAACGAGCGTCCCCAGGCCCACGTTGATTCCGTGCAGAGATACGGGCTTTTTCTGCGCGATGAAGTACATTTCCAGATAATGCGAAATATGATGTTCCGCGCCCGACGCCGGACGCGAATTGCCCGCTTCCGCCATGGCGAGCCCCGAAATGACGAGCGCGTCCGTAAGCGTTCCGATCCCCTCCTTCCCGCCCGCGGAAATATCTCCGATATTCGCAAAACACTTGTCGACGGCGGCAAGCATGTCCGAAAACGCCTCTTCGTTCACTTCTTCGCCGATATGGTACTGTGCCAGCCGCCAATCGGTAAGGGCGGTATATTTTCCGAGAATATCCCCCACCCCCGCGGCGATCATCTTTTTCGGCGCGGCGGAGAGAATATCCGCGTCGATGAGGATATCGGCGGGGACCCGCGCCGTCTCCGAAATCTTGAACCCCGCCCGTATGACGGGCACGACGGGCGAAGCGTAACCGTCCATGCTCGGAGCGGTAGCCAGAACCCCGCTTCGCTTCCCGATTCTTTTCGCCGCGTATTTCGCCGTATCGTTCAGCGTCCCGCTGCCTGCCGCCAATACGTAATCGCAGCCCCGTGCCGCCGAAACGGCTTTTTCGCACGTCTTTTCGTCGGGCACGGGTTCCTCCTCGTCGAAAAAGCAGAGCTTTTTCCCCTCGATTTCAAACGCTTCCGCAAAGGGACGGGTATTCCGATCGCAGAGAATCACTATCTTTTCGCCGCGATGGCGGGCGCGGAACCCGGGGAAATCCCCCGTCGCCTTATATTCAAGGTTCACGCCGATTTTTTTCAGCTTATCCGAAATGACATTGTCCACCATGCCCGTTCTCCTTATTGTCACGGCTCTCTGTTTCCGAGCCCCAGACGCTTTACGACGCGCATGGCGGGCGCCGGATCGTTGCAGGTGAGCAGGCGCGCCCCGCAGGCGATCGCCCTTTCCGCCTCTTCTTCCGTATCCGGACACCATGCCCAGGGCTGTATGCCGCAGTTTTTGTATTCGTCGCAAAGTTTTTTCGTGAGCATATACATGGGGATCCCCACGCTGTATAAATGCGAACGGGTCTCCCCCGAAAAATTTTCAAAAATCGCGTCGGGAAATCCCTGGGTCATCACGCCGTATTTTTCGTGCGCGTACTGCACGATGTTCGCGTCCCAGCAGGCGATGACGAATCGGTCCTGCATGTGATACGCCCGCAGCATCTCCACCGCCTTTTTCACCGTTTCAAACGTCCTGTCTTTGATCTCCACGTTGAGAGAAATATCCGTGCCCGATATGAATGTCAGCAGTTCTTCAAACAAGGGGATTTTTTCTCCGCGAAAGGCATAGTCTTTGGACGATCCCGCGTCCATCTTCCGTATCTCTTCCAGCGTATAATCCCGCACCCTGCCCGATTTTTCCGTCGTCCTGTCCACCGTGCAATCGTGGATGAGCACGATGTGCCCGTCCTTTGTCAGATTGAGATCGATTTCCAGCTGATCCACGCCCAGCTCTATCGCCTTCCGATAGGAAAGCATGGTATTTTCGGGGTATTCCGCGCAGACTCCCCGATGCCCGGCGACGATCACGCTGTTTTCTCTTTTATGAAAATGCATATTTACCTCCCGATGCGACCGCGGACGAAATTCAGAAACCGACCAATTTTTCCGCGACGTCCCTGTAATTTTCGCGCAGCAGCACAATGCGGGCGTTTCCGCCCTTTTCCGCCGAAAAAGTCGTTATGCCCTCTTTTGAAATCGCGACCTTCCCGAACTCGGAAAACCGATAATATTTCCGCACGTCGGAAACGGCGCACAGACAGGTGACGGGGTCCCAGCACGGGCGGGAAAAAGTCCCCTTGCAGGGCAAGCCGTATTTGCGGGCAAATTCCCGCGCACAGTCCCAAAGCGGCTGATTTTCCGCCTCCCGTATCTCCGCATACACTTCCGCCCCCGCCTCGAAGGGCACGAAACAGATCGGCACGGGGATGTTTTCCGCAACGAAGCGCGCGGAAACGACGTCCTGCGCGATATTCCATTCGCAAAGCGGCGATTGTCCCTCCCGTCCCCAAAGCTTGTAATTTTCGCTGAAACTGCCGCCCATCACGAACAGCGCCTCCGCTTTCCGCCACACCAATTCGGCGCCCGTCTTATCCGAATACCGATCGGGCGGGGAACACAACAGCCGCGCGACGTTGGTGAGAGGCCCGATCTCCGCCAGAACGACTTTTTCCTCCGCCTCTTCCAATGTCTTACGCATGAGAGATACCGCGTCCGTCCCGACGTCCTCTTTTCCGTAAAGTTTCGCCACCGCTTCCGCAAAAGAATCCTCTTTGTCGCAGGCGAGCGGCGGAGGCGCCATTTTCCCCACGGGAATATCGGGATACGAATATCCGGAACAAATCGCCGCGATCGCCGCGGCGGCGCCGCGGCGGGTCGTCGCCGCCGTCACGCACAAAATTTCGCATTCCCCGCGGCGCATTTTTTGCAGGAGCAGCGCCAGGGCGACCGCATCGTCGCAGTCGGCGCCCATATCGGTATCCAATATCAGTCGTTTCATAAAAACATCCGCGCCCGGTACAAGCGCCCGACAGAAAGTCGGGCGCTTCGGGCAAATTTTTCTTATTCCGGCATATGCGCTGGCACGGGGAGACCGTCCGCGTCAAACGTCCAGAAATCCCTGTCCCAATCGTCGAAGTTGATTTCGCCCGCCTTGACCGCCGCTGTCATCGCCGCGCGGTCGGCATAATTTTTCGTGGCGTTGTCGTCGGCATATCCGCTCGTTTTCTGCCAATTCGGCATGACGGGATCGCCCGCCAGCCCCACGGAATAAACTTTGTCGAAATGCCGCACGGGTTCCGCCCCGGGAGGCGTGCCGTTTTTGTAGCCGAGGAAGGTATTTTCCGACGGCGTTTTGCAGACCGCGAAACAGTTCCGTACACGGGCGTCGGAAAGCGCTTCCGCCCCGTTGAACACGCCGCTGCCCGCGGAAAGGGAGTTCAGCTCCACATAGATGTTTTCAAATACGCCGTTTCCGTACGTTGCCAGGAAAGCGTCTCCCGACCCGCCCGTATGGACCGCGTTCGTGAAGGAAATATTTTTCACGATCCCGCCTTTCGCCATCGTCAGAAAAAACGCACGCTTACTTGTGGTTCGCAAGCCATCCACGTTATACCCCCTGCCGTCAAAAACGCCCCTAAATCCCGCATTCGCCGTATATACGTTAATGGCGTTGTCGTCAAAGGATTTCGGCCAGCTTACGGAAGGATAAAAGCCCTCTCCGTAATCGCATTCGACGTCCGCGCCGAGCACGTAATACCCGTCCCAGAAAACGGATTCGTTCAGTGCGGCGGCTCCGTCCGCCGCCATGGCGTCCAGATCCGCCTGATTTTCGATGATACGGGTGATGAACAGAACGTCGATCTCCACCGTAAGCGCTTCCGTCACGACGTCGTTTTCGCGCACCAGGAACACGGCGGAAACGATCTGTTCGCCCCAGGCGTCCGCAA
>DVGN01000081.1 GCA_018712725.1 Candidatus Scatosoma pullicola
AATCCGCAAAAAGGGCGTCACTTGTTATGCTCTTTTTGCCCATACGAAATGCGGAGCATGAGCCGGAAAGGAAGGGAACTTTGCCCCGAATGGGGCAAAGAGGGAGGGAAAACCGCGATTTAGCGGAGCAGTGCTCCGCGCGCACGCGGTTGTCTCTCCGTTAAAATTTTCCGCAATTTTCCTCGTTGCTTTTCTTTTGTCCCACAAAAGAAAAGCAACGAAAAAAAAAGTTGGCAGTCCGCCCTTGACAAAAGCAAAAAGCGTGATATAATATTCCCGGAATACAAAACAAAAGGTGTACGATGACACAGAGAGAAATTACCGACATCCTCAACAAATGGGCGTACGAGTATTACGTTCTCGACAATCCCAGCGTCTCCGACAAGGAGTACGACGAACTGTACGACAAACTCAAAGCGATGGAGGCGGAGAGCGGGGAAGTGTACCCGGACAGCCCCACCCGCCGGGTGGGGGGAGAGCCGATCGCGGCGTTTGAGCGGCACGAGCACATCGCCCGGCTGTACAGTCTGGACAAATCGGTCACGGACGAAGAGCTGCGCGCCTTTCTCACCCGCGTGTCCAAAGCCGCGGGCGGGCAGCCGGAATATACCGTGGAATACAAATTCGACGGGCTTACCGTCTGCCTCACCTACGACAAGGGCGAATTTGTGCGCGCGACGACCCGCGGCAACGGCGTCGCCGGGGAGGACGTGACGGCGCAGGTGCTCACCATCCGTTCCTTTCCCATGCGCATTTCCTATACGGGCACGCTGGAAGTGCGGGGGGAGGCGGTCATCCGTCTGTCCGTCCTGAAAAAGTACAACGAAAAGGCGGCGGAGCCCCTCAAAAACGCCCGCAACGCCGTCGCCGGCGCCATCCGCAATCTCGACCCCAAGGTCACGGCGGAGCGCAGACCGGACATCTGTTTTTACGACGTCAACTACATGTCGGAGGGCGGACCCCTCTCCCAGACGGAGGCGCACGATTTTCTCATCCGGGAGGGATTCAAGGTCTTTCCCTATTTCCGCGTGTGCAAAACGGACGAAGAGGTACTTGCCGCCGTCGACGAAGTGGAGGTGGAGCGCCGCAACATCGACGTTCTGACGGACGGCGCCGTGATCAAGGTGAACGACCCCGCCGTGCGGGAAGCGATGGGGTACACCGACAAATTCCCCCGCTGGGCGATGGCGTTCAAGTTCGAAGCCGAAGAGGTCACGACGACGGTGAAGGACATCGTCTGGCAGGTGGGCAGGACGGGCAAGCTCACCCCGCTCGCCCTGCTCGACCCCGTCGATCTCGCGGGCGCCACCGTCCGCCGCGCCACCCTCAACAACTACGGCGACATCCTGCGCAAGGACGTGAAAATCGGCTCCCGCGTCCTCATCCGCCGTTCCAACGAAGTCATCCCCGAAATTCTGGGGGCGACCGAGCATTCCGCGGACAGCCGCGAGATCGAAAAGCCGACCGTCTGTCCCTATTGCGGCTCTCCCTTAAAAGAGACGGGCGCCAACCTCTTCTGCCCCAACCGGGACTGCCGCCCCCGCATCGCCGCCCGGCTCGACCATTACGCGAGCAAGAACGCGATGGACATCGAAGGCTTTTCCGAAAGCACGGCGTACCTGCTCATCGACAAAAAGGGAGTGAAGAACTTTTCCGACCTCTACCGCCTGACGGCGGAGTCCCTGTCCGATCTGGAGGGATTCGGGCAGAAAAAAATCTCCAATCTGCTCTCGGCGATCGAAAAGAGCAAGGGGGCGCCGCTGGACGCGTTTATCTACGCGATCGGCATCGACGGCATAGGCAGGGTTGCGGCGAGAGATCTTGCGGGGCGCTTTAAGAGCATGGACGGCCTGAAACAGGCGGATAAGGAGACCCTGTTGTCCCTCGAAAACATCGGGGAGATCACGGCGGAAAACGTCGTCGCCTATTTCCGCGACGAAGGGAATATAGAGGAGCTGGACGCCCTCTTCTCGCTGGGGGTGCGCCCCGCGTGGAATGCGGAAGCCCCCAAAGAGGGGATTTTCTCGGGCGAATCGGTGGTGCTGACGGGTACCCTTTCGGGCTGGAAGCGGAGCGACGCGCAGAAACTCATCGAATCCCTGGGCGGGGTGTGTCAGAGTTCCGTGACCTCCAAAACCACTTTGGTCGTCGCGGGCGAAGAGGCGGGCAGCAAGCTGGACAAGGCGAAAAAACTGGGCATCCGCGTGATCGGCGAAGGGGAATTCGCCGCCATGGTCGGGGGCGCGGACGGAAAATCGGACGAGTAATCGGACGAAGCGCCGGACGAAAACGCGGGCGGAGAGTAAGACGGGAGAGCGGGGCGAAAAAGGCGGAGTTTGCGGCGGGCGGGGTTTTTCCGCCCCTATGGGGCGGAGGAATGCGAACTCACTTGCTGTGCTTGCTATCGTAACTCTTTCGTACTTTCCCCTTCACTTATTAAAGCAATTCAGAATAGGCATTTTGGCTGATTTTATGAAAAAATGCAAAAAGAAAAACGCGGCAAACTCCGTGGAGTCTGCTGCGTTCTGTAAATTCATTTGGTGGACTCAATCGTCCTTTTCGACTTCAACAACCGCTTTCGCTGTTTCCGTAACGATGTGTAAACCTTTATCACTCATTCCGTCAAGCAGAGTATCAAGCTGACGGCGCATAGTGCTTTTGTCCGCGCTCTTGTCGGGGAAAAAGTATTGATCTACGGATATATCGTAACGGGTAACAAGCTCATAAAAGATTTGTAAGCTCGGTTGCTGTCCCTTGTTCTCAATATTTGCAAGATAGCGGGGCGATATATCCATATCGTCGCTGACATTCTTGCGGGATTCGCCGCGCTTTGTTCTCGCCTCTTTTATAGCCTTTCCGAACGCTGTAAAGTCGTAAATTGGTACGGGTCTTTTCATTACTTTTACGTTCCTTTGTGCTATAATAATTCCTACTCTTATATTATACAGTTCATCTTCTTTCTTGGATATGATTACACAATTCATAGTGTTAGCCATTATAATTCAAATTATTCACAGAAAAGACCTTGATTTTATTCGGCTGACCGTATATAATATATAGTGCTATCACTTTATGGAGGGGTAACCTATGTTTGAGTATATGACAGTACAAGAAGCGGCGAAGCTGTGGGAGATTTCCGAACGGCGTATACAGAAACTTTGCGAAGAAAACCGTATTGACGGTGTGGTGCGATTGAGCCGCGTGTGGCTGATTCCAAAGGACGCAAATAAGCCTGCTGACGGTAGAAAAAAAGAAATTCGAGGACAAACAAGATAAAAAAGCCAAAGGCAACTGTCGGTTGACACATTGAAAGCTCGCGGTTGGTGGTATGTAACCGTGTATTTTGCTAAAATATAGGCACAAGAAGAACCAAGAGCTTTTTGAAAATTTACACGAGGTGGTTATATGATTTTAGCTGACAAAATTATCAGATTACGAAAAAAGAATGGTTGGTCGCAAGAGGAACTTGCCGATAAGATGAACGTATCAAGGCAAGCCGTTTCAAAGTGGGAAGGCGCACAAACAATTCCCGATTTAGAAAAAATATTGCAACTCGGAGTATTATTCGGAGTTACTACCGATTATCTTTTGAAAGATGAAATTGAGGACGAAGAATTTGCAAATGATAATTTTTCTGACACAAGCGTTAAGAAAATAACGATAGAGGAAGCCAATTCCTATCTTGAACAAAGGAAACGTGCTTCTTGGCAAATTGCTCTTGCAACATTTTTTTGTATTCTTTCTCCAATCGCGTTAATTGTATTGAGCGTTTTTTTGGAGAATCAAAGTTTGGGTGTAACCATTGGATTAGTTGCTTTATTTGCTTTTGTTTTATGTGCTATCCCGATCTACATTTATTGCGGATTTAAGAATGAACCGTATGCCTTTCTTGACAAAAATATTCCCTTTGAGCTTGAATACGGTGTAAAGGGTTTAGTAACAGAAGCGAAAAAGAAGTTTAGAAATACTTACGTAAAGTTCAACATCATAGCGGCGTGTATTTGTATTTTCTCTCCGCTCCCTTTGGTTGTTTCCGCATTTTCAAACAATGAAACTATTCTTGTTGCAATGTTATCACTATCAATGATTATTGCGGGAATTGGTGCGTGTATTTTCATTGTGGTAGGTGTTCAAAACGCAAGTATGCAAAAACTTTTGCAAGAGGGCGATTATTCCTATCAAGAAAAAAAGCGTGGTGGAGTAAAGGAAGCAGTAGGATTTGCCTATTGGAGCATTTTGTCGGTTGTATATCTAGCTTGGAGTTTTCTTACTAGCCAATGGCATATTACTTGGATTGCTCTCGTCTTCGGTGGCGTTTTATTTCCTGTTATAATGTGTATTTGTAATTATTTTGCAGACAAGAAAGAACAATAATCCTCGCAAGAAATAGGAAAAAACGGCGAAAGGCGCCGCCGATACCCGAAAATCGCTTGTCATTTTCCGCGCGATCTGCTATAATGATAGAACACCGAAAAAACCGCGGACTGCCGCGGAAAAGAGAGGCGGCGGACATGCTGAGCATGACGGGTTACGGAAAGGGCGAATATGCGGAGGGCGGCATCCGGCTGACGGCGGAAGTGCGCTCGGTCAACAACCGGTATCTGGACGTGGCGGTGAAGGCGCCCAAGATCTTCCTTTCCCGGGAGGACGCCGTGCGGGCGCTCGTCCGGAAAAAGGTGGGGCGGGGGCACGTGGACGTGTTCGTGAGCCTGAAAGACGAGCGGGAAAAGCCGGCGTCTTTTCAGCCCGATCTGCGGGTGGCGGCGGCGTATCTGCAAGCCGTGCGGGCGTTGCAGACCGCCTTTCCCGAAACGGAAAACGACTTTACCCTGACCGCCCTGCTCAAAGTGCCCGACGTCCTGAAACAGGAGGAATCGGCGCTGGACGAAGAGCTGACCGCGGCGCTCGACAGGGCGCTTTCGGAGGCGCTGGACGCCCTCAACCGCATGCGGGAGACGGAAGGGAAGAAGCTGAAGACAGACCTTTTGTCCCGCATGGACGCCATCGCGGGCTTTGTGGAGCAGATTTCCGCCCGAGCGCCGCTGGTCGCCGAAGAGTATCGGGAAAAGCTGACGGCGCGGGTGAAGGAGTATCTCGACGGCGTGAAGCCGGACGAAGGGCGGCTGCTCACCGAAGTGGCGGTGTTTTCGGACAAGTGCAACATCGACGAAGAACTCACCCGGCTGCGCTCGCACATCGCGCAGTTCAGGAGTTTCTGCGAAGAGGAGGGCACGGGCAAGAAGGCGGACTTTCTCGTACAGGAGTTCAACCGGGAGGCGAACACCATCTGTTCCAAGAGCAACGACGTGGAGATCACCCGGCTGGGATTGCAGCTGAAAAACGAGATCGAAAAGGTGCGCGAACAGGTGCAGAACATCGAGTGACGGGCGCATGGCGCCTGAGCGGGCTGTATTTTCACACGGGAGCTTATGAAAAACGTACTGATGGCAATATCCGGCCCCTCCGGGGTGGGCAAGGGAACGCTGGTGAAGGCGCTTCTCGGAAAGCGGGCGGACGTGACGGTGTCCGTGTCCTGCACCACGCGGGAGCCGCGGCCGGGCGAACGGGAGGGAAAGGATTATTTCTTCCTGACCAAAGAGGAATTTCTGCGCCGCGCCAAAGAGGGTGAGTTTCTCGAATACGACGAGCATTTCGGGAACTATTACGGCACACCCAAGTCCTTTGTGCGCGAAGCGCTCAAAGAGAAGTCGGTCATTCTGGAAATCGACGTCGTGGGCGCGCTGAACGCGAAAAAGGCGTTTCCGGAGTGCGTGCTCGTCATGGTGCTGCCCCCCTCCGTCGAAGAGCTGAAAAAGAGGCTGGAAGGCAGGCATTCGGAGACGGAAGAGGAGATAAAGACCCGGCTCGCGCGCATCGATTACGAGCTTTCCAAACGGGAACTGTACGACTATGCCGTCGTCAACGACACGCCCGAAAGGGCGGCGGCGGAGCTGGAAGAGATTCTGGACGCGGAAAAAAACAAGGCGTAAACGGCGCGAAGGCAAAGCGTAAAACGCCGTAAAAACGGCGCGAAGGCGCAAAGTCGGAAAAGAAGGCAAAAATCCCGCGGCGTACCCGGAAAGGGCGGGCGGCGCGGGGAAAAAATAAAATCGGACGCGGGGCGGACAGCCCCGGAAAGTGAGGCGAAAAAATGATAAACGAACCTGCAGTGGACGTATTGATCAGAAAGCTGGGGACGGAGGAGGACCCCGTCAGCCGGTATGCGCTGTGCGTGGTGGCTTCCAAGCGCGCCCGCCAGATCATCGAGACGGAAAGAAACCGCGGCATCCACGATTTCACGGGGCGGGACAAGGAACTGCTCTCCGCCTGCAAGGAGATCGCGGACGGACAGGTGGTCATCGCGAAGGACTGACGAAAGAGATTTTCCGCATTGCCTCGAAGGTTTTCGGGGCAATCCTTTTTGTGCGGGCGGCAGGGGCGCCGTTCGGGCGGATCGGACGGTGTGCGGGGAGGACGACGGAGAAGGGAAGGACATGATAGCCGAAGTGATCGTGGACATCGCCGCGGGCGAGACGGACAGAATATTCGATTACCTCTGCGACGACGGGACGGAGGCGGGCACGCGCGTCCGCGCGCCCTTCGGCGGAAAGGTCGTTCCGGGATTCGTCATGCGGGTGAAGGAGAGTACGGACGTCCCCCCCGAAAAGCTGAAGCGGGTGTTCCCCTCCCCCGACGGCATGCCCGCCTTGAACCGCGAATGCCTGTATCTCGCGGAGAAACTGACCGCGCGCTACCGCGTGCCCAAGGCGCTGGTGCTGCGGCTGTTTCTGCCCGCGGAGATGCGGACGGGGAAGGTGCGGGAACTGAAAAAGACGTACGTTTCCTTAGCTCTGCCCCTCGAAGAGATGACTTTTCCCAAGACGGCGAAAAACCAGCGGGGGGCGGCGGAATATCTCGCCGGGCACGGGGAGACGGAGAGCGGATTTCTGAACGGCCTTTTTCCCGGCAGCGTCGCCGCGCTCGAAAAGAAGGGGTATGTGCGGACGGAGAAGAAACAGCTTCTGCGCGATCCCTATAAAGGGTTGGAGGGGACGGCGCCCGGCCACGTGCTCACGCCCGACCAGAGCGCGGCGGAGGAGAAGATCCTTTCGGACGGGCGGACGGTGCAGCTCCTGCACGGCGTGACGGGGAGCGGCAAGACGGAAATTTATCTCTCCCTCATCGCCAGGTGTTTGAAAGAGGGGAAGAGCGCGATCTTTCTCGTCCCCGAAATTTCCCTGACGCCGCAGATGCTCTCTCAGCTGCGGGCGCGCTTCGGGCGGAACGCGGCGATCATGCACAGCGGGCTTTCGGCGGGGGAGCGCTTCGACGAATGGTGGCGGCTGCGCACGGGGGAGGCGAAGATCGCGATCGGCGCGCGCAGCGCGGTGTTCGTGCCCCTGGAAAACATCGGCGTCATCATCGTCGACGAAGAACATGATTCGAGCTATGCGAGCGAGTCCGCCCCCCGCTACAACACCTTCGACGTGGCGTATCTGCGGGCGAAATACAACGGCTGTAAATTGGTCCTGGGCAGCGCCACCCCGTCGGTGGACACCTATAAGCGGGCGGTGGAGGGGGAATTCGGACTCATCCGCCTGGAAAAGCGCATAAACAAGCGCCCCCTGCCCGAAATAGAGATCGCGGACATGCGGCAGGAGGTGCGGCGGGGGAACAACACTGCCTTTTCCTCCCCCCTGCGGGCGGAGCTGGAAAAATGCCTCTCGTCGGGCAACCAGGCGATTTTGTTCCTCAACCGGCGGGGGTATTCGCAGACGGTCATCTGCAAGGAGTGCGGCTATGTCGCCACCTGCGAAGCGTGCGACGTGTCCCTGACCTATCACAGGGACGAGGACTGCCTGAAATGCCACTACTGCGGGGCGCGGTACAAGATGCTGACCGCCTGTCCCGAATGCGGCAGCCGCAAGCTCACCTATGCGGGGACGGGCACCCAGCGGATCGCCGCGGAACTCGGAAAGATGTACCCTTCGGCGCGCATCCTGCGCATGGACAACGACACGACGAGCGGCAAAGAGGGGCATTACAAGATATTGAAGGCGTTTTCCGAACGGCAGGCGGACATCCTGGTCGGCACGCAGATGATCGCCAAGGGGCACGATTTTCCCGCCGTCACGCTGGTCGGCATCCTGGACGCCGACATGAGCCTGCATTTTTCCGACTATCGGAGCGGCGAGCGCACCTTTCAGCTCATCACGCAGGTGGCGGGCAGGAGCGGGCGGGCGGAAGAGCCGGGTAAGGTCGTCTTACAGACGTTCAGCCCCGAAAACGACGTGCTGCGCTTTGCCGTGCGGTACGACTACGAAGGCTTTTACCGCAACGAGATCTCTCTGCGGGCGGCGGCGATGTTCCCGCCCTTTTCCAAGATCGTGCGGGTGCTGGTGTCGGGAGAGGACGAGAAAAAGACGGTGGATACCCTGCGGGCGGTGTACCTCCCCTTGGAAAAGCTGTACCGGGAAAACGCGGACAAGTTCCTGTTTTTCAACCGGATGCACGCCCCCATCCGCCGCATTCAGAATAAGTTCCGCTATCAGGTGCTGATGCGGATTTCGGACACCTCCGTGCTGCCGGAAATTTATGACATCTGCGCGGAGGCGGGCAATCGGGACGCGCTCGTCTCGGTGGAGGAAAATCCCGCCAATATGACGTAAGACACGGGGCAGGGATTTGACGAGCGAAAAATAAAAGAGTTTTCAGACAAGAGGTTTATCGGATATGGCTATCAGAAACGTGGTGCAGGTGGGGGACGAAACCCTCCGCAAAGTGAGCTTTCCCGTCGAAGCGTTTGACGAAAAACTGCATGTCCTTCTCGACGACATGAAGGAGACGCTGCGAAAGGAAGAGGGGGCGGGGCTGGCGGCGCCGCAGGTCGGCGTGCTGCGCCGCGCCGTCGTCGTGGACGTCGAAGAGGGATTTTTCGAGTTCGTCAATCCCCGGATCGTCTCCCAAAAGGGAGAACAGACGGGCTGGGAGGGCTGCCTTTCCGTGCGCGGCAAACGGGGGGTCGTCTCCCGTCCCATGAAGGTGAAAATCGCCTATCAGGACAGGTACGGCAATCCGCAGACCTTGCAGGCAAAGGGCTTTTTCGCCCGCGCGATCTGCCACGAGCTGGATCATCTGGATGGGGTTTTATATATAGACAAAGCGGAAGTTGTGGAGCGCGATTGATTGGGGGAAACGCGTATCTACGTCGCAATACATTGTCGCCCTTGCGTTTTGCTCTCTTTCCATGCCTCCCCTTTTTGACAAAGGGGAGGTGTCGAGCAGAGCGAGACGGAGGGGATAAGAAGTTCGGAAGTCGAACAGACAATCCCTCAGTCAGCCTTCGGCTGCCAGCTCCCTTTGCACAAGGGAGCCATGGTTTGGGGGCGTTGCTCCGCCGTCAAGCCCCTTTGCACAAGGGTGCCATGAAAAAGGGCGAGAGATGCCAGTTTCCCTTTGCACAAGGGAGCTAAATAAAGAGGACCTCCCCTTATGGTAAGGGAGTGTCGCACCATCATCCATGCCTCCCCTTTTTGGCAAAGGGGAGGTGTCACGGAGTGACGGAGGGGATAAGAAGCGGGGGCTGTTTTTGAAAAATTCTGCGAAATTATAAATCGGGTGTATTATGAAAATCATCTATGCCGGAACGCCGGAATTTGCGGTGAAGCCGCTTCAAAAAATACTCGACGCGGGATATGACGTCGCCGCCGCGCTCTGTCAGCCCGACCGCCCGCAGGGCAGAAAGGGCGTCCTCACCCCGCCCCCCGTCAAGGCGCTCGCCCTTACAAGGGGAGTGCCCGTCTTTCAGCCCGCAAGGCTTAAAGACGAACTCTCCGCGCTTGCAAAGTTCGAAGGGGATATTCTGATCACCTGCGCCTACGGTCAGATTCTGACGCAGGCGGCGCTCGACCTCTTCCCGCTCGGGGTGTGGAATCTGCACGCCTCCCTCCTGCCCCGCTATCGCGGCGCGTCCCCCATTCAGGCGGCGATCGCCGCGGGGGAGAAGGAGACGGGGGTGACCGTCATGCGCACGGCGCTCGGGCTGGACACGGGGGACATCCTCCTCTCCGAGAGGACAAAGATCGGCGAAAGGGAGACCTGCGGGGAGCTTTCGGCGCGCCTTTCCGAAATTGCCGCCGACTGCCTGTTGCGGGCTTTGCCGGAAATTGAAGGGGGCAGGGCTGCGCTCACCGCGCAGGGGGAGCCGGATACGCCGGTCACAAAAAAGATCGGAAAAGAAGACGTGCGGCTGGATTTTTCCCTTCCGGCAAAGCGTATCGCCGATCTCGTGCGTTCGGCAAATCCCGAACCGCTCGCCTTTGCGGACGCGGACGGGCTGCGGATAAACGTCTTTGCGGCGGAGGGGGCGGAAAGGCCCGAAGGGAGCGAAAACGCCGCCTGCGGGGAGATATTGTCCGATTCGCCCAAGGCGGGATTTCTCGTCGCCTGCAAGGGGGGCGCGGTCAGACTTACGGAAGTGCAGGCGGCGGGCGGAAAGAGGATGAAGGGGAGCGATTTCCTCAACGGCAGAAAGGTGAAAAAGGGGCAGAAATTATGCTGAGCAATCCCGTCTACGATCCCTTTCAGATCCTGACGAAGGTGTATTCGGAGGGGGCGCATCTCAAACAGGCGCTCGCCGATACCTGTATCGAAGAACTCCACCGCGCGCGGACGGTGAAGATCGTCTACGGCGTCCTGGAAAAGGACGGGTATCTCTCCTTCTGTATCAGGCATTACGCCCCCAAAGCCCCCAAGCCCGCCGTGCGGCTGATTCTGAAAATCGCCCTGTACATGCTCCTGTATATGGACAAGAAAAAGTACATGGTCACCGACTGCGCCGTGGAACTTTGCAAGAAGCTGGGAAAAGGGGGCGTCGCGGGATTCGTCAACGCCTTTTTGCGCCGTTTCGACCGCGCGGAGGCGGACGGGGCGATCCCGGAAGGGGAAGAGGGGGAGGCGGTCTCCCTTTCTTATCCCCTCTGGGCGTGGAAGCGGCTGAAAGCGGAATACGGCGGGGACAGGGGAGCGGCGATCGCGAAGGCGGAGAGCGCGGGGCTGTGCGTACGCTTTGAAAAAAACGAAGAAAAATACCTCTCGCTGCCCCATGTCGGGACGCCGTTCGCGCACACGTATATTTTTCCCCGTTTCGTGCGGGACGAAGGGTACGACGAAGGGGACTACACCTTTCAGTCGATCGGCAGCCGGGCGATCTGCGAATTGGCAGACCCCTGCGCGGAGTTTCTGGACGCCTGCGCCGCGCCGGGCGGGAAGTCGGTGATGCTCGCGAAAAAGTGCGGGCGGGTCACGGCGTTCGAACTGCACCCCCATCGGGTGGAGCTCATCCGGCAATACAAGGAGCGGATGGGGGCGGAAAACGTCTTTGAAATGCAGAAGGACAGTTCGGTGTTCGACCCCGCCTGTGAGGAGAAATTCGACGGCGCCTTGTGCGACGTGCCCTGTTCGGGGTTCGGGACGATCAGCGAAAATCCCGACATCAAGCTCTTCCGCAAGGAGGGGGATCTTGCCTCTCTGCGCGGGGCGCAGCAGGGGATCCTCGACGCCTGTTCGCGGTATGTGAAGCGGGGCGGGAGGCTGTATTACTCCACCTGTTCGGTGTTTGAAGAGGAAAACGACGGCGTCGTGGGAGAATTTCTGAAAAGTCATCCCGATTTTTCCGTTCTGCCCGCGGACAGCCCCCTGTCGCACGAGAAGAAAAAATACGGATTGCAGTTTTTGCCCGACAGGGCGTTCGGCGCGGGATTTTACGCGGCGAAACTGATGCGGAATTGAAAGGAGAGGGACGTGAAAAAGGTTTTGCAGGATCTGAATTTTGCGGAAGTGCAGGCGCTCGTCCTCTCCATGGGGGAGAAGAATTTTCGCGCAAAACAGCTCTTCGAAGGGCTGACGAAGGGGAAGAAAATTTCGGAGATCACTTCCCTGCCCCGTCCGTTTAAGGAAAAACTGCTGGAAGAATACGAAGACGAGCCGGTGAAGATCGAAGAGATCTTCCGCTCGGCGGACGGGACGGAAAAATACCTCTTTGCCCTTGCGGACGGGAACGTCGTCGAAGGGGTTCTGATGAAATACAAATACGGCTGTACCCAATGCGTTTCCACGCAGGTGGGCTGCCGCATGGGCTGTAAGTTCTGCGCCTCCACGCTGAACGGGCTGGTGCGCAACCTCTCGGCGGGGGAGATCCTCGCCCAGATTCTCGCCGTGAACGCCCTGCACGCGGCGGACGAAGAGGTGAAGGGCAGGGGCAGGGAAGCGCGCGCCGTCACCAACGTCGTTCTGATGGGGAGCGGAGAGCCGCTCGACAATTACGCGCAGACGGTGAAATTTTTGAAAAACGTCACGGCGGAGGAGGGGCTGCATATCGGCGCGCGGAACATCTCCCTGTCCACCTGCGGGCTGGTGCCTAAGATGTACGAGCTGGCAAACGAAGGGATCCCCGTCAACCTCACCGTGTCCCTGCATGCGACTTCGGACGAGGACCGGGCGCGGGTGATGCCCGTCGCCAGGGCGTATAAGATTTCCGAGATCCTCAAAGCGTGCGCTTACTATTTTGAAAAGACGGGCAGGCGGTATTATTTCGAATACACCCTCATCGAAGGGGAGAACTGCGACGCGGCGCACGCCGAAGCGCTGGCGGCCCTTCTGAAGGGCAGACCCTGCCACGTCAATCTCATCCGCCTCAACGAAGTGAAGGAGCGGTCGCTCAAAGCCACGGGGGATAAGGAGGCGTATCGGTTTTTGGGGCTTCTGGAAAAGGGCGGGCTGAGCGCGACGCTGCGGCGGCAGATCGGCTCGGACATCGGCGGGGCTTGCGGTCAGCTGCGCGCGCGGCGGCTGGAAGAAAGGGCTGCCGCCGGGACGGACGGGCGGGACGGTTCGCCCGGATGAAAAGCGGATGAAATCCGGACGGAAATCGGACAAAAACGCGGCTGCAATCGGCTTGCAAATCGAAAAAATACCGCCGTATCCCCCGAATGGCGGGGCGGCGGAAAAACGGCAAAAAATACCGAAGAGAGGAGAAAGAAGGATGAAAATTTTACTGACCGGCGATTCGATCACGGATATGTGCAGACAGCAGGACGCGGCTCTTCCCGTATTTTCTTACGGGAGCGGATATGCGTTTTTCGTGGCGGGAGAGCTGGCGCGGCGTTTCCCCGGGAAATATGAGATTTTTAACCGCGGCATCGGCGGCAATCGGAGCGTCGATCTATACGCCCGTTTGGAGCGGGACTGCCTTGCGCTCCGCCCCGATCTGGTCAGCGTGCTGATCGGGGTGAACGACCTGTGGCACGGGCTTTCGGGGGCGGGGATTTCGCCCGCCAAGTACGAGAGGATTTACCGCGCTTTCCTTTCGGAGACGAGAGAGGCGCTGCCCGACGTGAAATTCATGATCTTGCAGCCGTTTGTGCTGGACGGGAGCGCGACGCGGGAGAATCGGGAATATTTTTCCGGCATTTCCGCCTATGCGGAGATCGCGGAGAAGCTGGCGGCGGAGTTCTCGGCGGCGTTCGTGCCCCTGCAAAAGGCGTTCGACGAGGTCGCGGAGAAGTACGGCGCGGAAAACTGGCTGTACGACGGCGTGCATCCCGCCGTCGCGGGCGCAAAGCTGATTTCGGAAAAATGGCTGGAAGCCTTTTACGGCATGGGGCTGTAAGACACAGGCGCAAGGCGCGGGAAAGGAGAAAGAGAGATGACGAAAGAGATCAGAATTGCGCCTTCCATTCTGTCGGCGGATTTTTCGAAGATGGGCGAAGAGGTGAAAAGTCTCGGGCGCTACGGCGCCGACCTCATACACTGCGACGTCATGGACGGCGTGTTTGTGAACAACATCACGTTCGGGCTGAAAATGGTGGAGGACATCCGCCCGCATACCGCGCTGCCCCTCGACTGCCATCTCATGATCGTCCATCCCGAAAAATATGTCGAACGGTTCGTGAAGGCGGGCGCGGATATCGTCACCGTCCATTTTGAGGCGTGCCGGGACAATCTCGCCGAAGTGCTGAAAAAGATCAGGGGGGCGGGTGCGAAATGCGGGGCGGTCGTCAATCCGGATACGCCCGCGGAGGCGATAGAAGGGGTTTTGCCCCTGTGCGACATGGTGCTGGTGATGAGCGTGTTCCCCGGCTTCGGCGGACAGAAATTCATGCCCGAAGTGCTGGAAAAAGTGCGCTTTTTCCGCGATTTCGCGGCGGAACACGGGCTTTCTTACGACGTCGAAATAGACGGCGGCATTTCCCCCGAGACGGCGGGCGCGGCGATAAAGGCGGGCGCAAACGTCCTCGTGGCGGGCAGCGCGGTGTTTAAGAGCGCCGACAGGGCGGCGGCGATTGCCGCTTTGCGAAAGTAAAGGGGATTCGTTAAATTTTTTTAAGGAAAAAATTTAACGAGAGCTGCGGAAGATTATACAGGACTTGAACCTGTGATACGCCATGCGGCTGACTGCCGGTTTGTCTCCTCTGCGGCTCGTTACGCCTTGTTTCCGTTATTCAAAGGGCAAAAATCCCATAACAAGTGACGGGATTTTTGCGGATTGATTTCGGCGTTTCTAATTTTTCATATCGAAAGCTGGCTTTCTTATCCCCTCCGTCTCGCTCTGCTCGACACCTCCCCTTACCATAAGGGGAGGCATGGATGGTGGGGACGAGCGAATTCGGTTGCGTTAAAACGCATAGATGCAAGCAATCCGCGAAGGCTGCGGAAGTCTGAGGGGAGCTTACTTAGATGTAAGTGACCCGAAGAAGCCGTAAAGCCGACAATGGAGTGCGCGGTAGTACGCATTTTGCTCAAATAAACCGAAAAAAGGTTACCGTCAAAACGCGAAGATACAAGCAAGACGCGAAGGACAAGGCTTTCCGTCGGGGAGCGTACTTAAACGTACGTGACCCAAGGAAAACGCAGTCCGACAAAGTATTGCGCCGTATATTCGCGTTTCGTTCAATAAACCATAAAGGCAGAAAGATGAAAGGGATTATATTACTCAACGGCGACCCCTATCGCGGGGAAATAGACGGCGCGGACGCGTGGGTGGTGTGCGCGGACGGCGCTTTCGACTGGGCGGAGGGGAAAGTCCGCATAGACGAAAACATCGGGGATTTCGATTCGGCGAAAAAGGCGCCCTATCCCCCGCCCGCGGAGATTTATCCCTCCGTCAAGGACTATACGGACGGCGAGATCGCGCTGGAAAGGATTTTAGCGCTTTTCGCGCAAGGGAAAATCGACCGCGCGGAAATTTACGGCGGCGGGGGCAGGCGGGAGGATCATTTTCTCGGCAATATACACCTCTTGTACCGCGCCTGCCGGGAGGGGCTTCCCTGCACGATGTTCACCAACGGCGCCCGCCTGTTCGCGCGGACGGGAAAATTCCGCATCGAAAATATCCTGCAAAAGACGGTGTCCCTGTTGCCTTTGGGCGGGGAGGCGCATATACTGTATAACAAAGGGCTGTTCTATCCCACCGACGGGCTTACTTTAACTTACGGGAGCTGCCGGGGCATCTCCAACGTCGGCACGGCGGAGAACGCGGAGGTCTTTTGCGACAGGGGGTATCTGCTCGCCGTCGTCAACGAAGATCCCGCCGTCACCGCGCATGCCGACTGACGGAAGGGCGCCCGGCGCGCCGGGCAGATTCCGGCAAAGCGCCCGGCAGGTCGTCGGAGGGGCAAGGGACAGCCGCGGGAGGTAGCTATGGCAAAAATCGTCTGTATCCGTCCGCCCAAGGTCATCCGTCTCGTGCTTCGGCTGCTGAAGGGGAAGAAGGGCTGACTTTGCGGTATGCCGATCTGCACTGCGACGCGCTCTCCGCGGGCCCGCCGCGGGCGTTTTTACGCGGGAAAAAGACTGCCGTCTCCTTCGATAAACTCGTCGGGGGAGGCTGTTTTTTGCAGTGTTTTGCGATCTTTACGCCGGACGGCGATCCGCGCGCGGCGCGGGAGATGCTCGCGGCGTATCGGCGGGAGCGGGCGGGGCTGGAAGCGGCGGGCGTGACCCCCGTCCTCACCGTCGAAAACGGCGGGATTTTCGCCCGCGACGGCAAACTTTTGGACGAACTCCGGCGGGCGGGGCTGAAAATGTCCGGCTTTACCTGGAACGGGGAGAACGAACTCGGCTTTCCCTGCGGGGCGGCGGGCGGGCTGAAATATCCGGGCAGGCGCCTGGCGGAGGCGCTTTTTGCCGGCGGCATTTACGCCGACGTGTCCCACCTGTCCGACGGCGGATTTGACGATCTCGCGGCGATTGCCGCCTGTTTCCGCGTCCCGCTCGTCGCCAGCCATTCCCTTGCCCGCGCCGCCTGTCCGCATCCGAGAAACCTCACGGACGGGCAGATCCGGGAGATCGCCCGTTCGGGCGGGCTTGTGGGGGTGAATTTCGTGCGGGAGTTTATCGGGGAAAAGGGGATTTTTGCGCATATAAGGCATATCCTCAACGTCGGCGGGGAGGAGGTTTTGGCGATCGGCACCGATTTCGACGGCACGGAAAATCCGCTGTACGCGGGCGCGGACGAGATGCCCCGCTTTTTCGACGACCTCGCCGCCGCCGGGATTCCCTTTTCCGTCGCCGAAAAACTCGCCTTCCGCAACGCAGAAAGGCTGTTTTTATGACAAGTGGGCGCGCCCGCATATGCGGGC
>DVGN01000082.1 GCA_018712725.1 Candidatus Scatosoma pullicola
TTCCCGTGAATTTATAAAAGGTACATGTGCTCAACTCCTTTACCGTTTCAGGAATGACCAATCGGGTAATGCGTTCCCCGTTCAAATACAATTCTTTTTCATATCTATAAAATGCCTTATATCCCCCGAGCCCGCACCACATTTCAAGGCTATCGATATGAATATTTTTCATAGAGTTACAAGAATCAAACGCATCGTCCGCAACCTTTTTCAGATTGTTTCCGAGCCTGACGTCGGTAAGCGCGTCACATCCGCGAAAGGCTATTCCTTCGATTTCCGTCACTCCGTCCCCCGTGTCCAGAGACGTGATTTTGACGCAGCCGTCAAACGCCCCGAAACCGATCGTACGCATATTTTCCCCGAACCGCAATTCCCCCTCAATCGGGCATCGAAAAAATGTATGGAAACCGACGCTGACCAAACTTTCTGGAAATACGACTTTGCTCAGATTGCCACAGCCGACAAAAACGTAATCGCCGATATGCTTCACACCATCGCCGAATTCGACCTCTGCCAACCCCGTACAATTGTAAAAAGCGGGATCAAGCGATTCCACGCTGCCGGGAATAACGATCGATTGCAGTGCATCGACATAAGAAAAGGTACCGTACCCCAATTCGCGCACTCCCTCCGAAAGAGTACATTCGGACAGGGCTTCACAGAATGAAAACGCACCGTTTCCCACCAATTCCGCAGCTATTTCCGCTCGCTCTAACCCCGCGCAGTGTGCAAAGGCGCCCGTCCCGATCTCTTTTACGTGCAAGGGTATGACGACGGAACGGAGATTGGCACAACCGTAAAAAGTAAAATCTCCTACCCGCTCCACCGTTTCAGGCACGACCAGATCGGTCAACGGCTGGTCGCCGAAATACATATTGTAGCCTTGTTCAAAAGGAAGATAAGACGTGTGCAGTTGTCCTTCTGATTGATTGCCAAGCTCAAGCGCACACCAGGCGGATAGATCGGAAATATGTACTTCTACCCCTTCTTCTCCGACGAAAGCACGCGAACCAATCGAACGCACCCCCTTGCCCAGCCACACTTTTTTCAGGCTACAGTCATAAAAAGCACAATCGCCTATCCTCTGCACGCTGTCCGGAATGACTACTTCCTTGATACCCTGTGATTCCAACGCAGACTCCCCGATTTCGGTCACACAGTCGGGAATGTTCAAAGAGCGGGGAACTTCCTCGACATCCGCCCGTATGCCCGTGATCGTGCATTCGGTCGGAGAAGAGGAAAACTCATATAAACGCATGTCTTCCCGCGGCGCAAATACCGCTGTATAGCAGATGTCTTCATCCGGCATAACAAAGGTATATTCCGCCTCGCCCGAAAGATATGTCTTTCCGTCAAACCAGCCGTAAAACTCATACCCCAAATAAGGCTGCGCCGTAAATGTCACTTCGCCGCCGGCAGTATACACCCCGTCGCCCGTCGCCGTACCGTCCGACGCCGCTTCTGCCTCCGCCGCATAATCGCCTGCCTCGTCTTCGCTGTCCGAACTGCTCGGATTATTTTCATCGCTGCCTTGGGTATCGCTTTCGCCCGTTTGACTGTCAGACACGGAAACGGACGTCGATTCTTGATCGACAGAGCCGTCCGAAACGTCCGAACCGCCGCCTCCGCAGCCCGCCAATGCGAACGCGCCGACCAAAGCAAACAGAAAACAAATTATTTTCGTCTTGTTTTTTTGGAACCTCATCATCTTTCTTCTCCTTGTCAGTTGTCGGAACATCGGCGGAACGCCCGCGGAACACGCCGCGGACGTCCGCCTTCCCCTTTCATTCTCTCACCGTTTTCCCTCTCATATATATGACTCATTTACCTGCCCGTTTTTACGCAAATTTTCAAAAATTTTTCCAAAAATTTTTTTGTCGGCATAAAATGCTCCGCTTTATGCCTTGCGCTCAGGAGAAAAACGCATCCAGAAAGGGCGTGATGTCCTCCGTAAAACAGGTGTACTCCATATAGTAGTCGGCTCCGCGGTAATTCGCGCGAATGTTATAGACGTAGACCCCGTCCGAAGTCGCTTCCTGAATCGTGTATTCGACTTCCGTTCCGTTGGCGACATGGCGGGAATCGTAGACGATTTCGGGTACGAACCTGACGATGACGTCTTCGTCGTACAGCCGCAGGGACAAAAAGAAGGTCGGGTTTTCGGAATCGTCGGTCAGCTCCACCAATCCGCCTTTCACCTTGAAATCGCCCGTTTTCAACAGCATGGAGCCCATGACTTCGTATCCCGAAAAATCGGCATACTCCATCCCCGCGGCGGTCAATTCTTCGCAAAGCTCGTCGAGCGGCATCGTTTCCGTGACGAGTTCGTCGTAAAAATAGACCGTTTCCGACTCCGGACTCAGATAACGGACGGCTATGGGAACGGCAACCGCGCAGACCACTGCCGCGCAGGCAGCGGAAACGGCAATCGGCAGCCAGCGCCGACGTTTCTTCCGCTTCTTTTCCGGCTGTACGCGGTCTTTTATATTGTTCCAGATGAGCGAATAGTCCCGCACCTCTATGTTGTCCGCGCTCTCCTGAATCTTTTTCTCCGCTTCTTTATCGTCCAAGCCGCCCGAAACATTCCGCTGTTCCATAAATCTGCCTCCCGTTTATTGCCTTCTATCTATATGACGATTTTACCGACGGTTTTTTACGCAAAAATTTCAAAATTTTTCGGATTTTTCTTCCAGCTTCTTCTTGATCTTGCCGAACGCCCTGTAATAGACGGACGTAACCGTCGTCAGCGGCTTGCCGAATTCTTCGGCGATCTCCTGAAAGGTGGCAAGCGAGATAAATCTGCGGACCATCACCGCCTGTTCGATCTCCGACAGATCTTCTATCATCCAATAGAAAGAGTGCCTGTCCAAAACTTCTCCGATCCGGTCGTCCGCCGCCGCGATCTCTTCGCGCAGCGGCAGTTCCCGCCGGCCGCGCATCGCCTGTTTCGCCTCGTTTGCCGTCACCGTATGCACCCAGGCGTCGGGATCGTCCGCCCCGCCGCCCTCTTCCGCATACTCCCACACCCTGACGAATACGTCGTCGATGACTTCTCCCGCCTTGTCCGAAGAGCGGCAGATCGCCTGCGCCGTCGCCTGGATAATCCTGCCGTATGTATCGTAAAAAAGGCGCAGTCCCTTCTGCGGGTCGCGGCGGATCGACGCCATCAACCTCTGAAAAACCTTTTTCTTCTTCTCTTTGCCCGACTTCTTACTCATCGTTTTCCTTCTCTTCGTTCTGCCTTTGCTCTTTCTCTCTCTTGACGGAAAGGGCTGTTTTCACGGCGCAGAGAACGGCGACGCCCAAAAAGACGCTCCCCGCCGCCATGCCCAGCGCGCTCGCCGTCCTCATCGCCCGCAGGTTGGCGTCGTTATAGCTTTCCAGCGTCATGACGTCTTCCTCGCCGTTCTGCGGTTATTTATATCTTATCACGCCGCCGCGCGATTGTCAAGAGGTCGCGCAAAATTCCCGCAGATCGTCTCAGATCCCCCCTTTTGCGCCCTTCATTTTTCCCGAAATACAAAGTTCTTCGACCTTCTTATCCCCTCCGTCACTCCGTGACACCCCCTTTCCAAAAGGGGAGGCATGAAAGGACGCGCTACCTCCCCTTACCATAAGGGGAGGCCGGTTGAGGCGCTCCGCACGCCTCCACTCGCCCCGCCTTGCCTATAAAAATAAAATTTCCGGGCAGCCGTTTTACACCGCCCGGAAATACATAATTCTTTCCATTTTTTACTTTATGACTTGCAAAAACGCGGCAAATACCCGCAAAAGACGTTTACAGATACTTTTTCAGCATCTCCGCAAAAGTCACCCCCATCATGACGTGGCCGAAATCGGAAGGGTGCAGCACGTCCGCTTTCAGATACCAATCCCGCCCGACGAGCGCGTGCCCATCCAGAAGGACGGCGTTTTCAAACTTTTCCGCATGCGAACGGATGACCGAACGGGAATTTGCAAAGCGCTCCGCGTAATCCGCCGCGGCGGGACTGACATCCGAAAAGCCCTT
>DVGN01000083.1 GCA_018712725.1 Candidatus Scatosoma pullicola
GGACAGCTATCCCACCGAACAGGGCTTCGTCCCCGAAAACGTCTTCCTGGAAAGACTGCACGACATCGCGGTCAACGCGATCGGCGACGCCTGCACGGGCTCCAACCCCCGTCAGCCTTCCGTAGAGGAAATGGAAAAGCTGCTGAAATGCTGCTACTACGACACCGAAGTGGACTTCTGATCGGTTTCGGACAAAAAACTCCCGGCGAATTTCGCCGGGAGTTTTGCTTTTTGCAAACGCGCTCAGATTTGCCCTATATTGCAAACAAATGTTCTCTTCGTGGGAATTATCGCGGGCATCGGTTTTTCGCCGTAGAGGGGCGGAAAAGTGCCTTAAAACGGATCGTGCGCGCCTTCCGTCCCCGGGGTCGTCCCCGCGTCGGTGCCGGCGGGGGAGTCCGGGGCGGCGGATGATTCGCGCATGGTGCGCCGATAGACGGCGAGAGTCGCGAAGGAGGCGTAGACGAGCGCGGCCGCTTCCGCCATTTTGCTGCCGCCTGAAACGGCTTGTGCGCGTTCGGCGCGTGCGTGTGCCATGGGATGATACCTCGGTGAAAAAAGTAAACGAGCGGGCAAAAAGCCCGAAAAAAAAAGTCCGCACAAATCCGGAAAACCCGGACTTACGCGGAACGCTGCTCAGTTTCTGTCGATTATTATAACTTTTCCGGAGAAAAAAGTCAAACGATTTTTTGAAAAAGCACACAAAAAATATGTGCAAAGGGCGGATTGCAAAGCGCGGCTTCCGGCTTTCTTATCCCCTTCGTCACTTTGTGCCACCTCCCCATGACTACGTTTCGTTAAATTTTTTCGGAGAAAAAATTTAACGAGTGTCTGCGGAAAATTTTACAGGACTCCTACCTGCGACACGCCGCGATGCGGCTGACTGCCGGTTTGTCTCTCGCCTGCGGCTCGTTTCACCTTGTTTCCGTTGTTTACAAGGGCAAAAAGAGCATAACAAGTGACGCTCTTTTTGCGGATTTATGCCGGCGTTTCGATTTGCCATATCGAAAGCGGACTTTCTTATCCCCTCCGTCACTTCGTGCCACCTCCCCTTTCCAAAAGGGGAGGCATAATCGGTGTGTGCGACACCTCCCCGTACCATAGGGGGAGGCTTGTTGGGGCGTGACACCTTCCTTTCCAAAAGGGGGAGACTTTCCCTGTATAGTTCCCTTGTGCAAAGGGCAGCAGCGCAAACCGCATCCCAACCATGGCTCCCTTGTGCAAAGAGGAGCGTTCGGAAGCGGGGGCGGAAAATGAAAAAACCGACGGCTTGTCCGTCGGTTTTTTCATAAGCCCGTCTTTACGCGTTAAAGGAATCTTTGAAGGCTTTCCCGAATTTGAGAACGGGCTTTTTGCAGGCGGCAATCTCGACCTTTTCTTTGGTCTGAGGGTTGATGCCGGTCTTGGCGGGCACGTCCTTGATCTCGAAGGAACCGAAGCCGACGAGCTGAACTTTGTCCCCGGCTTTGAGCGCTTCCGTCACCGTCGCCACGAATGCGTCGTAAGCGATCGCCGCGTCCTTGTTGGTGAAGCCGGCTTTCTCCGCCATAGCCTTGATAAATTCGCCTTTGTTCATAAGAGTTGTCCCCTTTGTTTGGATTCTCGGGGCGGCGTTGGAAATTTCCGACCCGAGTGATTTTATTATAGCGTATCTTCGGGCAAATGTCAAGCCCCGAAACGCCAAGAAATGAAGAAAACCCTTGAAAATAAAAGAATTTTTAAGAAAAAGGGAGTATAAAATCCGTTCGGGAAGTAAAAGCGCGCCCGCGCGTGCGCAGGCGCGGGCTTCGGCGTCAGTTGTCGCCCGAGAAAAAGCCGAGTCCCAGAACCTGCGAGACGTTGGACATCACCGCGAACGAATCGGGATCCACTTCCTTGATGACCCGCCTGAACGCCGTGATCTGCCGCCGGTGAATGACGCAGACGAGCATGGCGTGCGTCTCCTTGGTGTACATGCCCGTCGCGGGCAGGGAGGTCACGCCGCGGCCCAGCCGGGAGATGATCGCCAGCGACATTTCCTCCGGCTTGTCGGTGATGATCCGGAATTCGATGGCGGAATGGAAGCCGTTGGTGATGGTGTCGTTCGCCTTGCTCTCGACGAATTGTTCGCACGCCGCCATGATGAGGGGGAGGACGCTCGCCGACGCGTCGCCGGGGACGCGGTAGACGAAGAAGGAGGAGGCGATGACGAGACAGTTGAGGAAAAAGAGCATCCAAGCGATGGAGTTGGCGGCGAATTTCTTCTGCACGATGACGGCGACGACGTCCATGCCCCCCGTACTGCCGCCCAATTTCAGCGCGACGGCGATCGCCGAGCCGATGCCGATGCCGCCCGCCAGCGCCGCGAAGATCTTTTCGTCAAATTCCAGCCGCGGCATGCCCAGCCGTTCCATCAGCGTGAGGAACACCGATTGCAGTACGACGTTCGTCAGGGTCAGCAGGGCAAATTTTTTCTTGACGAGAAAAAAGGAGACGGCGATCAGGGGGAAATTGACGCAGAAGATGGATACGCTCTGGGGGATTTTTCCGTCCGACGCCCGTTCCAGAATGATGGCGATACCCGTCACGCCGCCCACCGCAAAGTCGTTGGGGGCGATCAGACAGTAGGAGGAGAGGGCGACGAGAAAGGCGGAAAGCGCCAGAAGCAGAAGGGTCCTGGCGACGTAAAATGCCCGCGCGCCCGGGCCGCCCGGGGGCAGGAAGCTCTCCTTTGTCTTTTTCGGGGGAAGGGGAGGCAGCGCCTTCGCTTCCGTTTTGTTTTCCGTTTGCGTCTCCGCTTCGCCGCCGGGTCGCTCCCCGGTCTCCGCCTGCGTCCGCGTTTCGTCCGTCATTCCGCTCTTTCTCTCCTTGCCCGTCGGGGCACATGATTTCTTTCGTCCGATCGGCGGTACTATTGTAGCATATTTCCCCCGCCCTTGCAAGCGCTTCCGCCTTCTCTTCCAAAAGTTTTTCGCCGTCACTTTGCGGCGGGCGCGGGGGACATCGGCGGCAGCAGGGCGAGAAAACAGCGGCACAGCTCTTCGGGCGGCATTGCGCAGTCCCTTTCCGTCCACCAGCGCACCGTCTCCACGAAGGCGCCCGCGATGTGGTTTTGCAGGTATTCCGCGGGCACGCCGGGCACGCAGAAGCGCTCGTCTTCCGCCATCTTTTTCAGACAGCCGCGGAAAAAGCGGAGGAAGGGTTCTCCGCTCTCGCCCGCAAGGATGCCCTTCACCACCTTTTTGTCGTCGAGCAGGTGGCAGAGGATGTGGGTGATCTTTTCTTCGAAGGTGGAATTTCTCGAAAAGGCGTGCGTCTTTTCCGTCCCGTCGGGGACGAAGATGTGTCGGAAAAGATCGGTGCATTTCGCGCGCAGGAGCTCGTCTTTCGTCTCGAAGTGTTCGTAAAAGGTGCTTCTGCCGATGTCCGCTTCGTCGATGATGTCCTGTACCGAAATTTTCGCGTAGTCCTTTCTGACGATGAGCGCGTCGAAGGCGGCGAAAATCGCCTTCCGCGTCTTTGCGATCCGTCTGTCCGTAAAAGCCTCCTTATCTCCGCACAATTTTGCGTTTTTGTCCGCTAACGGACGGACGGGCGGAATTGATCGCCCCGTCCGCTGTACGGCGCGCGGATTTTCTGCTATAATATTATCGTACAATATGTCCGGAAACAGATATAGTATACGCCTTTTCCGGGAAAAAGTCAAGGAGGTCTGAAAAATTATGTTACAGAAAGTAAACGCCCGGCTGGCCCAAGCCGCCGACTTTCTCGCGGGGCTGAAAATGACAATCGTCTCGGGCGTGTTTCTGGCGTTCAGCCTTGCGCTTCTCATCGCGAAGAATTTTGCGGAACTCAACATTAGTCCGTGGCTCGACCCCGCGCTCGTTACCGTCGTCATTTCGGGCTATCCGCTGTTGTATCTCGCCCTGTACCGCCTGATCGGACAGCGTTGGGTATCCAGCGCGCTGCTCATTACGGTGGCGATGATCGCTTCGCTCTGCCTTGCGGAAGTGTTTGCCGCGGGGGAGGTAGCGTTTATTATGGCGATCGGCGCGATTCTCGAAGACAAGACGGCGGAACGCGCGAAAAAGGGGTTAAATAACCTTATAAAACTCACGCCGCAGACGGGGCGCGTTATCTTTGAGGACGGAGAAAGGATAATTCCCGCCGCCGAAATAAAGTCGGGGATGACCCTCCGGGTGCTGGCGGGAGAAACGATACCCGTGGACGGCAAGATAATAAGCGGCGCAACTTCCGTCGACCAATCGGTCATGACGGGGGAAAGTCTGCCCGTTGACAAGGGCGAAGGGGACGAAGTGTTCTGCGGGACGATGAATTGTTACGGCGCGGTCGATATGGTTGCCACGGGCGTGGGCGAAGATTCTTCCCTGCAAAAGATGATACGGCTTTTAAGGGACGCCGAAAACAAAAAAGCCCCCATGCAGCGCATTGCCGACAAATGGGCGACGTGGCTCGTTCCCGTCGCCGTTGCAATAGCCGTTATAACGGGCATCGTCACATATTTTGTCGTGGGCAACGAAAACAACGCCGCATTGATTCGCGCCGTTACCGTGCTCGTGGTATTCTGCCCCTGCGCGCTCGTGCTCGCCACGCCTACGGCGGTCATGGCGGGCATCGGTCAGGCGACAAAATACGGCGTCCTCATAAAATCGGGCGAAGCGATGGAGAGCATGGGCAGGGCGAATTGCATCGCCTTCGACAAGACGGGCACTCTGACGCTCGGAAAACTGACCGTGAGCGACGTACTGACCTTCGGCGATATTTCCGAAAGTCAGCTGCTGGCAAAAACCGCCGCCCTGGAGAGCCGGAGCGAACACCCGCTCGGCAAAGCCGTCGCAGCTTATGCAAAGGAACAGGGCTTGGTTTTGCCCGAAGTTGAAAACTTCGCCATGACTGCGGGCAGGGGCGTGAGCGGCTCTATCGGCGGAGAGATCTGTTATTGCGGCAGCCGCAGGTATCTTGAAGAGTGCGGCGTCGCGTTCGGCGGCGAAAACGACGACGCGCCCGAAAGACTGCGCAAAGAGGGAAAGGCGGTCATTTTTGCGGCAAATCAGGAGGGCGTGCTCGGCGCGATAGGGCTGTCCGATACCCTGCGCCCCGCCGCAAAGGAGACGGTGCGCAAACTGAAAAAACTCGGCTGTGAGGTGGTGCTTTTGACGGGCGACCACCGGGCGACCGCGCAGTATTTTGCCGGACAGGCGGGCATTGCAAACGCAAAGGCCGAGCTTTTGCCGCAGGACAAAGTCACCGCCGTGGAGCAATTGCAAAAACAGGGCTATGACGTGTGTATGATCGGCGACGGCGTAAACGACGCGCCCGCCTTGAAGACGGCGGATGTCGGCGTCGCCATGGGCGGAGAGGGGAGCGACATTGCCGCCGAAGCGGCGGGCATAGCCCTCATCGGCGGCGATATAGAAAAACTGCCCTACCTGTGCATGCTCGCCCGCGCGACGCTGAAAACGATAAGATTCAGCATTGCCTTGTCCATGACCATCAACCTCGTCGCGATCGTTCTCTCCTCTCTCGGCCGGCTTACCCCGATTACGGGGGCGATCGTCCACAACGCCGGATCCGTGTTTGTCGTCCTGATCGCGGCGCTCCTGTACGACCGGAAATTGTTTGCCGCGGCGGAAAAGCTGTAAAACGGGCGGCGCGGAAAATCGGAGCGCTCCGCCTTTGCCGTCCCTTGCCTTTTTTGCGGTTTCGGGACGGAAGGTTAAAAATTCCGCCGATCCCGTACATTCTGCCCGGGGCAGCAGACTCCCGCCCAATCTTCCCTGATCCCCCCGTCCGCCCTGCGCCCGGGGGATTTTTTTCGCGGCGTGAAGGCGGCGGGGCGCCGGAGAATGCAGGAAAAGGGCGCGCAAACGGGAATGTTTTCGCCGGAAATTTATAAGGGGAAGGGAAGTTTTTATCGTTTTTTGATTGACTTATATGCCCGTCACTGCTATAATGCAGGGTATGCCGTGACGGATATGGTCACGGAGGATTTACGGGAGAAAAAAATCAGATGCTGTTCGATCTCCATCATTCGCTCTATATCGTCATTTCGCTGCTCGCCACCGTCGGGCTGCTGATTTTGTTTTCGCGGTTCCGCTCGCCCGCCGCAAAGGCGGCCGTATTGAAGGCGACGGGCATCGTTACGGTGCTTGTCCATATCAGTTCCATATGGGTCGAATTTCTCATTACGGGCAGGGCGGAAGCGTACGCAAACATCCTGTTTCCCATCTTTTTCTGCAACTATACGATGTACTGCCTGCTGATATGCGGGCTTATAAGGAACAAGGAGAGCGCTGCCTATCGCTGGCTGGCGACGTTTACCGCCTATGCCGGCACTCTGGGGGCGCTGATTTCGCTGTTCTATCCCGATTATTATCTCGCGCAGCCCGATTTCTGGGACTGGGGCATCTTCAAGAGCTTCCTCAGCCATTCCGTCATGATGCTGGGCTGTCTCTACCTCTTTGTGGGCGGGTATGTGAAAATACGCGTTTTCAATCTTCTGCCCTATATCGCGGGGCTTCTCGCCGCCGGGCTGGACGGCTTCCTCATAAACGGACTGTTTGCCCTCTGCGGACTGGAACCGCCCAACGCCATGTTTTTGCAGGCGAGCGCCATAGAGGGCGTTCCCTTTTTCAACGGGTACGGGATCGCCTTGCTGATGGTGATCGTCCTCTTTCTGTTTACCGTTATATGGGAGTTCTTTGCCTATAAAAAAGGGGAGCGGTGGTATGACCTTCTGGCCGCCAAAAATTTCAAGTGCCTGTTGAAAGGATAAAAGAAAAACTTTATTCGTTTCAGGGATTTGAAAGGGGCAGGGTTGCGGCGAGCGCTCCGAAAAGACAAAAAAACGCCCTTCCGGGTTTCCCGGAAGGGCGGAAATTTTGCGGCGTCAAAGCGCAAAGACGTGCACTTTGATCTTCGCGGTCACGTTTTCCATCAGGCGGATCTCCGCGTCCACCGTGCAGGGCGTTTTGATCGCGTCCATTTTGATGCTCTTTTTGTCGATGTCAAAGCCCTGTTCGGAGAGGGCGGCGGCGACCTGCGCGGAAGTCACGCTTCCGAACACCTTGCCGTTTTCGCCCACCTTGATGCCGATGTCCGCCGTTCTGCCGTTGAGTCTGGCGGCGAGTTCTTTGGCCGCTTTCAGCTCCTCCGCTTTGTGGAAGCTCTCCGCCGCCTTGCGCTGGGTCACTTCGTTGATGCCGCTCGCCGTCGCGACCTCCGCAAGTCCGCGTTTCAAAAGAAAATTCTGGGCGAAGCCGTCGGAAACTTCGATGATGTCGCCCTTTTTCCCGCTGCCCTTTACGTCCGATTTGAGAATTACTTTCATGTCCTTTGCCCTCCTTTTCGGCGTTTGCATCTCTATTTTACAGGATTTTTTCGGAAATGTCAATAGTCTTGCCCGCCTTTGCGCATACTTATTCTGCGTATCCCGATACGCAAGGAGGTTTTCGATATGACAAACGAGACTATGCACGGTGTGAACACCGCGGTCGGCTGCGACGTGACCGGCTGCAAGTACAACCGCGCGGGGGACTACTGCACCCTCGCGAAAATCCACGTCGGCAAGGCGTGCGACAGCCAGCAGTGCACCTGCTGCGACAGCTACGAGAGCAAATAAGTCCTTTCGCGGCAAAAGGCGGGCGGTTCTCTTTCGGGGAACCGTCCGTTTTTTTTGTGCAAAACCGCCTTTGCGGCAAAAGAGGGACGAGAATGCGGGGGATATGGGAAGGGACGGATTTTTTTGGGAGTTATTCTTGCATTTCGTAAGGTAAAGTGATATAATAGTAATAAATACATTTCAGCGGAGGGAAAAGGAAATGCGGGAAAAGGGCAGAAAGAGGGTATGGCTTTGGCTTGCCGCGGCGACGGCGGCGGTGTGCGGCGCCTGTTTTGCCGCCTGCGGCGAAAAGGGGGCGGGGCAGTCGGGAAGCTCCGTTCAGGCGGGGCAGTCCGATCAGGCGGAAGAGGTATATACGGTCACGTTTATCGCGGACGGGGTCGTGGTCGGAACGGATACCTATACGGCGGAGGATGCGGAGATCACCGCGCCCGCCGTCCCCGAAAAGAAGGGATATACGGGGGAATGGGAGGCATATTCGCCCGACAAGTCGGATATAACGGTACATGCGGTATATACGCCGCTTTTGTACGAGCTGACTTTGGAATCCGAAGGGAATTTGGGGGAAACGACGGGCGGCGGAACGTATCGCTATGGCGAAAAAGTGACGGTTTGTGCGGAGCCGTATCCCGGATATGTCTTTATCGGGTGGTACGAGGGAAATACGCGGGTGTCCGACGATGCCGAATATGCGTTTGAGATGCCTGCCTGTGCAACGGAATATACGGCAAAATTCATGATGCGGGAAGACATGGAGCCGTTTCTGTTTACATATTCCGTCGGGTCTTGCGTTATTGTCGGCTTACAAGATGATACTCTGACATCGGTCGTAATTCCCGACTGTGTGACGGGTATCGGAACGGCTGCATTTTCGGGGTGCGATAAATTGAAGAGTATTGACATTCCGGACAGTGTGACGGCGATAGGCGATCGTGCGTTTTGGGAGTGCAGCAGTTTGGCAGATATGGAGATTCCGGGAAGTGTCACGAGTATCGGTCACAACGCGTTTTGCGGCTGTGAGGCGCTGAAAAGCCTTGAGATCCCGGAAAGCGTTACGAGCATCGGGAACAATGCCTTCGGATATTGCAGAGGATTGACAAGCGTCAGACTTCCGGATAATATGACAAGCATTGTGCCGTTTATGTTTTCAAAATGTTCCGGATTGACGGAGATAAATATCCCGGACGGGGTGACAAGCATCGGAAGCAGCGCTTTTGAAGATTGCAGCGGACTGACGGAGATAAAGATACCGGACGGGGTAACAAGCATCGGGTACGAGGCATTTTCCGGTTGCAGCGAAC
Organism: Candidatus Scatosoma pullicola; assembly: GCA_018712725.1. GTDB lineage: Bacteria > Bacillota > Clostridia > Christensenellales > Borkfalkiaceae > Scatosoma > Scatosoma pullicola. The sequence goes on from DVGN01000083.1 coordinate 8,923, forward strand.
TGACGGAAATCAATATTCCGGAAGGCGTGACGTATATCGGAGAGAGAGCATTTGAAGAATGTATAAAATTGACAAGCATTGAACTTCCGACGGGTTTGACGGAAATAGCAGACGAATTATTTTTTGGTTGCGTCGCATTGACGGAGGTCAACATACCGGAGGGAGTGGCGACGATCGGAGCGGATGCGTTTCAGAATTGTATCGGATTGACAAGCATTGATTTGCCCGAGGGGCTGACGAGCATCGGACGCGGGGCTTTTGAAGGTTGCAGCGGATTGACGGAAATCAATATACCGGACGGGGTGACGAGCCTCGGAGATTATGCGTTTTCCGATTGCAGCGGGCTGACGGAGATAAAGATACCGGACGGGGTGACGAGCCTCGGGAACGGGGTGTTTTCCGGTTGCAGCGGACTGACGGAAATAAAAATCCCGGATGTGATAACGACGATCGGAGACTATCTGTTTTCCGGATGCGGACGTCTGACAAGCGTAAACATTCCGGACGGGGTGACGGCAATCGGAGAAGGTGCGTTTGCTTAACCTCGCCCGAACACTTTTGAACAGTAGTATTCATTGATTTTTCTCCTATATCTCAATTAAAACGGACTTTTTGCAGACGCCTTTGAATTTTGGTTCGGGGCGATTTTTCTTTATTCCCTGATAGGAATAGATATCAACGGAGGTTTCCGTCGTAAAAATAAGAGAACCCCGAAGGCTTTCACCTTCAGGGTTCTCGGGCTTATCGTCTATTCTTCGTTTTGGTTTCGGCGGCGTGCCTGTGTAGTTCAGTATCAGTTCTATGCGGTCTTCGTGGACATACACCTTATCGACAAGCAAGTCTATCATCATTTCCGGCTCTTGCTTTACGGCATCTTTGAGATAGTCGGCGATGGTTTTCTTGTCCAAGACGACCTGCTCCTGCATACGCTCGAATATGAGTTTCTCTTGCAACTCACGGCGCGTTGTTTCAAGTTCTTGCAGCCGTTCTTTGGTCGTGTCGGTTATGATGCCTTGCTCGATGGCTTTGAGAATGTTGGTGATGGCTTTGTTGATCTGCGCCAATTCCTTCTCCAGCAGCTTGACGGGGTTTTCGCCAAGCAGTTTCGCGTTGTGCTGCCTGTATATCTCGTCCACGACCAAAGCAAGGTTTGCACCCGTCAAGGTGTTTTGCAGGGCTTGAAGCACGATGTTGTCCAGCAGGTCCTTTTGTATAAACTTTGCCGTGCAGTTCTTCTTGCCTATGGCGTTCCAGCACTTGTAGTATTTTGAAACGCGCCCGG
>DVGN01000084.1 GCA_018712725.1 Candidatus Scatosoma pullicola
GGGATAGTTTTCGCAGTTGCGGCGCATATAGTTGTTGAGGCGGTAATGGCGGTTAACATGTCCGCCCATGACTTCATCCCGAAGGTCGTGGCTGTACGCCCCGTGACAGTGCACGATCTCCCCGAATTTCCCCGCGCGCGCCATCGCCGTCGCCAGCAGCTCGAAGCGGTCGTAACAGCAGTTTTCCATCATCATGACCGGCGTCCCGGTGCGCTCGTAGGTGCGCACCAGCTCCCAGCATTCCGCTATGCTGTACGCGCCGCCGACCTCCATCGCCGTGATCTTGCCGGCGTTCATGCTGTCGATCGCCATTTTGATATGCTCTTCCCAACCCGCGGTGATGAGTACCGCGTCGAGGGAGGGATCGCCGAGCAGATCGCGATAATCTTCGTAGACCGCAGGTTTTTCGCCGCACGCCTTCTCCACCTTTTCGGCCGCCTCCGCGCGCCTGTCCGCATAGACGTCGCATACCGCCCCGACGTGCGCGTCTTCGAGCGCCAGCATGGTGTCCAGCAGCGATTTTCCGCGCTGCCCCAGACCGATTACGCCGATGTTTACTTTCTCCATATTTGTTCACCTCTCCCGTTTTTCTATATTATAGCATCGCCGCGGCGATACGGAAATGGAAAAATTTTTTCCGGATACCGTCTTTTTTTATCATTTTCCCGTTGACAGCGACGGGGAAAAATGTTACAATGCCCCTATGGAACAAAACCGATTTCTGACGAAGCGGGAATGTGTAAAGATCTTCCCCGCGCACGAAGAGACTGACCTGAAACTCATCTCCGTCGGCTACAACGATTTTCTGTACGTAAAGCCGCAGTATTTTCTGCGCACCCAATCGCAGTACACCGTCCATTTCGTACTGAACGGCAGGGGGACGCTCAACGTGGAAAGCCGGAGTTTTGCCGTGGAAAAACACCAGATTTTTCTCTTGGACAACAAGTGCAAATTTTCCTATTATCCCGACGAAAAAGATCCGTGGGAATATATCTGGTTTGACTTTTACGGAAATTTCGCGCCCGTCTACGCCGCGCAATGCAATTTTTCCGCCCGAGCGCCGATTGCGGAATGCGCGTTTCCGCAAAAGCTGGAATCCGCCCTCTTCCCCCTCTTCTCGGGAAACCGCGACCGCCCCGCCGCCTCTTACTTCGAATTTTTAAGCGCCTTTTTCCTGTTGATGTCCTCCGTCGCCCCCGAGAAAAACGAAACTGCTTTTTTTTATCAAAAAAGTTACATAGAAGAAATCAAAAAATTCATCGAACTCAACTGCTTTTCCGGGGACTTTTCCGTGGAATATCTGGCGCGCGCCATGCACATTTCCCATTCCCACCTCTGCAAAATATTCAAGAAGAGCGAAGGGATTTCCGTCGTCTCCTACGTCGCGGAACTGCGCCTGCGAAAAGCCGCGGAACTGCTGAAAAAGACGGGTTGCAGCGCGCGGGAGATCGCGGAGATGTCCGGGTTCGGCGAATACGAATACTTCCTCAAATCCTTCAAGCGCCGCTTCGGCGTCACTACGGGCGAATACCGTGCAAAACAGCCGCTTTGAAATTCAAAACGGCTGTTTCTCTGTTTTCTGCCGTTTTACAGGCAGATTCTTTTCGGCTTTTCAGCCGTTATTCACCTCTTCAAAGGTGGCGTCGACGGTCAGTTCGATCGTAAAATCGGGCGTGATAAAGGACAATTCCCCGTCCACATATTGGTTGAATCCCGTCGCGCTGCTGCCTTCCCCTAAGACGTCCCCGGTGATCATCAGGAATTTTTCCGGCTCTTCGTAGCCCAGCCCCCATTCGGTTCCCTTGAAGATGTTGATGGAATAACTGTGCCCGACGACGTAATCGAAAGTGACGGTCATCTTTCCGTCCTCGCCCACCTTACCGGGAAATTCGAGGAAACTCGGCGCGTCTTCGCCGTCGATCACCGTGCCTTCCACGTAATCGGAATCGAAAAGCCGCACGATGACGTCTTCGCCCGGCTCGGCATAGTCGCCGAAGTCGATGACGACGGTCTCCTTCATCGTCTGCAATTCGATCTTGTCGGAAACGGTGACGGGCACGCACAGCCTGCCGTCCGTGGAAGAGGAATTGTTGCTGCGGAAATAGATGATCAGATACGCCGAACCGACCTCCACTTTGGAAGTATCAATGCTGATCGTGGCGTATTGCAGCCACCCGTTTCCGGAAGAATTCGATCTCGTCGTATAGCTGATCGCATCGTCGGGAATCACCTCCCGATCGGACGAATAAATTTCCGAACGATTGCTTACGGCATACGTCTGCGGCCAGTTGAAATTGACGATGAAATTCCAGGTATGCTCGTCAAACGTGTTGGAAGAGCGGGAACCCTTAATGATCGCCCTTTGATTTTCGCTGTCGAACGACATGCCGCCGTCCGAAAGCACTTCTTCGTACCGCCCCGTCACTGCTGCGAGCATGACATTTTCGTCGGGCATCGTAAAGGTGTACGTCCCGTCCTCCCCATCGCAGTCGGTACCGTTGTAAGTGACCCCTTCGATATACACGTCGGCACTCTTTCCTTCGGCGGTGACGGTGATCTCTTCGCCCGCCCGAGCGGACGTCTTGCTCGGCGTAAGCGCGTAATCTTCGGAAGAGGTGACGGAAATCGTATATGCCGCCGCCTCCGCCGAAGAATCGTCCTCCCCGCCTCCGCAGGCGGCAAAGGCGGTCAGCCCCACTGCCGCACAGAGCACGGCACATATCGGATGCATATTTTTTCTCATCGGAAATTACCTCCTTTCCGCCTTTATTATATCACGGATACAAAAAACTGTCAAGTCCCGGAAAAAATTTTTTCTTTCCCGCAAAAACGCCCCCGTTCCCTTTGACCGCGCCCGCCTTTCGTGCTATAATAATATTTGTTATGTCTTTGGGTCATGTATCTGCACAGAAAAAGGCGCTCGACCTCGGAAGGGACAGCGTGGGAAAACTCGTTGCAAAGCTCGCGATCCCCGCGGTCATCGCGCAGCTCATCAATCTTTTGTATAATCTCGTGGACCGCATGTATGTGGGCGCCATCGAAGGGATCGGCATGCAGGCGCTGGCGGGGCTGGGCGTGGTGTTCCCCATCACCCTGATCGTGAGCGCGTTTGCCAATCTCGTGGGTCTGGGCGGCGCGCCCCTCACCGGCATCTTTCTCGGCGAAGGCAAGAAAAAGGAGGCAAACGCCGTCTTTAACACCGGCGCCGCCATGCTCCTTATTTTCGGAGTTCTGCTCACCGCCGTCGTACTCGTGTTCTGCGACCCGCTGGTCAGGGCGTTCGGCTGCCCGGACGACGCCTTCGTATATGCGCGGGACTATCTGTTCGTCTACGGCATCGGGACGATTTTCGTCATGTATTCGCTGGGGCTCAATCCCTTCATCACGACGCAGGGGTACAGCTTTACCTCCATGCTGACCGTGGCGATCGGGGCCATGCTCAACATCGCCCTCGATCCCCTCTTCATCTTCGTTTTCGGGATGGGCGTAAAGGGCGCGGCGCTGGCGACCATCCTCTCGCAGGCGGTCTCCGCCGTCTGGGTGACGGTTTTCTTCTTCCGGAAAAAATCCCTCTTCCGCTTCGACTTCCGGCATTTTCTGCCCAAGCCCAAGACGGCGGCGCGCATCCTCTTTCTGGGTCTGTCCCCCTTCATCATGAGTGTGACGGAAAGCGCCATTCAGATCGTCTTCAACAACAATCTGAAATATTGGTCGGGGAACAACAGCGCCTATACGACGGCGCTTACGATCATGCTCAGCGCCGTTCAGATCGTGAGCATGCCCCTCAACGGATTGGGCACGGGCGTACAGCCCCTTGTCAGCTACAATTACGGGAGCGGGAACTCCGCACGGATCAGAAAGACGGTGAAGATCGTCGCCGTCGTCGCGCTGTGCTGCAGCACGAGCGTATGGCTCGTCTCCCTGCTCGCACCGCAGATATACGGATACCTGTTCAGCGCCGAACCCGCCGTCATGGAAATCATCCGCAAAAATATGCCCTTCTTTATGGCGGGAACGGTATTCTTCTTTGCGCAGATGACCTTGCAGAACGTCTTTATCGCCCTCAACCAGGCGAAGATCTCCATTTTTCTCGCCTGCCTGAGAAAGGTGATTCTGCTCATCCCGCTTTGTTTTCTGCTGCCCTATGCCTTCGGCGCGGAGGGAGTGTTTTACAGCGAGGGAATCGCGGACACCGTCGCGGGCATCGTCACCGCCACCACCTTTTTCACCATGCTCCCCCGCATCTTAAAAAAGCGGGAAGCGGCTCTGGCGCAGTCCACGAAAGACAACGAAGAAAATACGCAGGCGGAATAAATTTTCCGAGCGCCGGAAACGCGAACGCCGGGCGGACAAAATTGTCCGCCCGACGTTTTTTTGTAAAGGAGCGCCTACACCGCCCTTGCCCATCGCCTCCCCTTTTTGTCGAAGGAGAACCTTCCGCCCTACCTCCCCTTGTTGTTAAATGAGGAACCTTGCCCCTGCCTCCCTTTGTTGTTGAATGAGGAGCCTTCCTTCTGCCTCCCCTTGTTGTTCAAGGGGAGGTGGTGCGAAGTGCCGGAGGGGATAAGCCCCTGTTTTAACGATTGACAGGCAAAACAATCCCTCAGTCATGCCCCCGCATGACGGCTCCCTTTACACAAGGGAGCATGGAAAGAGGCACAAGAAAAAAGAGAACTCCTCTTACCTTATATAGTAAAACATTTGCTGATTTTTACGATTCCAAGGGGGACAATTTCCCCATAATTCCTAACTCCTCAAAACCGACAAACCTGCTTTTAGTAAAGCCACCGTATAAAAATCCGTTTTTCAGTACCGCCACGGAATAAAGATCTTTCCATTCCTCCCGATAGATGACGGTCTTTGTCTGCATATCATAACAAACCGCACGCCTGTTTCCGCTCCTGGTTTTTTCATTGGAAGCAAACGCCAAATATCTCCCGTCGGTATCAAAAGTCGCTCCCCAGAAACGGAATCCTTTTTCCGTATAGGGCAGCAAAATCTGCCGTTTCTCCCGCCCGTCCGGATAGTCGATGTGCAGGATATTTCCTTCCCCGAAATCCGATATGCTGTACAGCGCGCCGCCATGGTAACAAGAGGATGATCGGTTATATTCACACCAGACCCTTTCGCTGCCGTCCGGATAAAGCAAAGTAAACCGATCGGACAGACTGTATTTTGCTTCGGGAATGTGTTCACATATGACCATATCCTTATACGTGCCCACCACGCTCCCCCTTCCGGACATAAGTTCCCGCTCCGTCGTATCGGCGTCCGGACGGTAACAAAAACGCACAAAACGCCCATTTTTATACCCGACACAATAAATCTCGTTTCTGCGCACGGCTATGCCGCTCTCGCAGGCAAATCCTCTCCCGACGATTTTCTTTTTGAAAACTTCCCTTTTTCCGATCAGGTCGTAAATATGCAGCGTACCGTTAAATTCCAGCGAAAAAAGAGTCTTTTCTTCGGCATCGAAGCAGCAGGTATGAATGGAATAAGGAAAAGCGGCAATAATTCCCCTTTCCTCCGCATTGAACAAAAAGGATTTTCTGCCTTTTGTGAGTACGGCATATCTGCCGCTGTCGGAACGGCCTTTATCGGGCTCTCCCGCAGTGATAAACTCGTACTTCAACTCTGTAATATCCATTATCCGTGCACCCCGCCGTATAATTTTTTCGCGCGCCGATAAAATCCCCGCCCGCAAACATATCCCCCTGTCAATGCCGCGACGCGTTGTTTTCCAACTCCTCAAAACCGACAAACCTGCTTTTAGTAAAACCGCCGTATAAAAATCCGTTTTTCAGTACCGCCACGGAATAAAGATATTCCAATTCGTCCTGATATACGACGGTCTTTGTCTGCATATCATAACAAATCACATAATCATTTCCGGACGGAGAACTATCCATGGAAACAAACGCAAAATACCTTCCGTCGGAATCAAAAGTCGATATTCTCCCAAAACGGAATCCTTTTGCTTTACGGGGCAGCAAAATCTGCCGCTTCTCCCGCCCGTCCAGATAATCGATGTTCAGACTATAGTCATTCCTGAAATCCGGTTTGCTGTACAACGCGCCGCTGTGGTAGCAGGAGGACGACCAGTTATATTCGCGCCAAGCCGTTTCACTGCCGTCCGGGCGGAGTAAAGTAAACCGATCACATTCTTCAAGGGTATGTCTACATATGACCATATCCTTATACGTTCCCACCATCCCCCCGGTTCTGGGCATAAGTTCCCGTTCCGTCGTGTCGGCGTCCAAATGATAGCAGGAACGCACAAAATGCGTATTTTTATCCCCGACATAATAGATCTCGTTCCCGCGCACGGCTATGCCATGCTCGTAGGCAAATCCTCTCTCGCCGATTCTCTTTTCAAAGACATCCTTCTTTTCGATCAGGTCGTAAATATGCAGCGTTCCGTTAAATTCCAGCGAAAAAAGGACCTTTTCTTCGGCATCGAAGCAGAAAGCGCGAATCTGATAAAGCAAAGTGGCTATGATTTCCCTCTTCTCCGCGTCGAACAAGAGGGATTTTCTGCCCTTTGTGAGTACGGCATATCTGCCGCTGTCGGAACGGCCTCTATTGGGATCTACCGAAGTCATAAACTCATTCTTCAATTCAATCATTATTCGTGTATCCCGTCCTATCATTTCTTTTCGTTGACGATCCGGCAACAAAACTTTCTTTTCAGATGCGGGACAGCAATATCCGCTCGGATTTCCGGAAGCCTTCGAGCGGCTCTTTTGCGAGCGCCCCTTCCGCTGCCTCCTTCTGCCGGGCGCATTCACCTTCGTCGCCCTCCGCACGGGCGATCGCCGCATACATACGGAAAAGCGCCGCCTTCGATGCGCCCTCCGCCCCTTCTGCACACGCCCGCGCGCTTTCCGCGTCCCCTTGCAGCGCGTGCATATATCCGAATTCCGCCGCGGCGGACGCCGCCTGCGCCGCGGAGAGATACCCGTCTTTCGCGAGTCCGCCCAATCGGTTGAGGCAGTCGGCAGCCCCTTCCGCCTCCCCTTTTTCCAGCGCGCGGCGATAGCGGAAATCGAGAATGATCGCATACATGGGTTCGTCCTCCGCAATCTGCGGCGAGCCGTAAAACCATTTTTCGTCCATTTCCGAAAAGCTCTTCCCCTCGGCGAGTTCCCCGTAAATTTCCATCGCGGAAATCATCGTCCTCTCGGGTCCCCGCCCCCTGGCGATACCGAGCAAAACGGCGGCGTCCGTCCTGCCCCCCGCATACGACGCAGGCAGGGCGTTCAGCAGAAAGAGATACCCCGCATAGGGCAGGCTTCCCCAAAAGAAAAAGGCGGCTCTGCCCGCAAAAAACGCGGGAAGGAGGAAGATGAGCAGATAAATGCCTCCGAAAATAAGTCCGCCCGCCGTGTACAGCGCCGTGCGGCGGCGCATGTTCCCGCCCCGCAGGGGACAGACCTGCGTCTCTTCGGGCGCGAAGGGCGAAGCGAAGGAAAAGCGCAATTTCCCCTCTTTTTCCGCAAACCGAAAGCAGAAAAATTTGACGAACACCGGGCGCATCCCCTGCGATTTCGCGAGCAAAACATGTCCCGCTTCGTGAAGAGCGGGCGCGAGAATGACGGAGGAAACAAACCCCGCAAGGCAGAGCGCAAGCGCCACGTTCCCCTCCCTTGCCGCAAAGACGACGGCGCAAACCTCTCCCGCGACAAAGAGCAGGAGAAGAAAAGTTCCGTATAAGTTGCGCAAAATTCCCTTCATGGTCTTATAACCGCCTCTCGCCGAAATTGAATTGATCAGACCGAATCCTTTTTTGCGGATTGACTCTTATCCCCTCCGTCTCGCTCCGCTCGACACCTCCCCTTTCCAAAAGGGGAGGCATAAGGTGGGCGCACCACCTCCCCTTTCCAAAAGGGGAGGCATGGGGTGACGTGACACCTTACCACAAGAGAAGGCAGGAACATGAAAAAAACGAAAGCTCTCGCCTTACCATAGGGGCGGGGAGGAAAAACGCAAGCCCGACAAAGTATTGCGCCGTAGATATGCGTTTCGCCCGGTAAAAACAGTCACATCAATCCGCGCAGTTTGGCATATCCTTCCAGATTATCGCTGTCGCTTGCCGTCAGTTCGGGGATTCCCAGCCTGTCCATCAATACGGACAGGAGCGCCGCGCCGCCCCCCAAAACGTCCGCCCGCTTTTCGGGGACGGTGGGAAAATTCATGATCTCTTCGGGCGTCATCGCCGTCAGTTTTTCCGCCAGAGCGCGCATCTGCCCCGCGGAGATCTTCGTGCCCGTGACGCGGGCGGGATCGTATTCCGCAAGCCCCAGAAGCACGGACGCCAGGGTCGTCGCCGTGCCGCCCACCGCGCAGAAGGGTTCGGCAAACGGCACTTTTCCGTATTCCGCCGCCGCTTTTTCCGCCGCGGCAAAGAGCTTGTCCCTGTCCCGTCCGCACATGTCTTTGAGGCGGACGACGCCGATGTTCACGCTCTTTTCGTAAACGATCTTCCCCTCCCTTCGCACGATGATCTCGGTGCTGGCGCCGCCCGCGTCGACGAGTCCGCCGTCCCCCTTTCCAAGTGCGCCGAGAATGCCCACCTCCGCCTCCGTCTCCCCCGAAAGGACTTCGACTTCCAGACCGCAGCGCGCTTTCACGCGGGCGACGAAATCGGCGCCGTTTTCGGCAGAGCGCACCGCCGCCGTCGCAAAGGCACGCACCTCTTCCGCCCCTTCCGCTCCGGCGCGGGCGGCAAATTCCGCCACGGCGTCCGCCGTGCGCTCGATGGCAGACACTTTCAATCGGGGCGAAGAGGCGATGCCCTCCCCGAGACGGGTGGTGTTGAGCGTCTTATATAAAACTTTTCCGCCCGCCGTAAGCATCAGGCGGACGGAATTGGAACCGATGTCTATAATTGCCGTTTTACGCATGTTTTTTCCTCAGTTGCCCGCGTTGGTTCCGGGCCTGATAAAGTGATGTTTGTATGCTTCTTCTTCAAGATACCAATCGCTGAGATAATATTCCAAATCGTTCTCGTGCTGCTCCTTGATTTCCTGCTGCGTCTGAATTTCTTCTTCCACCTTGTCGATACGGTTGTTGAGAACGACGATCCTTACGATCTGATATACGATGACGAGAAGCAGGCAAACAATCAAAACCGTTCCCGCCACAGCCGCGGCAGTCACTACGCGTCTCAATTTTTCCTGCGTCATATCGTTTGCACCTCTTTTTTCTTGGAGTTTTTCGTGCTTTTTCGCCTTTTTAAGCCTTTTCTGACCCTATTATAACATACTTTTTGCGAAAAATCAACTATTCTGCGGATACTTTTTGCATATAAAATAAGTCCGAGTATATTTCCCGCATACATATATACCCGGAAGCCGGGCAGTGCAAACACTGCGGAAACGCCCACGGAAAACGCGGCAAAGAGCAGAAAGAAGGCGATGTCGAGCACCGCCGACGCGGCCTTTCCCTGCAAAAATTTATGCAAAACGGCAAACGGCTCGTACAGTACCCCGCCGACAAATCCCGCGCAAAGGCAGATGAGAAAGATATTTAACTGATTCGCCGCATCCATGCCCGCCCCGTTCAGCGGAAGATCCGCGCTTTCAGGCTCTTGCCGCCGTACTTTGCGCCGCCGATGTTCCCCGTCGCCGTAAAGGTGCCGCTCGCCTTGGAAAAGCCGGTGATCTTCATCCCCGACCCCGAAATGTACAATTTCGTATTACTCCCCGCAAGGGTGAGGACGATCTGCGTTTCCGAAAAAGAGGAAACGCTGTCTATGCCCGTCGCCGTGACGCTCTTCTGCTGTTGGATGTCGAGTGCGTGAGAAATTTCCTGCATACCCTATGATATGCGCCGCACCTCTTCTTTATTCCCCTTTTTCTCTTTCCCTATTCTTCGAAGCCGAAATGCGCCGACGATCTTCCCGAAAAATTTCGCGGCTTTTCCGGGCATGGTTTTCCTCCGGAAAGACAAAAGCGGGGCGGCTTCGCGTACCGAAACCGCCTCGCGGCTGTCCTTATTTCTGATTTTTTTCGCGGAAACGCGCCTTGGCGCGCAGTTCGCTGTCCAGAATGCGCTTGCGGATGCGCAGCGACTTGGGCGTCACTTCCAGAAGTTCGTCGTCGGCGATGAATTCCAGGCACTCTTCGAGACTCATCTTGCTGACGGGCACGAGCGTGAGGGCGTCGTCGCTGCCCGAAGAACGGGTATTGGTCAGGTGCTTGGTCTTGCAGACATTGACGTTGATGTCGTCCTGCTGGTTGGTGCAGCCGATGACCATCCCTTCGTACACGGGCGTGCCGGGCGTGATGAAAAGAGTGCCCCGCCCCTGCGCGTTGAAAAGCCCGTAGGTGACCGCCTCCCCCGTCTCGAAGGCGACGAGCGAACCGGTATTGCGCCGCTGCATGTCCCCTTTATACGGCTCGTATTCGAAAAATACGGCGGTCATGATACCCTGCCCCTTGGTGTCGGTGAGAAATTCGCTCTTGTAGCCGAACAGCCCGCGGGAAGGGACGATGAATTCCAGCCGCATGCGGTTGCCCACCGCGCTCATGTGCGAAAGGGTGCCCTTCCGGTTGCCCATGGCGGAAAAGACGGGACCCGTCATATCCTCCGGCACGTCCACGACCAGCCGTTCCACCGGCTCGTAGCGCACGCCGTCGATTTCCTTATACAGCACTTTGGGGGTAGAGACCTGAAATTCATACCCTTCGCGGCGCATCTTTTCGATGAGGATGGAGAGGTGCATCTCCCCTCTGCCGCAGACGCGGAAGGCGTCCGCGCTGTCCGTATCGCTCACGCGGAGGGAAACATCGCGCAGGAGTTCGCGGTACAGCCTCTCGCGCAGCTGCCGGGTGGTGACGAATTTTCCCTCCTTGCCCGCGAACGGACTGTCGTTGACGGAAAAAGTCATCTCGACCGTGGGTTCTTCTATCTTGGCAAACTGCACCGGCTCCACCTTGGTCGGCTCGCATACGGTGTCGCCGATGTTCAGGCCGTCGATGCCCGAAAATACCACGATGTCCCCCGCCATCGCCGACGGCACGGACACCCGCTCCAACCCTTCGATCTGATAGAGATTGGCGATTTTGCAGTTGGTGCGCACCTTGCCGTCGTTGTAGTTGCACAGCGTGACCGGCTCGTTGGCGCGGATGACCCCGCGCTCGATCCTGCCGATGCCGATCCTTCCCACGAATTCGTTGTAGTCGATGCAGGAAACGAGCAGCTGTCCCGCCCCCTCCGTGTCCATGTCCATGGGCGGAATGTGTTCCAGAATGGTGTCGAACAGGGCGTCGAGATTAGGCTCCTGCTTCTCGGGATCGAGAGAGGAGGTCCCCGTCCTGCCGCAGCAATAGACGATGGGGCTTTCCAGCTGTTCGTCCGTGGCGTCCAGATCCATCATGAGTTCCAGCGTCTCATCCACCACTTCCCTGATGCGCGCGTCCGGCCTGTCCACCTTGTTGATGACGAGGATAATGCGGAGATTGAGTTCCAGCGCCTTTTGCAATACGAAACGGGTCTGGGGCAGCGGGCCTTCCGCCGCGTCCACCAGGACGAGCGCCCCGTTCACCATTTTCAGAACCCGCTCCACTTCGCCCGAGAAATCGGCGTGTCCCGGCGTGTCCACGATGTTGATCTTCACGCCCTTATAATGGGCGGAAGTGTTTTTCGCCAAAATGGTGATTCCGCGCTCCCGTTCGAGATCGTTGGAATCCATCACCCGGTCCTGCACCTGCTCGTTGGCGCGGAACATGCCGCCCTGCACCAGCATCTGGTTGACGAGCGTCGTCTTGCCGTGGTCGACGTGCGCGATGATCGCCACATTTCTCAAATCCTTCCTGATCAAAGCAATTCTCTCCTTCCGATGAAACTTTTCAACCTTTCTATTTTAATACTTTTTTCGCTTTCTGACAACGATTTTTTCCCGCTTTTTACGACTTTTTCCGAAAAAACGCGGTTTTTGCCCTTTCAAAGGGGTTTGACCGCGAGATTTTGATAGGTGAGGAAACGGACGACATAGCCGTTGTCCTCCGTCTCGCCGCCGTCGCCCGCGACGCGGAAATCGGGATCTTCGTCAAGATCGGGGAAAAAGACGTCCGCTCCGCCGTCCGCGTCCACCTTTGTCACCAACACCTCCCGGCAATAGGGAAGCAGCGCCCTGTAAACGCTGCCTCCGCCGATCACATAGATGTCCTCCCCCGCCTCCGCGCGGCGTTTCATCTCCGCCTTCAATTCGTCCAAAGTGCGGACGACAATACAGTCATCCCTTACCTGGGTGGCTGAAAGTACGATGTTCGTGCGGTTTTTCAACGGCTTTCCGCCGGGAAAAGAGCGCAGCGTGTTCCCGCCCATGACCACCGTTTTGCCGCTCGTCGTCTCGCGGAAAAACTTCATGTCCCGGGGCAGGGAAAACAGGAGGGAATTGTTTTTGCCGATCCCCCACTTTCTGTCGGCGTGCAGGATGGCGCGGATCATATCGCCACCGGGATCTTCTTGTCGAGCGGCTCGTACTCGTAATTTTCGAGACGGAAGCTGTCGAGGGTGAAGTCGTAAAAGTCTTTCACGTCGGGGTCGATGTACAGCCTGGGCGCGGGGTGGCGGGGCTTGTCCAGAATCTCCCGGACGATGGGGATATGGCGGTCGTAGATGTGCGCGTCCGCGATGACGTGGACGAGCTCCCCCGCCTTCAGCCCGGAGACCTGCGCAAACATCATGAGCAGTACCGCGTATTGCAGCACATTCCAGTTGTTTGCCGTAAGCATGTCGTTGGAACGCTGATTGAGAATACCGTTGAGCGTATCCCCCGAGACGTTGAAGGTCATCGAATAGGCACAGGGGTACAGGTGCATTTCGTGCAGATCGGCAAAATTATAGATATTCGTCATGATGCGGCGGCTCGCCGGGTTGTTTTTCAGATCGAAAAGCACCCTGTCCACCTGGTCGAACTCCCCTTCCTTATAAATCGCCTTCTGCGCGAGCTGGTAGCCGTACGCCTTGCCGATCGAGCCCGTCTCGTCCGCCCAGCTGTCCCAGATATGGGAATGCAGATCGTGCACGTTGTTGCTCTTCTTCTGCCAGATCCAGAGCAATTCGTCGATGCAGGAACGGAACGCCGTCCGCCGGATGGTCAGGATGGGCAGCTCTTTTTGCAGGTCGTACCGGTTGACGATCCCGAACTTTTTGATCGTGTGCGCGGGCGTGCCGTCATCCCAATGCGGGCGCACGGAAAGCCCCGTGTCCCATACGCCGTTTTCCAGAATATCCCGCATGTTTTCCGCGAAAATATCATCCGCTCTGCTCATGTTCCGTTCCTCCGTACCGGGCGGCTGCCGCCGTCCGCAAGGTATTTTGCACCGAACATTATACCACGAAAAAGACCCGCCGTCAAGGAGGGCGGGGTCGTTTTCGCGATTCTTCCCGAAAATCTTTTCTTTTTCCGCAAGAAAAAAGCCCGGCCGAAAACCGCGCGATTTCTCCGAAGGGAGCCGAAACGGACAGCCGCCCCTTCGTTCTATTTATTCAATTTGGAACTCAGCCATATAATCAGCTCTACGGGAACGCCCACAAGAAAGATCAGCCACAACTGATAGCCGAGAAACTGCACATAAATGGCGAGCAGCAGCGTCCAGCAAAGTACGGACAAAACGGTCGTCTTATAAACTTTGTAGGCTTTGTCGTCTATCCAGCCTCCTTTGCCGCCCGTACGGCGTCCGCAATAGAGCAGAACGAAGCAGGAAAGAGGGATCGCCCAAAGGAAAACCTGCCAATAATCGATGTCAGCGCGCAATTTCATATAGACAAAAAGAATGGACGCGGCAAGAAAGACGACGGAGACAGCAAGGCATAAAATGATCACCCGATTCCGCCCTTCCGCCTCCTTTTTTTCCGCCGTCTTGTCGGCGATTTTGTCCGCGGCGTTCTCGTGCACGAGATCGTCCAACGTAATGCCGTACAGCGCCGAAAGCTCCGCCAGAACGGCGATGTCGGGCAGCGAATCCCCGTTTTCCCATTTGGAGACGGATTTGTCCGAATACTTTATCATATCCGCGAGTTCGCTCTGCGTCAGTCCCTTGCTCTTTCTCAGCTCGGTCAGATTTTTTGCCACCGTGGCTTTCACCATGTTTTCCATAGCACGAATATACCACAAATCCATTGAAAAATCAAGCATTTTCAGGCAATTCTACTGTGAGTAGAGTAAAAAATTCCTTTCGAATGATAAGAGAATCAGCTTCTCTCATAATTCTATACCGATAGAAAAGGATTATACGTCCTCCCTGTTGATTTTGTTCCAGACTTCGGCTATAATACAAATCAGAAAGAAATCTGTGACATTTTCGCTTTTTGTCATATATTTCAATTACATTTCCGAAACGCGGCACCGGAGACACTCGGCGTCCGAAAAAAAGGAGAACTATGAACGTAACCATTGTATGCGACGTCCTCGGCGAACCGAACAACGGCACGACGATCGCCACGCTCAACCTCATCCGCCACCTGAAAAACAGCGGACACCGGGTGAATGTCGTATCGGCAGACGAAACTTCCGCAGAGGGAGAAAACAACTATGTCGTCCCCACCCTGCATCTGGGGAAATTTGCCGATTCGGTGCTCCGCCGCAACGGCGTCTCTTTGGCTAAGGCAGACGAAGAAGTTTTGAAAGACGCCATCCGGGACGCGGACGTCGTGCATATCCAGATCCCCTTTTTCCTCGGCACGGCGGGGACGCGGATTGCCCGCTCCATGAACAAACCCGTGACGGCGAGTTTCCACTGCCAGGCGGAAAACGTGACTTCCCATCTCGGCATGATGAATTTCCCGCCCGCCAATAAACTCACCTACAAAGTCTTTTACCGGAACGTCTTCCGGCACATCGACAAGATCCACTACCCCACCCGCTTTATCCGGGAAGTGTTTGAAAAGGAAGTAGGACCGACGAACGGAGAAGTCATTTCCAACGGCGTGAACGACGCCTTTTTCGACCTCTCCCGCCGGGAAAACAGAGAGGGCAAATTCACCGTCGTCTGCACGGGCAGATACAGCAAGGAAAAGGCGCAGGACGCCCTCATCAAGGCGGTGTCACGGTCGGCGCACCGCGAAAATATCCGCGTCGTGTTCGCCGGAGACGGTCCGCGCAAAAAACATCTCATGCGACTGGCGGAAAGCGCGGGCGTCGACTGCACCTTCGCGTTCTTCACCCGGGAACAGCTGACGAAACAGCTTTCGGAAGCGGATTTATATGTGCATACGGCGATCATCGAAATCGAAGCGATCTCCTGCATGGAGGCGATCGCGAGCGGGCTCGTACCCGTAATCTGCAACTCCGAACGGAGCGCCACGCGGTTTTTCGCGCTGGACGATAACAATCTGTTCCGCAAGAACGACGCGGAAGATCTCGCGCGCAAAATCGATTTCTGGTACGAGCATCCCGAACTCAAAAAGCAGTACACGGAGAAGTACGCAAACCTTCGGGCGGAATTTTCCCAGGAGGCATGTATGCAGCGAATGGAAAAAATGCTGCTCGACGCCATCGGAGAACACAAGGCATCATGAAAAAAATCTACTATTACAGCGACGAGCTGAACGACGATTTCGCGGGGACGCATATCCGGCAAAAGCCGCTGCCCGCCGATTACGGATATTTTCCGAAAAACCCCGTGCGGCGCTTTTTCGGCTTCCTCCTCTATCGCGTCATCGCCCTCCCCATTGTCTTTTTGTATGAAAAAATCGTCTGCGGCGAGAAGATCGTCAACAGAAAAGTTTTGAAAAAATACGGGAAAGACGGCTATTTCCTCTACGCCAACCACACGTCAGCGGTGGGCGACGCCTTTACGCCCACGCTCGTCTCCTTCCCGAAAAAGGCATATATCGTCGTCAATCCGGACGCCGCGTCTATGCCCGTGGTGCGCACGCTCGTGGAAATGCTCGGCGGCGTCCCCCTGCCCACCGATCTCAAGGGCATGCGGAACTTCCATTCCGCCGTATTGAGGCACGCAGAACAAAAGCACTGCGTCATGATTTATCCCGAAGCGCACATCTGGCCTTATTATACGAAAATCCGCCCTTTCAAAGACGCTTCCTTCCGCTATCCGGCGGAAGCGGGAAAACCCGTATTCACTTACACCACCACTTTCCAGAAGAGAAAATTTTTCTCCCGCCCGAAAGTGACGGTTTACGTCGACGGTCCCTTCTACCCCGATCCGGCTTTGAGCGTCCGGGAGAACCGCAAACGGCTGCGCGATCTCGCGTATGAGGCGATGGTGAAGCGGAGCGAAAAATCCACCTGCGAATACGCGACGTACATCAGAGTGGCGCCGGAGACGAAGATCCGTCAGGCGCCTTCGCCGCAACCCTGCCCCCGTCCTTCGGAGCCTGTACCCGCCCCGGAAGTCGCCGCGGCAGACGCGGCGGAACCCGCACCCGAAGGCGCGGCATAACCAAAAAAGGCGGCAATCACATAGCAAAACAGCCGTAATCGATATAAAATCGTATGATGCAAAACGCCCCGCCGGGCTTCTTCCGAAGCGACGGCGGAGCGTTTTTCGTTTTGTCTTTACGGCAAAGCCGATTGCGCAATCGCACTCAGGCGCGCCCGATGGCGGCATATACCTCTTGCAGGGCGTCCGTCTCGTAATCCTCTATCCTCCCCGCGTCCGCGAGTTTGGCGATCTCCGCGTCCAGAGGCAGGCGGGAAAGGGAAGGAATGCCGAATTCGCGGGCGATGGCGTCCGCCTTGCTCGGCCCGAAAATCTCTATCTTCTTCCCGCAGTCGGGGCAGGTGAGATAACTCATGTTCTCCACGAGCCCCAGGACGGGCACGTTCATCATCCCCGCCATGTTGACCGCCTTTTCCACGACCATCCGGACGAGATCCTGCGGCGTGGTGACGATGACGACGCCCGCGAGCGGGATGCTCTGGAACACGGTGAGGGGCACGTCCCCCGTTCCGGGCGGCATGTCGATGAAGAGCAGGTCGAGATCCTTCCAGAGGACGTCCGTCCAGAACTGCTGCACGGCGCCCGAAATGACCGGGCCCCGCCAGACGACGGGCGTCGTTTCGGCGTCCAGAAGGAGATTCATGGACATGAGCCGGATGCCCGAAGGGGTGAGGACGGGATAAATCCCCTCTTCGCTGCCCGTCGCCCGCTCGCTTACGCCGAACATTTTGGGAATGGACGGTCCCGTGATATCGGCGTCCATGATCCCGACCGATTTTCCCTTTTTATGGGCAAAAGAGGCAAGCAGGGACGCGGTGAGCGATTTTCCCACCCCGCCCTTGCCGCTGACGACGGCGACGACCTTTTTGATGACGGAGCCTTCGTGCGGCTGTTTGAGAAAGCTCTCCGGCTTCCGCGAAGAACAGTTTTCGCCGCAGGAAGAGCAGTCGTGCGTGCAATTTTCCGGTGTGTTTTCAGACATAAATACTCTTTTCTCCTCGTCTTTTCAAACGCCCCCATTATACTCCTTTTCCCGCTTCTTGTCAACGCAAAACGCCCTTAAAAAACAAATAAGCGCGGACAAACGCAAAGCGGCTTCCCCGCGCGCGAAAATCGACAAAATTTCCCCGCAAAAACGGTTGCAATCCGGGGCGAAATGGTGTATAATATAAAAGCTGTGCTAGGTGGGGAGTCAGCGGCACCCTGTATCTGCAATCCGCTATAGCAGAACCGAACGCCTTTCCCGGCGGCAGTTATGGAAGGCAGCGCATCGTAAGGAACGTTGATAGCAAGGTCTCATGCAACGCAATGTCGTGAACCGTGTCAGGGCAGGAATGCAGCAGCACTAAGCGGATGTTTGCGTGTGCCATGAGGTAGCTTTGAAGGAGTCACCTGCGGTGTTTCCGCTTCGGTGACTGCCGACAAAAAAGGATGCACAGTTTTTTATCGCCCGTCTGCGCTTGTTCGCGCAGGCGGGCGCCGTTTTTTTGTGCTGTCCGCGCCTTCCTGCGCCGCGGAATTGCCGTTCGGTTTCCAAACTTCTTATCCCCTCCGGCACTTCGTGCCACCTCCCCTTACCATAAGGGGAGGCATAAAGTGAGAGACTTCGTGCCACCTCCCCATACATCTCCGTTTCGTTGCTTTTCTTTTGCGGGGCAAAACAAAAGCAACGAGAATTCTGCGGAAAGATTAAACGGAGAGACAACCGCGTGCGCGCGGAGCGCTGCTCCGCTAAATCGCGCCTCCCTCTTTGCCCCATTCGGGGCAAAGTTCCTGTCCCCGAACTTCGAATAAGCAGGAATAACCGAAGTTTCGGGCATCAGTCGCGGACGGGACAAGGAGC
>DVGN01000085.1 GCA_018712725.1 Candidatus Scatosoma pullicola
GAAGAGCAAATGCTCTTCCCGCTCAGCGCTTTGTCGTTTTCTCCAAGCATATCTTCCGGATTCAGCCCGATCTCTCGCCCCGGAAGTCCTTAAGACGCCTCTCTGACGCACGCGCTTCCGCACGCATATCCGCCTGTTCAGCGCACTCCGCCCTTTACGGACTTTCCCGGCAATAAAAATCAAAGACCATGGATACGTCGCGGTACTTTTCCGAGCCGATCAGCTGAATGCGCACAGTGTAAACGGAAGTCCGCTCGCTGAAATATTCCCGCCATTGGTCGGGATAAGCCTCATAGATGACGACGATTCTTCCGCCGCAGGCGAGATCTTGCGACACCAGGTCGGAAATCTCGTCAAATACGGCGATATCCGTCCCCGATTCGTCCCGCAAAGTGAGCGAACCGAATCCGCTTCCCTCTACCACGGGATAGGGAAAACGGGACTGATTCACCGACCAGGAGATCGGAGAACGCTCGGAAATACTGCCGCCCTCTTCCGCTTGGAAAGAAAGCTCCGCCCGTTCCCGGTCGTCTTCGGGAATCATCACTCTCAGCTGCGCGCACCTTTGTCCGTCTCCATCGTGGAATTCAATGCGGTGAGTACCCGGCCGCACGCAATAGGTCACGTCCCCTCCGCCCAAGGACAGAAAGGGCTTATTGAGCGCAGGAACGTCCTCGAGAAAATACTCCGCCGGCAATCCCTCGGCAAGATAGCATCGTTCATATATGCCGTCCGGCGTCGGAAGAGACATATAATGCATCCTCGACTCATAGAAAGTTTCCCCCTGTTTGTTTCCGTCCCGGTCGTATTCCGTCTTTTTGAACGCCACGAGAATGGCCGAACCCTTTTCGGCTTCGATGGTAAGATCGTAATTCGATGTTCGGAATTCCTCTTCGGTGAAAACCTGTTCCGTCCATTCGGCATCTTCTGACGAATAATCTTTGTAGAGCAGGGTATATTCCGCCCGGAGAAAAGTATCGGTATAGGCTCCGCGAAAATAGAGAAAGAGTGCCACAAAGACAATCAGCGCCGCCGCGAGCACCGCACAGGAGGCTCCGAGCGCCAGCGTACGGAAACGCTGTGCCCGGTAAGCGCGCGCATACAGGGCGCTCTCGTCCGTATTGCGGCGCAGTTCGCTGTAATAATCGGAAGGCACGGCTCCGAACAGTTCGTCCGTGCTCGTCCCTAAAATCTCCGCGATTGCGGGAAACAGCACGGTATCCGGAAGCCCTCTGCCCGTCTCCCATTTGCTCACCGTCTTACGGCTGACAAACAGCCGCGCGGCAAGCTCCTCCTGCGTGAGATTTTTGCTCTGGCGTAGGGACCTGAGTTTTTTTGCAAATTCGTCGGTATTCATCTTTTCTCTCCTGTTGTTTTCATAAAATATTATAGCTGATCGACCGCCGAAAAGCAATATTTTTCCCAAAAGAAGCGGGGCTACTTACAATAGCCCCGCCTCTTTTAAGCAATTTTCCAGAATATCTGCCGCCGAATACACCAGGTCGGGACAGGGGCGCTTTTTGTAATATTCTGCACTGCGCGCTTCGGGTACGGCGTTCGTATCCGTCGCCAATCCCGCCGCTTTCAGGAGTTCGCCGCAGATCACGCTGCCGTTTTCCGCCGTGAACCGACGGGAAAATTCCTGCACCGCGCCGTAAACCAGCCGCTTGTTGGCGGGATCCACGCCCGGCCCCGCGAGAACCATGCCGAGAACGGCCACCGCGCCGCTCACCGTGCCGCAGGTGAGCCGCAACCGCCCCATGCCGCCCCCGAAAGGCAGGGATATTTTCATCGCCGTCCCCTCGTCCAGCCCCGTGACGTCCGAAAACGCCAGAAGCACCGCCTGCGCGCAGGCACAGCCGTTCAGAAAATTCTCTTTTGCAATATCCGCCCTTGACATTTTTGCCGCCTCCTGGTATAATAAAATCATGGAAAAGGTATTTTTCGCCAAACGGGAAAATTTCCCCTCCACCGAACGGCTGATGCAAGCCGTGTTTTCGGCGCATTACGGCATCCGGAACGCCCGCATCGTCCGCGGGGAAAACGGCAAGCCCTTTCTGGAGGGAAACGCCCTCTTTTTCTCCGTTTCGCATACGGAAAAGTTGTATTTCGCCGCCGTTTCGGAGGAGAACATCGGCATCGACGCCGAACCGACCGACCGGGAAATCCATCTCCCCGCCCTGCTCTCCCGCTTTCCCGCAGCCGAGCGGAGTGAAATCGCGGACAAAACGGATTTTCTGCGCCATTGGACGGCGCGGGAGAGCGGCACGAAATGGATGGGCGGCACCCTTGCGGACGCCTTTTCCCGCCTCTCCTATTCGGAGGGCAGGCTGTATTACCGCGCCCTGCCCCTGCCCGTGAACGTCACCCATTTCGACAGAGAGGGACACATCGTCGCCCTCTGCCGGGAAAAGGGAAGTGCGGACGCGGAATTTATACCGTTTGGTCTATTATAACACATTTCCCCGCAGACGGCAAGGGGAAAAAGGATATTTTTCGGAAAGGAGAACGTTTTCCGATGTTCACAAAGGCGGAAATTTTCGATATTGCGCTGCGGCAGTCCGCCGCGGACATGAATTGCCGGGCGGAGGACTTTCTGCGCGGCGAAAACGTGATCGTGCCCTCCCGCGCCGACGCGCGGGCGCGGAAATATCTCTCCCTCCCCTTCGACTGCGATCTGGTTTCTTACGGCGGCAACGTCGTGGCGTCCGTCCGCCCCGATTTGGAGGAAATCGTGCGCGGCTATATCGGAAAATATCCCGCCGTGCATCTCTTCGAAACGCCCCATCTGCTCGTTCTGGACGAAGCCCTCCGGGCAAAGGGACTGCGCGTCTGTTTCATGGCGGAATATTTCCTGCCCGAACCCGACCCCCTCCCCTCCCCCGACTGCGC
>DVGN01000086.1 GCA_018712725.1 Candidatus Scatosoma pullicola
CCTCCCCTTACCATAAGGGGAGGCGGTATTTGTGTGCCCCCTTCAAAAAGCGCCCTTCCCGAACGCACGGGAAGGGCGCTTCTGCGCTTGCGTTTTGCGGGATGTTTCCGACAGATCGTCCCAAAAATTCAATACTCGGCGGATTCGATGACGCCCCCGCCCAGACATTCTTCGCCGCGGTAGAGGACGGCATACTGCCCTTCGGTCACGGCGCGCTGCTTTTCCGCGAAGGCGATATGCAGTCTGCCGCCGCCTGAAACGGTCACTTTGACTTCCTGATCGGGCTGGCGGTAGCGGAATTTTGCCGCGCAGACGAACTCCTTTTCCGCGGGCGGGGCGGGGATCCAGTTAAAGCCGCTCACTTCGCACGCCCCGGAATAGAGGGGAGACTCGTCCCCGTGCGAGACGTACAGGATATTGTGTTCGAGATCCTTTCTGACGACGAACCACCTGCCCCCTTCCTCCTCTCCTTTGACGCCGCCGAGATCGAGCCCGCGGCGCTGTCCGAGGGTGTAGTACATAAGACCCATATGCTCGCCGACTTCCCGCCCCGAAAGGTCGAGAATTTTACCTTTTCGGGCAGGCAGGTAAGTGCTGAGGAATTTTCGGAAGTTCCTTTCGCCGATGAAACAGATGCCCGTGGAATCCTTTTTTTCCGCAGTGGCAAGCCCGTTTTCGAGCGCGATTTTCCGCACTTCCGGCTTCTGCATGTCCTGTAAGGGGAAGAGGACGTTTTCGAGCTGCGGCTGGGTGAGCTGGTTGAGGAAATAGGTCTGATCCTTGTTTTTGTCGGCGGCTTTGAGGAGGCGGTGGACGCCCTTTTCGTGGGAGATTTTGCAGTAGTGCCCGGTGGCGATATAGTCGGCGCCCAGCTTTTTCGCCTCTTCTAAAAAGGGTCCGAATTTGATCTCCCGATTGCACAGGACGTCGGGGTTGGGGGTGCGCCCCGCCTTGTATTCGGCGAGAAAATGGGAAAACACCCGCTCCATATACTCCTTGGCGAAATTCACCGTGTAATAGGGGATATCGAGCTTTGCGCACACTCTGCGCACGTCGGCGTAATCCTCTTCGGAGGTGCAGTGTCCGCCCGCGTCCTCCTCTTCCCAATTCAGCATATACAGCCCGACGACGTCGAAGCCCTGTCTTTTCAGAAGCAGCGCGGCGACCGAACTGTCCACGCCGCCGCTCATGCCCACGATTACCCTTTCCGCCATGTCCTTTTCTCCGTTTTGCCCGGCATTGCCCTGTCTTTTCCCGTTTTTTCCGACCGGCGCAGCCATTATAGCATACCGCGCGCGAAAAGGCAAGCGATTTGCGCCTTCATGGCGGGGAGAGCGGGAGGGGCGGAAGGGCGAGCCGCCACCGGGGAATTTTTCCGAAAGCCTTGCAAAGTGCGGGAAGATGTGTTATAATGGCTGTAACAAAGGGGCGCATTCCGTTGGCAGGGGGCGTGCAATAAGGAGGTTTTCAGATGGGGAAAGCGAAAAAGGCGGTTTGTGCGATATGTTTTGCAGGGGTAATTTTGTTTGGAATGGGGACGGAAATAAAAGATGAATTGGATTGATTTCAATATTCTCTGTATCGGGGAAAAGAAGCCGAAAATCTGTAAAAGTGAAGTATTTTCGACGGAAATTATGAATAAAAACCGCACAGCAGCAGGAAGTGCTATGTTGAAAATTGGGATATTCTCAATCACATACAGGGCATCTGGTATGCGCTTTGGACAAAGGAAGAAAAATTCGATTTTATCGTGAATTCGACGTGGGAAACGGAGCGGGAGAACGGCGGCGGGTATCAGTTGTTTGTCGAAAAAGAAAATATAAATATATTTTTCGACATATTGCATTTTTATATTTTTCATTCCCCCGTAAGAAAGATCATTGTCCTTTTTCGCCATCAGGGGGAAGAAAGAGAACGGATTTCGGAGACGCCGGAACTGAACGTCTTTTTGGAGAAATTATCTTCCGGAGAAATATACGGAAATATGGCGTATTGCGTGACGGAAACCGGCTGAAAAATTTTTTCGGAAACGAACGCGGAGAAAACGGTTATGGAAGAGCATTACGAAAAGGAAGTAAACAGGCAGATCGATATTGTCCGGGGAATCGACTGCGTACATTTTTCGATCGGGGCAAATAACCGAGAAGATTTTGCCTGGATCGCGCACAATATGGATCTGTTTAAGGAAAAAAGCGTCGGAATTTACAACAAAATTCTTTCTTCGATCATAAAAAATCGGAAATTGAAATTGTATTTTCTGGTATATGAAGAAAAGGAGTCCGGATTTACCGCGACAGAGAGGCGTCTGGGGATAAAACACAGCTTTCATCCCCTGTTTGAACGGGATCGGGACGTCTGTTTGAGCAACACTATAAGATACAATTATATAGAATTGAGCGGGCTGAACGTCGGGCTGATTCCCGTATTGCCACGCGGCATATTGTTGTTTTCGGAAAACGGATCGGAAATATCCGAAAGGCTGGAAGGGTGTACGCAAACGAAAGATATATTTGACAGATTTTATGCAAAAGGGCATTTCATCGCGGAGTTCGAAGACTTTTGGTCGGAGGGAAATTCCCTGACTTTTTATGCGGCTGACAGGCATTTTTTGGATGAACTGACCTGCTTTGCCGGGGAAGAGGGATTTGTTTGAGACGGGAAGGGTTGCGGTATATTTGACAAATCTTTATAAATATAGAACTATATATAATAAAAGAAAATATTACAGATATGGAGGTAATAGATATTTATGAAAACAAAAGTGGTTTATCCGGAATTGATTATTCATACCACGCCTTTGGAAAGGGTGGAATATGACGCCGTCGAAAAATACACATATATTTATCTGGATGACGTCAATGAAAAAAGGTGGCGGCTGAAAGTTTATGTCAACGTGGCAATAAAGATCGTTTTGTTTGCTTGCTCGTCCTGGAATGATCTGAGAGATTCTCCGTCGGAATGCTTTGAAAACGGGGATCGGTCGTTTGATTCAAAGTTTGAACGGCATATATTGGAAGTGATAGATTCCGAATGGATAAAAGAATTAACAGAAACGACATTAAAGACAATCGATCCGGCTTTGGATAGTCTTGAAAATGCAAGGCATTTCATTTTGCCGTTGTATGACACCGTGATTGAATTTGTCGCTTGGGATATCATTCTGGAAGAAGCGGATAAGGCATAAAGAGGGGACGCATTCTGCGGCGGAGGCGGATAAAATGGCGGGGCGAGTTCCGGAATTTCAAATCACGCTGAAAGTCGAATTTGACGGCGATGTAAATGTCGGGCAGATTGCGGATATAGTAAAAATAAAACCGACTTTATGCCAATCTTATCGGGATGCGGGCTATACGAGAATCGGCCATAAAAAATTGCCGGCGGCATGGTGGTACGCATACCCGTCTCCGCGCGAATACAAACCCGGATGGAAATTAAACGAACGGATAGAGGAATTTTTCGATCTGTTTTCTCCGGACGGGCTTGCGGTGCTTTCCGATTTTGTCAGACGGAACGGCGGCTCGGTCGCTTTGGCGGTGAATATTTATTTTTTCGGCGGGCATGTCCCGGAAATGTGTATATGCGGGCGGGCGAAAGATTTTCTATATCTGTTAAATGCGGATATAATGATCAATATGAATGAAGAAAATGCGTGAAAACGGATAAGAGATCCGGGATATTTGCAATAAATCGGGCTAAAAATATGAGGGTGTAAAAATGGGGAATAAAGTTATATTTGAATTAAAGCTTAATGAAACGGACAACATTATAGCCTATGAAAAAAGGAATTATAATACTTTTTATGAAGACTCAAGATTGTATATCTGTGTCGGGGGTCAAAAAATCAAATTTGTCGAAGGCTCATTTTGTGACGGATTCGGGTTGGAAATGTATTACCGGGTCTTTAACATAAAAGAGTTTGATGAAACTTCAAATTTTGGCGAAGAGGTAGAGGAATATCATAATGGTTTGATATTTAACGATGAATATAACCCCGAAGACCCTGACAGTAAAGCCGTTTTTTTATCTACCGATTTTGATGCGCACGATTATATTTTTGCCTACGGTAAATCGAAGGGTAAATTCTTGGAGCTATATTTATTCAAAAATAAAAATGGATATAAAGTGGTGTTTTTAGAGATAAATGACGCAGAACCTCCCAACTATAAGGTAAAGGTTCTGAATGAATTTTTTATCGATGAGGATGTATATGCCGAGTGGAAAAGATTGATTTGTACGGAATGGGAAAAGAGGACAAAAATCGAAAGAGCCAGGAGCGGACATACAAAAAGCGACGAAAAATGGCAGAAATTTTTTGAATATATGCGAAGCGATAGTTAAAGGCAAAATTTACAAGGAGACAATATGAAGCCAAAAACTGAAATTAAAATATATCTGGGTTATACATTTAAGAATAATGAACAAGAAGAAGATATTCAACGATTTCTGGAGAGCCATGGGTTAAAAGATTTTAAATATCGGAAACCTAAAATGGGGCACCAAGTAGTTGATTCGCCAATCATTACGATGGATACACGATGTGTAGATGATGTAACGGAAGGATATGAAGTTGGACGTTTCTTTTTCGGCCCCTGCCGAAGCGGTAGAAATTTTCGGCAATAAACTCGGGTTGCTGTATTTTGCGTGCAGAATGATGGAATTTGTTGAAGAAGATTGCGCTGAAGATGAGCATGCGGAGTATAATTTTGATCCGGGTATAGATCTGGAGGGGAGATTATCCTTATGTGTATTTAAAACTGATAAATGGTAATCAGAACATTAAGAGGACTACAACATATTCTACTGTGATAGTCCTTTTAATTGACGGAGAAGAAATCGAGCATACGGGCGGACATCCGTTCTATGAGGAAAGGAAGGGGGCTTACGGCGAATGAGTTGCAGGGCGGAGAGACGGGTGGATTTCTCGCATAAAATAGCAAAGTACCGGATTTTATGAAAATCCGGTACTTTTGCTGGTGTGTCCGCCGGGGCTCGAACCCGGACCGAAGGCGTCGGAGGCCTTTATGGTATCCAATTCCACTACGGGCACATTTCTGTCTTTATAAAACGCGTATTATGAAAAGTAAATCCGCCGGGGATTTGCCGAAACCCCGAAAGGGTCCCCTCGGCAAAGTGTCGGTCTGCGCCCTCGCGCGAACCCGGGCCGAAGAAGTTGCGGAACTTTATGGACTTCAATTCCGTTTCCGGCACAGCTCTCTTGTTGTAAAGTGCGTATTATTGAAAGCTGATTCGTCCGGGATTGCCGTTTGCCGATAAGATACCGACCGAGAAAGGGCTTAACGCCCGGCAAAGGTTGCGGAGGAAATCCGCCGTTTCACGATTCGCTATACTATTATAGCAAGATATTTTGAAAAAGTCCACCAAAACACCCTTGCAGGCAAAAAAATTTTTTAGAATTTGAAAGCGCTTGGA
This sequence comes from Candidatus Scatosoma pullicola, assembly GCA_018712725.1. Classification (GTDB taxonomy): domain Bacteria; phylum Bacillota; class Clostridia; order Christensenellales; family Borkfalkiaceae; genus Scatosoma; species Scatosoma pullicola. Next base: position 5,431 of record DVGN01000086.1, read on the forward strand.
AGGAGAACGGCGAGAAAGCAGAGAACGAAAGGGAAAAGGGCGGGAACGCGGGACCCGGGAGGCGATCGGCGGGAAACGGGCAGCCGGCACCGCGGCGGGCGGACGGGAGGAGGAAACAAAGACAAAACGGCGGCATATCCGTGCCGCTTTTTTTCGTTCGACAAAAAGAGACGGAAAAATCGGGCGGGGAAGGGGCATATTCGGGCAAATCGCGGCATAGGATGATAAGGCAACAGAAATCAAACGGGGTAAAAGGCAAATGTCAATCAAACCGCATTTTGAAACTTATCGCTATACGACGCGCGTCTGCCGGGCGGGCAGTCAGTCCATCGTCGAATGCCGTCTGCCCGGCGGCGAGATCGCGGGGGTGCTTGCGATTCACGCCCGGGCGGTGCCCGCCGAATGCGTCTGCGCGGACGGCGAAGTGCGCTACAACGGCAAACTCTTTTTAAGCGTCGTCTATGAGGACGCCGACCGCAAGGTCTGCCGTGCGGAACGGGGCGCCGAATTTTCCCACCGCGCGGAAAATCCCGCCGTCACCCCCGCGTGTTTTGCGCGGGCGGCGTTCAGGACGGACAACGTCTCCTGGCGCAGGGAGGGTTCGGGGCTGTACATCTCCGTCATCGTCGGCGCGGACATCGACGTGTACGGGACGGTGCAGGCGGAATATCTCACGGGCGGGGAGGGGATCGTCGCCAAGCGCAAGGGACAGCCCATCGTAAAGACGGTCTGCATCTCGGGAGAGGCGGAAACGGACGACGAATTTTCTACCAATTACATCGGCGACATCCTTCTGCACAGCGAGAACGTCCACATCGCCCGGGTAGACGCAGAGGCGGGGCAGGTATGCGTTCAGGGCGAAGTGGCGCTGAATATCTGCGCGCAGAAAGGGGATATGTCCCTCTGCTCGTACGAGCGGCTTCTGCCCTTCCGCATGGAAATCCCCTGCGACGAAGCGCTGCCCGGGCAGACGGCGTCGGCGCGGGTGTGCGTCAAATCCGCCGTCCTCAGCGCGGACGCGGACGAAGAGCGGGGCAGGTGTCGGGTGAACGCCGCCCTCATCCTCACGGCGGACTGCGAACTGTACATAAAAGACGAACTTCCCGCCTGCGAAGACGCCTTTTCGCCTTCCTGCGAACTCATTTGCACCCGCGAGCGGAGATCGGGGCGGTATCTGTCCGAAATCGCCGTGTTTACCGAGCGGGTGAGCGGGCAGGCGTCCCTGTCCCGTCCCATCGACTATTCCGTCTCCTTGCAGGCGGCTGCGGTGCCGCGCGCGGAGATCTCCTGCAAACGGGGGGAGAACGGCGGAGAGGCGGAGGGGGCGATCTTCGCCGACGTGATCTTGTGCGACGCGGACGGCGGGCACAGGAGCGCCGAACTTTCCCTGCCCTTCCTCTTCCCGATAAAATACGATGCGGAATGCACCCCGGAGGTGCGCGCCGCCGTGTGCGGGCTCAACGTCCGGCAGCGCCGGGAGGGAGAAGCGGAGGCGGAAGCCACCCTCAAAGTCACCCTTTTCCTGTACCGGGAGGCGGAAGCGGATTACATCTCGGCGGCGGAAGAGGGGGAGGCGTACCGGGAGAGCGACTGCGCCGTGTCCGTGTTCATTCCCCGCGCGGGAGACGGGCTTTGGGAGATATCCAAGCAGCTCCGCCGTCCGCCCGAAGAGGTGGAAAAGAGCAACCCCGAACTCAAATTTCCCGTCGGCGCGGGGGAGCGGATCGTCGTCTGGCGGCGCAAGAGCTGACGAAAAAGGGGAATTTTCAGAAAATCCCGGCAAAAAGCCGTTAAAGTCTTGAAATTTGGGGAAGAATATGGTACAATAGAATACGGAAATTTTCGGCGGCGGGGAATTTCTCCGCCGCCGAAACGGGATTTTTATGAACGGCGTCAGGATCAGGGCTTACGCAAAACTCAATCTCACCCTCGACGTCACGGGGGCGGAAGGGGGGTATCACCTCCTCGACTCCTTCGTCGCGAGCGTCTCCCTTTTCGACCTTCTCGTCCTCCGCAAGCGGAAGGACGGGCTGGTGTCCGTGACCATGCGCGGCATGGGCAGCGAGAGCATCCCCCCCGAAGAGAACAACGCGCAAAGGGCGGGGGACGCCTTCGTGCGCGAATTCGGGGGCGGGGGCGCCGACGTCACCGTGTATAAAAACATCCCGATGGGCGCGGGGCTGGGCGGCTCGTCCGCCGACGCGGCGGGGGTGCTTTCGGGCATGGCGGCGCTGTACGGCGCCGATGAAGCCAAATTAGGCGCGCTCGCCGAAACCCTGGGCAGCGATACCCGCTATATGCTGCGGGGCGGATTCTGCCGCATGCGGGGCAGGGGAGAGGATATTTCCCCCGTGCGCGGGGGCGGGAAGCTGTATTTTCTGCTCCTGTGCCCCCGTACCTCCGTCTCGGCGGGGGCGTGTTACAAGGAGTTCGACCGGGCGCCCTCCCGTTCCGCCCTCACGCAAAGCTGCATCGACGCCTTCGTGCGCGGAGATACGGAAGGGGTGGGCAGGTATTTGTCGAACGCGCTCTATCCCGCGGCGGTACGGCTGAATCCGGACGTCAAAACGGCGTACGAAGAGGCGAAAAGCTTTTCCCCGCTCGGCGTCGCGATGACGGGTTCGGGGAGCTGCGTGGCGGCGCTGTTCGAGAATAAAGAGCTGTGCGAGTGGGCGAAGAGCCGCTATCGCGGCAAATGCCGCGCCTATGTGGCGGAGACGGTGGTGCCCGGGCCGCCGTCGGAAAAGAAGGGCGGGCGGCTTTCGTCGCCGTTCGCTCTGAGCGAAGAGGAAAAGAGGTCGGCGGGCTATTCCGGCGACTGAGCGGCGCCCCGGACGGGGCGTTCGGATACAATAGGAGACAAGCATCATGGAAGAGCGGATCATCGACGACGAATACGGCAGAGGCATCAGATTCCGGAAGACCAAGGACGGCTACGTGGACGCCACGGACGAACTCGCCGAAGAGGAGAAGGAGTTTGCCGAGGAGAAGGAAGTTGCGGAGGAGACGGGGGACGGCACGCAGATCGAAGCCGCCCCGGACGAGGACGTGACGGAAGAGGCGCTGGTCGTGGACAACCTGGAAGAGAGTCTCGAAAACCTCGAAGAAGAGGACGAGCGGGGAGAGGAAGTCACCTTTGAATTCCCCGAACTCGAAGAGGACGACGAAGATCTCGTCAACCTGACCCCCGAAGAGGCGGCAGCCCTCCGCAGGGAAAAGGCGGAGGAGGAAGCGCAGCGAAAGGCCGACTACAAGCGCTTTTGCGAAGAGGGAGAGGAACTCCTTCTCGCCGGCAGCTATAAAGAGGCGGAGGACAAATTCGCGGCGGCGCTGCCCCTCGAAGAGAACGCCTGGGAGGCGGCGGCGGGCTATTGGCGGGCGAAGACGTCCGACTTTTCCGCGCCCGACGTCCTCATGGACGAATATCTCGAAACGGGGTACGAGAGCATGGAGAACGACCTCGGCGAAGACGCGCTCGGCGCGATCAAAAGGCAATACAAAGAGGTGTTCGAAAAGCGGCTGAAAGAGATCTCCGACGAAGAGGCGCCCCTTGAAAAGGAGGTGCTGGAAAAGCAGAAGACCCGCCGCGCCGTACTCAAAGACCGGCTTGCTTCGACGCGCGCCGGATTCATCGGCACGGCGGTTCCGACGGCGGCGTTTCTGGTGCTGGCGATCGTGTTCGGCTACCTCATTACCACGCGCAACGACGGGCTTTTTCTCGTGCTGACCGCCGTGTGCGGCGTGCTGTTCGCGGCGTGTTTCGTCGCCTTCGGCATAAGCACCAACCGCTTTGTCAACGCCCGCCGCATCAACCGCATCAACGAAGATCTTTCCTCCACGGAAGAGGGAGAGCGGCTTTTGAAACTTCGCGCGTATAAGGAACTTTACGAACATTTCGTCGGCTGAAAAATTTCGATTTTCCGCGCGGCGGCGACCCGGGTTTTTCCGGGTCGATTTTTTGCGGCTCCCGCCCGCCGGGGCAATCGTCGGGACATCTTTCGGAATGTTTTCCGGGCGAACGCGGGGGGGCGGGGCATAAGGATACCTATGAAAAAATTGCTGCCTTTTTTCAAACCGTATAAGGTGCAGAGCGTGTTGGGACCGCTGTTCAAGCTGCTGGAAGCCACCTTCGAGCTGCTCGTGCCCGTCATCGTCTCCCTGATCGTGGACAGGGGGCTGGGGGAGCGCGCGGCGGACTTCACCTATCCGGACGCCAACCGCGGCTATATCGTCCGCATGAGTCTCGTTCTGGTCGCATTCGGCGTGGTGGGGCTGGTCTGTGCGGTGACGGCGCAGTATTTTGCCGCCAAAGCCGCCGCGGGCGTGTCCGCGGAGGTGCGCGGCGCGCTGTTCTCCAAATTGCAGTCGCTCAGCTATTCCGATCTGGACGGCCTGGGCACCGCCACCATGCTCACCCGCATGACGGGGGACGTCAATCAGCTGCAATCGGGCATCAATATGGCGCTCCGGCTGTTTCTGCGCTCCCCCTTCATCGTGTTCGGCGCGATGATCGTCGCCTTTACCATCGACGTGCCGTCGGCGGGCGTCTTCGCGGGGGCGATCGCGCTGCTGTCCGTCGCCGTGTTCGCGGTCATGCTCGTCTGCATGCCGCTGTATAAGCGCTCGCAGGAAAAGCTGGACGCCGTCACCCTGTCCGCGCGGGAGAATCTCGCGGGGGCGCGGGTGCTGCGCGCCTTCTGCAAGGAGGAGGACGAACGCCGCCTCTTTTCCGAGCGCAACGGCGCGCTGACGGCCAGCCAGAAATTCGTCGGCAGGCTCGGCGCCCTGACCAATCCGCTGACTTACGTCATCTTGAATCTCGCCGTCATTCTCCTCCTCCGCGTGGGCGCCCTGCGGGTGGATTCCGACCGCCTGACCCAGGGCAACGTCATCGCCCTCTACAACCTGATGACGCAGATCCTCGTCGAACTCATCAAGCTCGCCAACCTCATCGTCACCGTCTCCCGCGCGGCGGCGTGCGGCAGCCGCATCGAGAGCGTCCTCTCCATGAACTCCTCTCTCGAATTGTTCCCGGAAGGGGGGAAGGAAGGGGGCAGGGTTGAGACGAACGCTGTTGAGACAACCGCTTCGGAAGAACCGCCGCTCGTCCGTTTCGACGGCGTGAGTATGCGCTATAAAGGGGGCGGGGCAAACGCGCTTACGGACATCTCCTTTACGGTAAAGAGGGGGGAGACGGTGGGCGTCATCGGCGGCACCGGATCGGGAAAGACGACGCTCGTCAATCTCGTTCCCCACTTTTACGACGTGACGGAGGGGAGCGTGCGGGTGGACGGCAAAGACGTGCGCGCCTACGACCCCGAAACCCTCCGCGCCCGCATCGGCGTGGTGCCCCAGCGGGCGGTGCTGTTCAAGGGCAGCATCCGCGAAAATCTGCGCTGGGGAAAGGGAGACGCGACGGACGAAGAACTCATGGCGGCCGCGCGCGTGGCGCAGGCGGAACAGGTCATTCTCGGCAAGGGCGGGCTGGACGCCGAAGTCGAACAGGGGGGCAGGAATTTTTCGGGCGGTCAGCGCCAGCGCCTGACCATCGCCCGCGCGCTCGTCCGCAAGCCGGAGATCCTCATCCTGGACGATTCGGCGTCCGCGCTCGATTACGCGACGGACGCGGCGCTCCGGCACGCGCTCGCCTCTTTGCCGGACGCCCCCGCCGTGTTCGTCGTCTCCCAGCGCACTTCGGCGGTGCGCGGCGCGGACAAGATCGTCGTTCTGGACGAAGGCAGGGCGGTCGGCATCGGCACGCACGAACAGCTCCTGCAAACCTGCCCGGTATATAAGGAAATTTACGATTCGCAGTACAAGGACGACGGGGAGGGCGCGGCATCATGAAAAAGGGAAAGATCGCGGAAAAGAAAGCGCGCAAGCGCCTGCCCAAGGGCACGGTGAAGAGGGTGCTCGGCTATGTGAAGAGATACCCCCTGTCCCTCGTCCTCACCCTGCTGCTGGCGGCGGTGACCGTCGGATTCACGCTGTACGTGCCCGTGCTCGTGGGGGATGCGGTGGACTGCATCGTCGGCCCCGGCGACGTCGATTTCGCGGGGCTCGGCAGAATTTTCGTCCTCATCGGCGTCTCCGTCGCGGTGACGGCGGTGGCGCAGTGGCTGATGAGCGTCTGCAACAACCGCATCGCCTACGAAGTGGTGCGCACCGTCCGGGAGGACGCCTTCGGGAAGATCACCCGCCTCCCCCTGTCCTATATCGATTCCCACCCGCACGGGGACGCGGTGAGCCGCATCGTCGCGGACGCCGAACAGTTTTCCGACGGGCTTCTGATGGGCTTCACGCAGTTCTTTTCGGGGGTGCTCACGATCGCGGGGACGCTGGGATTCATGTTTGCGATGAGCTGGCAGATCGCGCTGGTCGTGGTCGTCGTCACTCCCCTGTCCCTGTTTGTCGCCAAATACATCTCTTCGCACACCTATGCCTTTTTCAAAAAGCAGACGGAGACGCGCGGGGAGCAGACGGCGTTTATCGAAGAGATGGTGGGCAACCTCAAAACGGTGCAGGCGTTCTCGCACGAGGACGAAAACCAGGAGAAATTCGACGAGATCAACCGCCGTCTGGAAAAGGCGACGCTGGATTCCACCTTCTATTCCTCCCTCACCAACCCCACCACCCGCTTCGTCAACAACGTCGTCTATGCCCTGGTCGTTTTAATCGGCGCGCTGTACATCGCGTCCGGATCGGGGGAGGCGTTCACGGTGGGCATGCTGACTTCGTTTTTGTCCTACGCCAACCAATACACCAAGCCCTTCAACGAGATCTCCGGGGTCGTCACCGAATTGCAGAACGCCCTCGCCTGCGCCGCGCGCATTTTCGAATTGCTCGACGAAAAGGAGCAGCCCTCCGACGAAGGGGGAACGGAGCTGGGCAGGGCGGAAGGGGAAGTCTCGCTCGACAAGGTGTATTTCTCCTATACCCCCGAACAGCGGCTGATCGAAAACTTCTCGCTGGACGTCCGTCCCGGGCAGAAAGTGGCGATCGTGGGTCCGACCGGCTGCGGCAAGACCACCCTTATCAACCTCCTCATGCGCTTTTACGACGTGACGGGGGGCGCCGTGCGGGTGGACGGGCAGGACGTGCGGTCGGTCACCCGCAGATCCCTGCGCTCCAATTACGGCATGGTCTTGCAGGAGACCTGGCTGAAAAGCGGCACGGTGAAGGAGAACATCCGCATGGGCAAGCCGGACGCTTCGGACGAAGAGGTGATCGCGGCGGCGAAGGCGTCGCATGCGGACGGGTTTATCCGCCGCCTGCCGCAGGGGTACGACACCCTCCTGGGCGAAGAGGGGGGCAGCCTTTCGCAGGGGCAGCGCCAGCTCCTCTGCATCGCGCGCATCATGCTCTGCCTGCCGCCCATGCTCATCCTGGACGAAGCCACTTCCTCCATCGACACCCGCACCGAGCGGCGGATCGGCGACGCTTTCGCCAAACTGACCGCGGGGCGCACCTCTTTCGTCGTCGCCCATCGGCTGTCCACCGTGCGCACGTCCGACGTCATTCTCGTGATGGACGCGGGGCATATCGTCGAACAGGGCACGCACGCGGAACTGCTCGCGAAAAAGGGGTTTTATCATAAATTGTACAACAGTCAGTTTGAATGATCCCCGGAAATTCGGAACGAAAAGAGCGCCCCGGAGGGCATCTGCCTTCCGGGGCGCTTTGCCGCCTCCGCCTGCGGCGGAAGCGGCGTACAATCCGTAAAATCAAGGGGAAAAATTTCGGAAAAATCCCGGAAAAAATCAGGCGGATTTCGCGTTCGACCTTTTGGCGCGCGGGCGGCGGACGGGGCGTTTCAGCCGCCTGTCCAGACGGCCGGACAGCCACGTTCCGAGGCTCTGCACGATCTGCACGAGCAGGACGAGCAATACGACGGCGAGCAGCAGGACGGGCGTTTTATAGCGCAGATAGCCGTAATTATAGGCGATGCTGCCCAGGCCGCCCCCGCCGATGACGCCGCTCATCGCCGAATAGCCGAGCAGATTGGTAATCGTCAGGGCGACGTCGGAGATAAGGGAGGGGACGCATTCGGGGAGAAGCACTTTGACGACGATCTGCAAGGGGGTGGCGCCCATGCTCACGGCGGCTTCCGTAAGCCCGGGGCTGACTTCCCGTATGCTGCTCTCGACGATGCGCGCCACAAAGGGGAAGGCGGCAAAGACGAGAGGAACGACGGTCGCCGCCGTTCCCACCGACGTCCCCACGATCGCGCGGGACAGGGGGATGACGAGAATCATCAGAATGATGAAGGGAATGGAACGGAGCACGTTCACGATAAACCCGAGCAGCGCCTTGACGGGGCGGGGCAGGGGGAGTATGCCGTCCCTGTCGCCGCAGGCGAGCAGCACCCCCAGGGGCAGCCCTATGACGAACGCGAACAGGGTGGAGAGGAGGGTCACCCATACCGTCTCCCAGATCGCGAGCGGGAATTCCGCGCGGAAGATCTCCCACGCCTCCGCCCAGTCGGCGGAGGAAGAAGCGAGCAATTCAGCCTGCATAATCCACCTCCTCCGCGGACACGTCGGGGACGTTCCGCAGGTATTCAACCGTCTCTTTCGCGCTCTTTTCGTCGGGCACGGAGAGCAGCATATTGCCGTAAATTTTGCCGCCGAGTTCGCGCATGGACGCGGACAAAATATTGGCGGCGATGTGTTTTTCCATAGCCAGGGTTGCGATGAGCGGGGATCCCGCCGACGGCGCACCGTGGAATACCGCGCGGATCCGGACGCCGGGAACGTTTGAATTTTCCGCTTCGGGGAGTTCGGGGAACACCAGCCGCTTTGCCGCGTCCGAACGGGGATCGGCAAACACTTCGTCCACCTTTCCCTCTTCCGCCACGCTGCCGCCGTCCAGAATGGCGACGCGGTCGCAGATCTCCTCCGCCGCGCTCATCTGGTGGGTGATCATGATCACGGTGATCCCCGTCTCCCGGTTGATGTCCCGGATGAGGGCGAGAATGGATTTCGCCGTCTGCGGGTCGAGCGCGCTCGTCGGTTCGTCGCAGAGCAGAATCTGCGGATCGCAGGCGAGCGCCCGCGCAATTGCCACCCGCTGCCGCTGTCCGCCCGAGAGGCGGGCGGGATAGGCGTCCGCCTTGTCCGCAAGCCCCACTTTTTCGAGCAGTTCTTTCGCCCGCTTTTTCGCCGCGCTGCCTTTTACGCCCGAAATTTCCAGGGGAAAACAGACGTTTTTCAGGCAGGTCTTTTGCATGAGCAGGTTGAAATCCTGAAAGATCATCGCCGTCTTTTTGCGGGCGCGGCGCAGCCTTCCGCCGCGCAGGGCGCCGATGTCTTCGCCGTCGATCAATACCTGCCCCTTTGTCGGGCGTTCCAACATGTTCAGACAGCGGACGAGCGTGGACTTGCCCGCCCCGCTCTCGCCGATGACGCCGAAGATCTCGCCGTCCTTTACGGTCAGGGAGACGTCTTTTAAGACTTCCGTCTCCCCGTTCTCGCCCGAAAAGGTTTTGTATAAGTGTTTCACCTCAACCATGGGTGCCTCCCGTGTATCGTTTCGTTTATTTTTCCGCGCCGATCGCGTCCAGCGACGTCTGCCTGCCGCCGTACAGCCCCAGCGGTTCGAGATGGACGGCGAACGCGGAGACGAGATCCGTTCCGTTTTCCGCGTTGAAGTTTTCGAGATAGGGCAGGTGCTGGAAGTAGTTGGCGTCCGCCTCCCCTTCGTACACGACGTTGTTGGGGATGATGTAGTCGGTAAATTCGAGAATTTCCAGTTCGATGTCCCGCACCGCGAGAATTTCCGCCGCCACGGCGAGAATTTCGGCGTGGGGCGTGGGGGACGCCGCCACCGTGATCGTCGTGCCCGAAAGCGCCGCATAGTCTACGCCGTCGTCGTATCCCGTCCCGGGGTCGGAAACGGAGGAGATGACCGATCCGCCGTATTCCGCCTGTATGAAGTCCGCCACCTGTTCGGAGGAGAGGGCGGCGACCAGGGCGCGGATCTTGTCGGAATTTTCCGTGCCGGGGCGGACGGCGAGGATGTTGGCATAGGGGTTGTCTTCGGCGCTCTCGATGGCGAGGCTGTTTTCAAGGGGGTCCAATCCCGCGTCCAACGCGTAATTGGAGTTGATGACGGCGTAATCGACGTCTTGCAGGATGCGGGGGATCTGCGCCGCTTCCGTCTCCACGAAGCGGAGATTGTAGGGATTTTCCGCGATGTCGCGGACGGTGGCGGTGATGCCAGCGCCCTCTTTTAAGGTGATGTAGCCGAGATCTTCCAGAAGGAGCAGGGCGCGCGCTTCGTTGGTGGCGTCGTTGGGCACGGCGACGGAGATGCCGTCCTCCGAACAGGCGGAAAGGGCGCCCGCCCCCGCGCACACCGTCAGGGAAAGAAGAAGGGAAAGGATTTTTTTCATGGGGAATACTCCTTGTCAGAAAATTTTTTTTGTCGTCATCGCCGCACGGAGGGCAGAGCAATAAAAAACGGGAAGTCTCCGAAGAAACTTCCCGTTCGATCGATTGCGCTTTTGCCCGGTCAGGCAGAGCGCCGCAAGGAAGGTCTTTCGGAAAAAATCGCGCGGAAAGGCATGCACATGCTGCACATGCGCATCTCCATTCCGTTCATGAACACGTTCGTTCTCATGGCGATCTCCCGAAAAAACCCAAATCGGCGTCTTGCTTTGTCCGCGGAAACATCCGCTCCGACCGGCTGATTTTTTCCCATTATAGCATTCCGCATTTCCCGCTGTCAAGAAAAATTCCGCCCGAAACGGAAATTTTTTTGCTTGACTTTGCACTTTTTTCGGAAAGCCGCACTTTTTTATCGAAAGCGAACTTCTTATCCCCTCCGTCACTTCGTGACACCTCCCCTTACATCTTCGTTTCGAACCATTTTTTCGCAAAAAAATGGTTCGAGAATCTGCGGAAAGATTAAACGGAGAGACAACCGCGTACGCGCGGAGCGCTGCTCCGCTATATCGCGGTTTTCCCTCCCTCTTTGTCCCTATAGGACAAAGTTCCCTTCCTTTCCTGCTCGGCACTCCGCGCCGAGTAAGGGCAAAAATCCCATAACAAGTGACGGGATTTTTGCGGATTTACTCTTATCCCCTCCGTCACTTCGTGACACCTCCCCTTTGTCAAAAAGGGGAGGTGTCAAAGGGCGAACCGCCTCCCCTTACCATAAGGGGAGGCATGAGAGGGGCGCATACCGCCGCCCCCCTACCATGGCTCCCTTGTGCAAAGGGAGCTGTCAGCGTAGCTGACTGAGGGATTGTCTGTTCGGTTTCCGAAAAGCGACAAAGTATTGCGCAGTAGATGCGCGTTTCGCCCATAAAGAGCGAAACGCATATCCCTTTCTTCCGCGACATAAAATAGAGGGAATCTATCCGCCCCGAAAGCCGGGCGGAAAGGAGAGGAAAGGACGGGCAGATGCGGCTGTACGACGAAATTTTCAGACGGCTGGGAAAAGACGCGGACGCGTTCGCGGGGGCGCGCTACACCGTCCTGCCCGGCAGAGGAGGATACTTCCAGGGGGTAAAGACGATCGGCAAGTTTTCGGACGAGTACCTTCTGCTGGGCTTTTCCCGGCTCCTTCTCGAAGTGGAGGGAAAGGGGTTCGTCGTCCGCAAATACTGCGACGGCGATCTCGAATTGTCCGGGAATATCCTCTCCGTGCGCGTCGCGACGGAGGGAAGAGGGGAAGGGAGCAGGGAAAAAAATGGAAAAGATCATCCTTGAAGGCAGTTCGCCCGAAAAGGCCCTTTCGCGGCTGGCGAGAGAGGGAATTTGCGTCTTTCGGGCAAAAAAACTCAAAAAAAACCAAATACTTTTCCGTGTAAACGAAAAAGATGCCGAAAAAGTTTTTGCAATTTATCCGAATGTATGTTATAATATACCCGTATACGGTGGATATACGGCGAGAAGCGCGGGCAAAACGGGCGCCTCCGCCCTCTTCGGCAGGCTGAAAGCGCGGCCGGGCATCCCCGTCGGCGCCGCCCTCCTGTTTGCGCTCTGTCTGTTTGCGGACGGACTGGTGCTGCGCATCGACGTGACGGGTGCGGAGGAATACCGCCGCGACGTACTCGCCGCGCTCGCCGACTGCGGTATCGGCAGGTTTTCCCGTTACAGCGACGAAGGGGCAAGGCAGGCAGCCGCGCAAGTTCTCGCCATCGACGGGGTGTCCTATTGCTCGGTGAAAAAATCGGGCGTTACGGTGACGGCGGAGGTGCGCGTCTCCCCCTTTAAGGAGCCCTCCGCACAGACGGGGGATATGATCGCCGCCCATTCGGGCAGAATCGTGAACATGGCGGTCCTGCGCGGCACTCCCTTGAAAAAAGCGGGGGACGAAGTGTCGGCGGGCGAACCCCTCGTCGGCGGGTATTTTACGGACGCCGAAGGGGGCAGGGTAGAGGTCACCGCCATCGCGCGGGTGACGCTGTCCTGCGTGTTCGAAGGGGTGATCGACGCGGATAGCGAAGAAGCCGCGCTCGCCCGGGGCTATTTGCAGGCGGACGGCGAAATCGCCGAAAGGCACTGCGAACGCGTCGAGGGCGGGTATCTGGTCAGACTTGTTTATACGGTTGCGGAGACCTTCAATTTCTGAAAATTTCTGAAAAAATTTTTGAATTTTCCGCGGAAGGAGTTTTATTACGGCACACATCACACAGACAATCGACACCAAATCGGTGGACAGGCTCTCCCGCATTTTGGGGACGTTCGACGAAAATCTCACTCTGCTCTCCCGCGAGCTGGGCATCTCCGCCT
>DVGN01000087.1 GCA_018712725.1 Candidatus Scatosoma pullicola
GGGAGAGCCGCGAGCGCAAACGCAGCGAAAAGTGGGACAGGATCCTCACCGGGAAATACACCGCTTTCCCCGCCTTTATCCTCATCATGGCAATCGTCTTTTACCTCACTTTCGGGCTGATCGGCAAATACCTGTCCGACTGGATGGAACTCGGCATCGAATGGCTGACCCGAAAGGCGGGGGAGGGGCTGGACGCCTACGGCATCAACCCCGTCGTGCGCTCGCTCGTCGTGGACGGCATCTTCGCGGGCGTGGGGAGCATGCTCAGCTTTCTGCCCACCATCGTCGTCCTCTTCTTCTTTCTGTCCATTCTGGAGGACACCGGCTATATGGCGCGCGTCGCCTTCGTCATGGATAAGCCCCTGCGCAAAGTGGGGCTTTCGGGACGGAGTTTCGTGCCCATGCTCGTCGGGTTCGGGTGCAGCGTGCCCGCGATCATGGCGACCCGCACCCTGCCCTCCGACCGCGACCGGAAAATGACCGTCATGCTCACCCCCTTTATGAGCTGTTCGGCGAAAATCCCCGTCTACGGGATGCTGACGGCGGCGTTTTTCCCCAACGCGGCGGCGTTCGTGATGATCGGGCTGTACCTCATCGGCATCTTCATGGCGCTGCTCGTCGCCTTCGTCCTGAAAAAGACGGCGTTCAAAGGGGAGCCCGTGCCCTTCGTCATGGAACTGCCCAACTACCGCATGCCCTCTCCCAAGAGCGTCTTCCGCCTCATCTGGGAAAAGGCGCGCGATTTCATCACCCGCGCCTTTACCATCATCTTTGTCGCCACCGTCATCATCTGGTTTTTGCAGAGCTTCGACACACGGCTGAATTTCGTCACCGATTCTTCTCGGAGCCTGCTCGCCATCGTCGGCGGCTGGCTGTCCGTCGTCTTCCGCCCGCTCGGATTCGGCGATTGGCGGGCGGCTACCGCGCTGGTCACGGGATTTACGGCAAAGGAGAACGTGCGCAGCACGCTGGCGATCCTGCTCGCGGGCGCGCCCGTGACCGATCTGTTTTCCCCCTTTACGGCGTTTGTCTTTCTGCTCTTTATCCTGCTCTATACCCCCTGCGTCGCGGCGATCGCCGCCGTCAAGCGGGAATTGGGGCGTGGCTGGGCGGCGGGTCTCGTCGTCGGGCAGTGCGTGCTGGCGTATGTGGTGTGTCTGATTGTCGCCCTCATCGGCGGATTGTTTGTCTGATTTAGACGGGCGAAACGCGTATATACGTCGCAATACTTTGGCGCCCTTGCGTTTTGCCTTGGTCACTTACGTTTGAGTAAGCTCCCTGCGGCAAATCCGCGGGCTTCGCGTCTTGCTTGTATCTCCGCGTTTTAACGGTTGACTTATTTGTTTGATTAGGCGAAACGCGTATAAGGGCGCATCTTGCGCCTTCACCGGTATTCCCCTTGCTCGTTTACATTTGAGTAAAGTCGCTGCGGTGAACCTTCCGGCTTCGGGCGCAATCTGCAACCCTTCTCCGCGTTTTGACGTAACCCTTTTCGGTTTATTCAGGCGAAACGTGTATATACTGCGCAATACTTTGTCGGGCTTGCGTTTTTGCCCTCTCATGCCTCCCCTTATGGTAAGGGGAGGTGGTGCGTAGCACCGGAGGGGATAAGAAAGCCGGGGCTTGATAGAACAAATTTGAAGCGCTGGCATAAATCCGCAAAAAGGGCGTCACTTGTTATGCACTTTTTGCCCTTACGAAATGCGGAGCATGAGCAGGAAAGGAAGGGAACTTTGCCCCAACGGGGCAAAGAGGGAGGCGCGATATAGCGGAGCAGCGCTCCGCGCGCACGCGGGTGTCTCTCCGTTAAAATTTTCCGCAGACTCTCGTTACATTTTTTCCACGAAAAAATGTAACGAAACGGAGATGTAAGGGGAGGTGTCACGAAGCCACCCACCAATCATGCCTCCCCTTATGGTAAGGGGAGGTGTCGAGCAAAGCGAGACGGAGGGGATAAGAAAGTCCGTTTTCAATACGGCAAATTTGAAAATCGATCCGTCCGCAAATCACCCGTCGCATTTTTGCGGAAAAAATGCGATGAAACACAAAACCGCAGGGGCAGGGTTTTGACGAGCGCAGTTTTTTATGCCGCAAATTTGTCCCGAAAGGAGATCGGAAAGTGGATATACCCAGCATCGTCGTCCTCATCGCCGTCGCCGTCTGCCTTACGGGGGCGGTGGTCTATCTCGTCCGCAACCGCGGAAAGGGGTGCGGCGGCTGTTCCGGGTGCAGCGGCGGGTGCGCCGGATGTGCCCGGCAGGGGAAAAAGGGAAAAAAACCGCGTGAAAAACCGGACGATCCCCCCTCCGCATGTTTGAAAGGGGCGGAATCGGTTGACAATAATGGTAAGGACGGCGCCGAAGGCGGTCGGACGGAATAATCGTTCGGAATAAAATCGGAACAATAAGGGATAAGGAGGACTTTCCCGTGTATTTTGAATATTACATCATATTTCTGCTGCTCATTCTCGCCTGCGCGGCGTTTTCCGGCTGGGCGAGCATGCGGGTGCATTCGGCGTACAGCAAGTACAACATCCCCAACGCTTCCCACATGACGGGCTACGACACCGCCGTGCGGCTCCTGAATGCCAACGGCGTTTTCGACGTGTCCGTCGGCAGGGTGAAGGGGAGCCTCAGCGACCATTTCGACCCCAAGCGGCAGGTCGTCAACCTCTCCGAAACCACCTACGGCAACGACTCGGTGGCGGCGGTCGCCGTGGCGGCGCACGAGATCGGGCACGTCATGCAGCGGGAAAAGGGGTATATCCCCTATAAGATCCGCACGGTGCTCGTGCCGATCACCAATTTCGGCTCCCGTCTCGCCCTGCCCCTCGTCCTCATCGGGCTGCTCATCGACCTCTTCGTCGGGTTCAACGCCCAAAACGACGTCGGATTTTATCTCGCCATGGTCGGCGTGGTGCTTTACGGGCTGTCCACGCTGTTCATGCTCGTGACCCTGCCCGTCGAACTCGACGCCTCCCGCCGCGCCAAAAAGATGCTCGTCGAAGAGGGGATCCTCACCGAAGAGGAAAAACGCCCCGCCGGCAAAGTCCTTTCCGCCGCCGCGCTCACCTATGTGGCGTCCCTGCTCACCTCTCTCATCTATTTCCTGCGCTTCTTCGTGTGGGTGCTCATGCTCTTCGGCCGCAGCCGCCGCGACTGACCGCAAAGACGGAAAGCTGAAAAATTTTTCAAATCGCAGAATTTTCCGCGCTGTAATTGTTGACATTACAGCGCGGCTTTGCTATAATAGAGGGAAAGTCGGGCGGAATTCCCGAAAAAAAGGAGTACACGGCATTGAAAATCACATCGCGATTTACGGTGGCGGTGCATACGCTGCTGGTCATTTATGCGTTCGAATCTTCGGAGAAGGTGACTTCGGAATTTATCGCGGCGAGCGTGCAGGTCAATCCCGTCGTCATCCGCCGCGCCCTGCAAAGTCTGAAAGGGGCGGGCATGGTTGAAGTGACGGCTGGAAGCGGCGGCGCGCACATCGCCAAAGACCTGAAAGACATCACCCTTTACGACGTCTATCGGGCGACCGACTGCGTGGACGGCGACCTCTTTCATTTCCACGAAAACCCCAATCCCGACTGCCCCGTGGGGCGGAACATCCACGCTCTTCTCGACGGTCATCTTGCGGACGCGCAGCGGGCGATGGAGAACGAATTGAAAAAGGTTTCCCTTGCCGACCTGGCGCGGGAATTGGACGGGAAGAGATAAATAATGTCATGAACCCCGCCCCGCGGCAGTGCCGCGGGGCGGGGTTTGCAGATCGGCGCGCCTCTCCCTCCCTGCCTCCCTGTATGGTAGGAGATGACCGCCTCCTGCCTCCCCGTGATAAGAGAAGGCGGTTGCACCAGCCCCATGCCTCCCGGTAAGGGAGGCATAAAGCCGGGTTTCGTTGCTTTTCTTTTGCGGGGCAAAACAAAAGCAACGAGGATTCTGCGGAAAGATTTAACGGAGAGACAACCGCGTGCGCGCGGAGCGCTGCTCCGCTATATCGCGCCTCCCTCTTTGCCCCGATGGGGCAAAGTTCCCTTCCTTTCCCGCTCATGCTCCGCATTTCGTATGGGCAAAAAGGGCATAACTCAGTTATGCCCTTTTCGCCTGCGGACAAAGCGATGCAAAAAATATTTCCGCTCTCCCGAAAGGGGAGAGCGGAAATTCGAAGGTGTCATTCAGTCCCGAAGGACGGAGAATCAATCGTCATACGGGTTGCCGTCGTCCGGTTTTTCTTCCGGCTTGGCGGGTTCCGCTTTCTTTTCTTCCGCGGGGGCTTCCGCCGCTTTCTTCACCGGATACCGCCGCCGCGAAGCATTGGGGGAAGCAGCCGCTGCCGCGCGCGCCTTGCGGATATGCGCCTTCCTGACGATCTTCTGCACGATGAGACCGATCACCGCGATGATCAGTGCGATCGCGATCACCAGCGAGCTGATGAACAGCCACATGTTGGTGTCCGTCGTGTCCGTCGTATCTTCCGTATCGTCCGTCGTGTCATCGGTGGAATCGGGGCTGACCGTCACGTCCGTATAGCTGTAATCGACGAACATCGTGCAGAGGGTGTTGCCTGGTTCGGAAGTCTCGTCCATATAGTAGAGATAGACGATGCCCTCGGAATAGGAAGAGGGAGTATAACCCGTATATTGGTTGCCGACTTCGTCCACGTCCAGCGTCGAATCATAGCGCAGGAAAGCGGGGCTGTCGTAGAAGGAATAGGCGTAATAGAGGATGTTTTCGTAATTGTTGCGGACATCTTCTTCCGTCGTCCATTCGTCGTTCTGCTCGATGAGCATATCGATGGCTTCATCCGTCAGATCGTCGAAGGAATCCACCGACGAAGGGGAGGCGGTGTCGAAGATGACGTAGCTGCCGGCGGGATTGACCGCTTCGGCGCCGTCGCGCGAGCCGCTCCACACTTCCAGGCGGTAGTCCTTGGCTTCGCTGCCCGTGTGGATATAGAAGGTGCAGGTGACCCATTCGCCCGTGCCGTACACGGTCATCATCAGCTGCCGCGCGGCGTTCTGATCGCCGTTGTCGTCCACGTTGGCAAACCGCGGAGTAAGCGCCGGAACGGACGCGAGATCGCTGACTTCCAGCGTATAGTCGGAGTGGGCGTAATACTTGCCGTCCGCCCGGTTATAATAGTACGCGATGCCGTCGTTGCCGTCGTGCTTCCAGATAGAGGAATCGTAATCGTACTCGACGCCGCCCTCTTCCACGAGCAGATTCCCCTCTTCGTCCTTTTCGTAGTTGGACAGGTTGGCGTAATACTTGCCCGCCATGTCCGCCGTATAGCCCGACCAGCGTTCGTTCGCCTCGTACAGACCGTTGTTTTCGTTGAGATAGAAGGCGATGTCCGTGCGCTTGTCGAAGTCGCCGGCGGAAGGATCCTTCGCGCAGATGTTTCCGTCGTCGTCATACCAGTAGCTGTACGACGGCGTATTGATTTCCAGCGGATTTTCGTACCAGCCGTCCGTCGTGTCCACGAGATAGACGTACGCCACGGCGCCCGCGCTCGCCTTCACCCGCACCGAGACCGTCGAATAGGTGGAGGAAGCGATGTTGGTGGAGCTGCCGATATAGCCGTAGGCCTGCCGTTCGTTGTTATAGATGAGAAGGGGCTGGGTGGAGGTGCCGAAAATGGTGTTCCACCATTCGTCGTTGTCGTCGATCACGACGCCGTAAGCGTCGGCGAGTTTGTCGAGCCAATGCTCTTCGCCCGCGTCCAGCGCCTCGTTCATCGCTTCGCGGTAGTTCGCCGCATATCTCTTGTTGAGGAGCCCGGCATATTCGTTGCCGCCCACCGTCTTGTCCGTGCCGTCCGCGGAGACGTACCCGCTGCCGCCGTACACGCCCTTATAGTTGAGGGGATCGGCAAGACCCGTTTCGATCTGCTTTTCGGGGATGTTCGCCGCCGAGTCGAATCCGGAATCGGAGGTGAGTTCGTTGCCCGTGAGGGAGGCGCTCGTCGCATAGGTGCCCGTGGACACATACGAATACTGCCGCTCCGTCATCGTCATCGTCTCGAAGTTGGTGAACGCCGCAAAGCCGGGATAGTACGACGAAGGGGCGCTGCCGACGATGGTCGTGGGACCGAAGGAGAAGGTCAGATAGAAGCTCTTCTCCGTCGTCGTCTCGTTGGAGACGAACAGGAAGCACTGTTGCCAGCTTTGATAGATGTCCTCTTCCTCTTCGATCTCGCCCGTGTCCGTCACCTTGTCGATATCCACTGTCGTGATGCCGGAGGTCGAGAGAGAGGAGAGGGAAGTGGCGTTGGTGCCTTCCGTTTCGCGGATGCTGACCGTCGCGCCCGTAAAGCCGCTTAAGTCGGACGTCTTCAGCCAGAAGGAGATCATCATATAGCTGTCGGGCGCCAGCGTGAACGCGTCGTCTTTCAGCGTCGCCGTATAAGCCGCCCCGTCCGCGCTCATCAGGAGCAGGACGTTTTTGTCGAATTGTTCGGGATATTCGGACAGCGAATTGTCGTAAATTCTTTCGAGATATTTGTTGCTTGCCTTGAGAGTATTCAGCTCGTCCAGCGTGTACAGCCCCGCGACGTCGTTGACCGTGGGGAAGTCGAGCCGGCCGTACAGCTGGGCGCCGTCCTGCACCGTGCCGTCGGGAAGTCTGCCCGAAACGTAGGTCACGCCGCCCGATTTCTCCTCCGTAAGCCCGACGGTGAGTTCGCTTTCGTCGATGGAATAGGGGGTGAAGGCGTCGTGCAGGTCGATCGCGTAATGGAAGACGTCCTTATACGCCTTGTCCGTCTCGAAGCGCTTGTCCGCCGTCTCGGTAAAAGTGCCCGCGATATCCTCTTCGTCGAGGGAACCGTCCGCGATCAGCGCGTCCACCGTCTCGTCGTAGTCGGCAGCCGAGATCACCCGGCATTCCACGTCGTCGAAGAAGGCATAGCCGTCCACATAGCCGAGCTTGTCCGTGCCGCCTCCCTGGCCGAGCCCCAAGACGATCGTGAAGGTGCTGGACGCATACGAACAGCCTTTCAGATAGAAATGGTACTGCACCCAGCCGTAGTTTTCGCCGTCCGGATTGATCGCTTCGGTGTCGATGTTCTTGACCTGCATCTGGTCGAGCGTCGTGCCGCCCACCGTGTGGGTGACCCCGATCCACGCGCCGCGGTTGCCCACGACGGCGGAGCCCTTGTCGGTGGCGGAAGTGCCGTTAAAGGTCATGTCCTCCGTCTTGACCCAGACGGAGAAGACCGCCGCGGTGCCCGCTTCCAGCGTGATCGTCGAAGAAGAGGTGTATTTCTGCGCCGTACCTTTGCCGTCCGAATAGGAGTTGTGCAGCATCAGGACGTTGGTGTCTTCGTCCGAACCGGTATGGGTGCCGGGATTGGCGCAGTCGGGCACGTCGTCGATCGTGATGTTGTAATCGTCCGTATCTTCGTCGTAGAAGGAGAGGTCGGCAAGGTCGCCGTCCTCATTCTCCTCCTGCCAGGTATCGTAAAATTCCAGTTTGTCCTTCGCCGTGAGACTGTCCCAGTTCGCCTCCGCTTCCGCTTCGGTTTCGTGGGAGAGTCCGGAAGAGGACGTCAGATTTTCCCATGCCTCTCCGTCCGTGTTCACGATGCCGCTCGCCGTGCGGGACGAGGACGCCGTGCCCTGGGCGGAGGAATCGTTGGATCGGGACCACCCCGTCGGCGAAGTGATGATGAGGTTTTTCCCTTCGCCGTCGTCGAAAAATTCAAAACTGCCGTTCTGGATGCGGGCGTTGTCCGGCTCCGTATACGTCTGTTCGGTGTCGTCCGTGCTCGAATCCGTCCCCCCTCCGCAGGCGGTCAGCGTCCCCGCAGCCGCCAGCATGAACGAGGACAACAGCAGGGCGAGAATTTTTCTGTTTCTGCGCTTTCTGTAACTCGTTGTCATTGTAACACACCTTCGGTTTATCGTGATTTCCGTCCGGCTCGTCCGGACGGTAAACATCTGCTTTTACTATTTTAATAGAAAATCGTCCGGAACGCAAGCGATTATGGTGATAATTGCGAGAAAAAGTTTTATAAATTGCGTTTTTTTTGCGCAAACTTAGCTGGAAAGAGGATGCGGGGCGGACGGAAGCCGGACGAAAGGCGGACAAAGGACGGACAAAACCCCGCGCGCCGCCCCGAAATACCCTTTGTCCTCCGGCATTGACTCTCTTGTGTCCTTCGACCCCGGCTCCCTTGTGCAAAGGGAGCCGGCTGTCCGAAGGACAGACAGAGGGATTGTATGGGGTTTCGTTACATTTTTTCGTGGAAAAAATGTAACGAGTGGATTGCGGAAGGATTTATACAGGACTCCTACCTTCGACACGCCGTGCGGCTGACTGCCGGTTTCTTTCCTCTCTCGCGGCGTTGCCGCTCGTTTCACCTTGTTTCCGTATTTTACAAGGGCAAAAAGGACATAACAAGTGACGCCCTTTTTGCGGATTTACTTTTATCCCCTCCGTCACTTCGTGACACCTCCCCTTTCCAAAAGGGGAGGCATAGTTAGAGGCTCCCTTGTACAAAGGGGAAAACCATCCCGGCAGCTCCCTTGTGCAAAGGGGGCCGGCTGTCCGAAGGACAGACGGAGGGATGGTCTGTCCGGGATTAAAAGGCGCAACATATGAGCGGTCGGATATGGTTAAAATTTCGATAAGCAGGGGGCAGGGGAGAGCCGAGCGGAAAAGGGGGCGTCCGCCCCGCGGGGATCGGCGGACAAAGGGGAGGGAAAAATATGGGAAAGAAAAAGATTTTGCAGATCGTCTGCGGCTGCGCCGTGGGACTTGCCAACAGCCTTTTCGGGGGCGGGGGAGGGATGCTTGCCGTGCCCCTTTTGCAAAAGACGGGGCTTTCGGCGCGGGAGGCGCACGCCACCGCCATTCTCGTCATCCTGCCCGTCTCCCTGTTTTCCTTTGCGCTGTACGCCGTAAGGGGGATCGTGGATTTTTCCGTGCTGATCCCGGCGGCGTTCGGGGTGACGGCGGGGGGCGCGCTGGGCGCCTTTCTGCTCGGCAGGCTGCCGCGCAACATCGTCGCGCTCGTCTTTGCCCTTTTGCAGGCGTTTGCGGGGGCATGGCTATTGTTTTTCCGATGAATTTTTTCCGCGAAAAAATTTGACGCGGGATTGCGGAAAGATTATACGGGGCTTTTCCCTGCGGCGCGCCGCGGTGCGGCTGACAGCCGGTTATCTTTCCTCTCTCGCCTGCGGCTCGTTTCACCTTGTTTTCGGCTCGGTACTCCGTACCTCGTAAGGGAAAAAAGGGCATAACAAGTGAAGCCCTTTTTGCGGAGTATTGCGCAGTAGATATACATTGCGTTCTGTCAAGCGAACCGGTAAACCGTTAAAACGCGGAGAAGGTTGCAGATTGCCCCCGAATCCGGAAGGTTCCCCGCAGCGATTTTACTTATACGTAAATGAGCAAGGGGAATACCGGTGAGGGCGCAAGATGCGCCCTTATACGCGTTTCGCTTATAAAAAGCGAAACGCCTACATATGGGGTTTTATATCTATTTAGCCTTAGGCTTCCTCGGCGGCATCCCCGCCGGCATGGGGATGGGCGGCGGGACGGTCACCATCCCCCTCCTGCTCATCGTCGGCGGCGTCGGGCAGAAAATCGCCCAGTCCGCCAATCTCTTCGCCTTCCTGCCCATGAGTCTGCCCGCCCTCCGCGTCCACGCGAAAAACGGGCTCTTGCGCAAGGAGGGCATTTTGTGGATCGTCCTTCCCGCGCTCGCCTTTTCCGCGCTGGGCGCCTTTCTCGCCCACGCCCTGCCCGGCGACGTCCTGCGCCGCGCCTTCGGCGCCTTTCTCGTCGTCTTGTCCGTCTTTCAGCTGCGCGGCGTCTTTACTTCGGGAAAAGCCGCGAAAAATTCTTGATAATTTTTTCCGCGTATGCTACAATGGGGGACAGGAGAAAAAAGCATGAAGAAATACGACTGTATCCTGTTCGATCTGGACGGGACGCTCACCTATTCCCATCCCGGCATCTACGCCTCCCTGCGCTATGCGCTCGAAAAGCTCGGCTGTCCCGAACCCTCCGAAAAACAGCTCCGCGCCTGCGTGGGACCCCCGCTCGTCTATTCCTTTTCCGCCGTGTTCGGACTGCCCGAAGAGGACATCCCCCGCGCCGTGCGGGCGTATCGGGAACGGTACGGGGAGATCGGCTGGCGGGAAAACGAGCCTATCCCCGGCGCGCTCGAGGCGCTGAAAACCCTCAAAGGCCGCGGCTACCGGCTGGCGCTCGCCACTTCCAAGCCCGAAGTGTTCGCCCGGCGCATTTCGGACGAATTCGGTTTTACCCCCTTTTTTGAAGTCCTGACGGGGAGCGGGACGGACGGCAGTCTCCCCTCCAAGGCGGACGTCATTCGCGAAGCAGAGCGCCGTTTAGGGGCATCAAACGGGCAATGCCTGATGGTGGGGGACAGGCGCCAGGACGCCGAGGGTGCCGCCGCCTGCGGGACGGATTTTGCCGGGCTTGCCGTCGGCTATGCCGAACCGGGGGAGCTGGAGGGGGAGGAGTCTGTGGGGATATTCCCCGACTTCCCCTCTTTGGTGGCTTTTCTGGTTTAAGTGGGGCGAAACGCGTATATACGTCGCAATACTTTGTCGCCCTTGCGTTTTGCCTTGGTCACTTACGTTTGAGTAAGCTCCCTGCGGCAAATCCGCGGGCTTCGCGTCTTGCTCGTATCTCCGCGTTTTAACGGTTCACGTTTTCGCTCGACAGAGCGAAACGCGTATATACTACGCAATACATTGTCGGACTGCGTTTTCCTTGGGTCACGTACATTTGAGTACGCTCCCCGGCGGAAAGCCTTGTCCTCCGCGTCTTGCTTGTATCTACGCGTTTTAACGGTAACCTTTTTCAGTTTATTCGGGCGAAACGCGAATCTACGTCGTTCTGCGTTGTCGGCTTTGCGGCTTCTTCGGGTCATGTACTTCTGTGTACACTCCCCTCAGACTTCCGCAGCCTTCGCGCATAACTTGTATCTACGCGTTTTAACGGTGACCTTTCTGGTTTGATC
>DVGN01000088.1 GCA_018712725.1 Candidatus Scatosoma pullicola
TGTTCGGTGGACGCGGAAGGGAAGCGTTCGGAATGGGTCACGACGACGGTGACGGGTTACGAAATTTCTTTTGTGACGGACACGGAGACGGGTGTGGAATCGGTCTACCGGGCGACGGGAGACAAACTCAATCTGCCGACGGAGCTGGAGCGCACGGGCTACGATTTTTCGGGCTGGTACAGCGAGCCGGACGGAGGGGGAACGGCGTACGGGGACGGCGCGTTCGAAGGCGAACAGGGCATGACGCTGTACGCGAACTGGACGGGGAAATTCTATACGGTCTCCTTTAATATCGGGACGTACGGCGAAGAGGACGTGGAGAGCGTACAGGTGCAGTACGGTCAGCCGTTTGAGTTGCCCGTGGCGGAGTCGTACGAGAACACGATGGCGTTCGGCGGCTGGTATGCCGACCCGAACGGACAGGGACTGCAATTTTCCGATTATGAAGGGAATTCGGTGGCGGATTGGAACATCGCCGGCGACATCACCGTGCACGCCTATTGGGCAGCCATTTTCTCGTTTAATAAAATTCAGGGCGGCTATTCGGTCTCGGCGGGCGACGGCATCGATTTCGTGCGTACCGTGACGATTCCCGAGACCTATCATGGCGAGCGCGTTACGGCGGTCAATACGTTTGCGGGCAGCAAGACGCTGGAAATCATCCGTATTCCGAGCAGTGTGGAGGTCATTACGCTCGGCTCGGAGGGGACGGCGTTCTATAATTGTACTTCGTTGCGCCGCGTGGAGATTCTGCCGCTGGAATACGTTCAGGAACCGCAGTACTCCTCCAAGGACGGCGTACTGTTCACGGCGGACGGAAAAACGCTTTTGTTTTTCCCCGAAAATAAAGCCGCGGATCTTGAGAACGGCGTCTATACCGTTCCCGACGGCACGACGGAAATTTTCGACAATGCCTTTACGCGCGCTTCGGATCTGGAAGAGGTCATCATTCCCGCCGGCGTGCAGCGGATCGGTGTCCGCGCGTTCTATTCGGTGGGCAGCGATTCGCTGAAACGGATCACGTTCCTGGCCACGCCGGAAGGGGCGGAGACGGTGCCGCTCGTCATCGAATCGCAGGCGTTTGCCGCCAATAAAGCCTTGGAAACGGTTACTCTGCCCGCCCGCATGACGGACGTTTCGCTGTCCGATATGTTGGATACGAGTACTTCGAGCAGCAAACATAACGGCGTATTGCAGAACGTCCACGTCGTGGGCGCGGACGGGGATTACTGCTCGGTGGACGGCGTGCTGTGCCGCAAGACGGAGGACGGCAGCGCGGAGATCATCCTCTATCCCGAAGGAAGGGAAGGCGATTATGTCGTTCCCGACGTCGTCGTTCTCGACGACGGAAACGAGACGAAAATTCCCGTCACGTCCATCGCGGCGGAGACGTTCAGCTGGCACAAGTATCTGACGGGCGTCATCATTCCGGAGGGGATCACCTATATCGGCGAAAGCGCGTTTGAGTATTGCGAGCTTCTCGTAAAAATCGAATTTTTGGGCACAGCCGAATCCATGCCCCTCACCATTGCCGAAAAGGCGTTCTACGAAAGCAGTTCATATGGTCACGAACTCAGGAGCCTGACGCTGCCCGCCAACCTCGTGAACGTCGGCGCGTATGCCTTCGGCGGTATTTCCTATCTCAGAACGGTGACGGTCAATCTGGACGGCGAAAGATTTGCGGATCGCGTCGAAATCAATTACGCAAACGGCGCCTTTTCCTATGCGATCGCGTCGCAGTCTTCTTCCGTCACCACGGTCAATTTGGGCGAAAAAGTCCCCGTGTTAAGCATCGCGGGCGTATTCGGCGGCGCGGTCACGACGGTCAACGTGGCGGAGGGGAATAAGAATTATATGGAAGCGGAAGGCGGCGTTATTCTGAACGGCGACGGAACGCGATTCCTCTTCTTCCCCAACACCATCAGCGGGGAATATACCGTTCCCGAAACGGTTACGACGATCGACGCCCAGTTGTTCCGCGGCAGGAACATCACCAAGATTACGCTGGGCGCCAACGTGACGAGCATCGGCGATTACGCCTTTTACAGCTGCGGCTCACTCCGGGAAGTGGTGTTCACTTCTTCGACGGCGGCAGGCCTGACGGTGGGGGACTATGCGTTCGGCGAATGCGACAGCCTGTCGGCCATTTCCCTGCCCGTGGGTACGACTTCGATCGGCAGCCATGCTTTCTATCGGTGCGATGCGCTGACCTCCTTCACCATTCCCGAAGGAGTGACGACTTTGGGCGAAATGGCGTTTGCCGAATCGGGTCTGACGAGCATCTCCATCCCTTCCACCGTTACATACATGGGTGAGGCAAAATCGGGAACGGACGGCGATTACTACTATTTCGACGTGTTTTCGGGCTGCACCTCTCTCGCCTCCGTAACGGTGGACGCGGCGAACAATTCCTATGCTTCGGTGGACGGCGTTTTGTACGCCAAGACGGTCATCGACGTGAACGGCGATCTGACCGCCGCCGGCAACTACTATATCAGCGCGCTCGCCTACTGCCCCATGCAGAAGAGCGGCGTCGTGGACGTCCCTTCCACGGTGCGCGCCATCTGGCAGAACGCCTTCTATCAGAACCAGGGGGTTACGGAGATCACGTTCGGCGGCGGAAACGGCCTTACCGAAGTGACTTCGGGAGACGTGGTGATCCCCGTCGGACTGACCATCGCGCAGGGGGCTTTCTACAACTGCGCCGCGCTGGCGAAAGTGACGCTGCCCGAAGGGCTTTCCGAGATCGGCGCGCAGACTTTCTATCAGTGCAACGCCCTCACGGATATTTCCATCCCTTCCACGGTGTCGTATATCGCGCCGCGGGCCTTCGAAGCCTGCCTTGCGCTCGCCAACGTGACCTTTGGGGAGACGCCGGAAGGGCAGACGGCGGTGGCGCTCGTCATCGGCGATTCCGCGTCGAGCAATTCCTACGGCGTGTTCACCGGCTGTCAGGCGATCACCTCTCTCACGCTGCCCGAACGCACCACGGAACTCGGCAGATATGCCTTCCAGGGCTGCATCGGACTGACGACGCTGCACCTGCCCGCGAGCCTTACGACGATCGGAGGATTTGCATTCAGCAACGTGCCTTTGGAGACCCTCACTTTCGCGGAGGGAAGTCAGATCAAAGAGATCGGAAATTATGCGTTCCAGTACTGTCAGCTTACGGAGATCGATCTTCCCGAAGGATTGGAGACGATCGGACAGTATGCTTTCTCGTACAGCAAATTGCAGAGCGTCACGATCCCCGCGTCCGTCAGAGTGATTCAGATGAGCGCTTTCCAGTATTGCTACGATCTCGAATCGGTCGTCTTTGCGCCGGACAGTCTCATCGAAGAGCTTGCGTCGGGTGCATTCTCGTACAACTATCGGTTGAAGAGCGTCACCTTCAACGGCTGTATTTCGGAAGGGCTTGAGATCGGCAGAACGACCTTCCAGGCCTGTACGGCTTTGGAATCCTTCATCGTCCCCGAAAACACGACGCTTATCGATCAGTATGCCTTCCGCTACTGCGCTTCCATGACGAGCTTCCGGTTCGAATCGGTGATAAACGGCACGGTGGGCAAGTTGGCGACGATCAACAACTACGCCTTTGTCGGGGCGGGCTTTTCGGAATTTGTTTTCCCTGAATCCTCGGCGGCGTCTGTTTCGCTCGGCAGCGAATTGTTCTCCGCCTGTCCGAATCTGACGAGCGTCACGCTCAGCGCGCAGGTCACGGACATCGAAGACGTGTTTACAGGCTGTGTGCGGATCGAGACGATCAACGTGCCCGCAGAGAATCAGAACTTCATCTCTTCCGGCGGCGTCATCTACAACCAGAATCAGACGGCTGTGGACATCGTCTACGTCTATTCGGCTACGGCGCCGGACGCAGAGGGGAACACGCTCGCCGACGAAAACGGCAGGGTGGTGCTGCCTTCGGGCGTCACGCAGATCGCCGCGGGTGCCTTTGCGGGCAGGGACGACATCACTTCCATCGTCATCCCCGCGTCCGTGCAGTCGATCGGCATGAACGCCTTCAACGGCTGCGTCAACCTGAAAGAGGTCGTCTTTGAAAGCGGCAGCCAGCTGACTTCCATCGGCACATACGCTTTCCAATACTGCCGTTCTCTGCAATCCATCTCGATCCCTTCCGGAGTGACGGACATTTCCAATTACGCCTTCGATTACTGCACCTCCCTCACTTCGGTCACTCTGCCTTCCGGGCTGACGCGGATCGGCAATTCCGCCTTCCGCTATTCCGGGCTGACTTCCGTTTCCATCCCCGCCACGGTCACCACCTTCGGCACCTATGCGTTTGCGTACAGCGATTCGCTGGCTTCGGTGGACTTCAACGGCAACACGTCGGTAAGATCACTCGGAAATTACATGTTCTTGGAGTGCACTTCGCTGACCGAAGTCACCCTGCCCACGTCGCTCACCTTCTTGGGGACGTACACTTTCCGCGGCTCGGGACTTACCCGCATCGACCTGTCCGGTCTTACCGGACTGCAGTATCTCGGAACGGGCGCTTCGGCATGCTCGGCGACGTCCAGCGTCTACCTGTTCGCCGACTGCGCGGACCTTGCGGAGGTCATCCTGCCCGAAGGGCTTACGAGAATCGGCGGCAGGGTATTCCAGAACTGCACCAGCTTGACTTCCATCGACCTGACCGGTCTGGAGATGATCGGCTCCTACTGCTTCCAGAATACCGGGCTTACTTCCGTCCACATTCCCGGCATCACGACGTCGGCGAACCTCGCGGCGGGCGCCTTTATGGATTGCTCGGCGTTGGCGACGCTGACGTTTGAAGAAGGAACGGTGAGACTTAACAATTATACTTTCCAGAACTGCACGTCCCTGACGGAAATCACTCTGCCGACGTCGCTGACTGGATTGCAGAGCGACGTATTCAGAGGTTGTACGTCTTTGCGGAAGGTCACGATTAACTCTCACCTTACTTCTTCGCTCGGCGACGACATCTTTACCGATTGCTCTGCCCTCTCGGAGGTCACGATAGGCGAAGGAACTACGACGTTGGGTGATTACATGTTCTATGGGTTGAAAAACCTGAAAACCATTAAATTGCCTTCGACGCTGACCTATCTCGGGACGCACACCTTCGAAGGCTCCGGGATCACGGAGATCGACCTCTCCGACATGACGGGCATGACGCATATGGGATCGTCCAAATCGGCTTGTTCGACGGGCTCGGATTCCTACGTCTTTGCGGACTGCAAAGATCTGACGACGGTGAAACTGCCTTCCTCCCTGACGAAGATCGGCGCGTATGCCTTTTACGGATGCGAGAACCTTACGGATATCGATCTCAGCCGCATCGTGCAGTTCAACGATTTCTCGTTTGCGGGGACGCCGCTTACATCCGTGACGCTGTCCTCCGATCTCGATCATGTCGGCGCGGGCGTGTTTGCGGGTTGTATGCAGCTCGAAAATATCGCGGTGCGCGTCGGTAACACCGGATACAGTTCGGTGAGCGGCGTCCTGTACAATGAGGATAACGAGATCGTCTGCTATCCCGGCGGCTTGGAGCCTGCGGGCGGGGTTTTGACCATTACCGGCGGCATGGGCGTAGGCGACGGCGCGTTTGCGGGCTGTACGAGAATTTCTGAAGTCGTGATCGAAGAGGGGGTCACCTCCATCGGCGAGTACGCCTTCTACGACAGCGCCATCACCAAAGTTACCCTGCCTTCCACGCTTACGGAAATTAAGGATTATGCCTTTGCGTACAGCGATATTACGGAAATCGTTCTGCCCGAATCGCTTACGACGATACGCGAAGATGCCTTTGCATACAGCGCGTTGAAGAGCATAACCGTTCCCGCAAGCGTGACGACGATGGAAACGCGCGTCTTCGAAGGCAGCGCGCTGGAAAGTGTGACGCTGCAAACGACGACGTTCGGTACGTATATGTTCTCCGGCTGCGGGCAACTTGCCACGGTCAACCTCGCGGAGGGTACGGAATCGCTTTCGGGCTGGATGTTTGAAAATTGTTCCAAACTCACGACGATCTCTCTTCCCGACAGCCTGACGAAGATCGGCGCAGGCAGCTTTGCGGGAACGGGACTTACGAGTTTTGTATTCGACGACCGCTTTGAAACGATCGGAAATTCCGCCTTCCTGAACTGCGTATCGCTCACATCCGTCACGATCGGACAGGACTTGATTTCGAGCATCAGCACGAGCGGCACGATAACTTATGCCACGTCCGTGTTCAGCGGCTGCACGAATCTGTCCTCCGTCACGATTGCGGAAGGGATTACAACGATTCATAATACGACTTTCCAGGATTGCGTCTCCCTCAAAGAGATCGTCCTGCCCGTAAGTCTTACGACCATCGGGACGTCGGCGTTTGCCGGCAGCGGACTTACGAGCATCGTCCTGCCCGAAAACGTCAGCTCGCTGGGAAGCAGCGCCTTTGCAAATTGCACATCGTTGGTCAGTGCTAAGCTGTCCGACCTGATCTATTCCATTCCTTCGGGGCTGTTCTCCGGCTGTACGGCGCTTTCGTCCTTCGAACTTCCCGCGGGGATCGTGACCATTTCCGGAACGGCGTTCCAGAACTGCACGTCGCTGCTCGACTTCGTCATTCCCTCTTCGATCGTGAGTATCAGCGCCGACGCCTTTGACGGCTGGACGGCGGCGCAGAAACTCAATATCGAAGTGTCGGAAGTGGAGACGCTTTTGTGGTGGACGCTCGGCTGGGACGACGGCTGCGGCGCGCAGATCACCTACGACTACACCGGCGAAGGAGGAGCGGAAATCTGAGTTTTTCCTTCGGAAGGGGTTTGTCGGTTTGAAGTTTGTCGGTTTGAAAAAGGGATGCCCACCCGCCTGTTCGGCGGGTGGGCATTCTGTTGTCCCGGGGGCGTTTTCAGGCAGATCGGAAACCGGGCGGACAATCCCCCCTTCCACTTCCCCCCTTTGCACAAGGGGGGCTGCCGAGAGGGGTTCCCCTGCACAAGGGGGCTAAGTAAAAAAAGCCTCCCCTTATGGTAAGGGGAGGTGTCACGCCCCGTTCTCATGCCTCCCCTTTTTGACAAAGGGGAGGTGTCACGAAGTGACGGAGGGGATAAGAAAGTCCGTTTTCGATAGTTCAAATTGGAAACGTCGAATCAATCCGCAAAAAGGGCGTCACTTGTTATGCACTTTTTGCCATTACGAAATGCGGAGCATGAGCAGGAAAGGAAGGGAACTTTGCCCCCATGAGGCAAAGAGGGAGGGAAAACCGCGATTTAGCGGAGCAGCGCTCCGCGCGCACGCGGTTGTCTCTCCGTTAAAATTTTCCGCAAGTTACTCGTTAAATTTTTTCAGGAAAAAATTTAACGAAACGTAGTTATGGGGAGGTGTCAAGCGGAGCGAGACGGAGGGGATAAGAAAATGAGGCGGGCGCGCGCTTTTCGCGTTTATAGGGACGGAGAGATCATTCTTCGTCCGGGTATAATTCTTCGACGGTCGTTTTCAGAAGTTTCGCGATTCTGATACCCGTGGCGACGGAGGGCAGCACCGTGCCGTATTCGTAACTCTGAAAGAGGCGTTCGCCGATTCCCAGTGCCTCCGCCGCCTGTTTTTGCGTGAGATGTGCCTTTTTTCTGTATTCTGCGATTTTTGTCTTCATAAGTGACCTCAAAAAATCGGACGGAAGAAAAGAGAAGCTGCCGGCGTTTGCGGGCGGCGTTATGCCTGCGGGTTGAAGGGGGAGCGCAGGGAGAGTTCTTTGATCATCTGATTGACGTAGGAGACGGGGACAAGTTCGATCTTTCCCTTGAATTTCTCGCACGATTTCATGTTTTTGGCGGGCAGAACCACGCGGCGGAAGCCCGTTTTGATACATTCGTTCACCCGCTTTTCCGCGCAGGAGACGGGGCGCACCTCCCCCGTCAAACCCACTTCGCCGAATACCGCCGTGTATTTGTCCACGGGGATGTCGCTTGCGGCGCTCGCGAGCGCCGCGCACACCGCGAGATCGACGGAGGGCTCGGAGAGGCGGATGCCGCCCATCGCGTTGATGTAGACGTCCGAAGAGTAGAAGGGGATGCCGCACCGCTTTTCCAGCACCGCGATGAGGACGACGAGTTTATTGTAATCGATGCCCAGCGACATGCGGCGGGGGAGGCCGTACGCCGTCTTGGCGATCAGCGTCTGAATTTCCACGTTCATGCAGCGGTTGCCGCTCTCGGAGGGGGTGACGGCGGATCCGGCGGCGTTGCCGCGGCTTTCGGAGAGGAAAATTTCCGAATAGTCGGTGACGCCGGCAAGTCCCGTTTCCGTCATCTCGAACACGCCTATCTCCTGCACCGAGCCGAAGCGGTTTTTGACGGCGCGCAGCAGTTTGACGTTCTCCTCCTTGTTCCCTTCGAAATAGAGGACGGTGTCCATGATGTGTTCCAGCACCTTGGGCCCCGCCAGCGCGCCTTCCTTGGTCACGTGCCCGATGAGGAAAAAAGTGATCCCGCGCGATTTGGCGATGCGCATGAGGCGGGAGGCGCATTCCCGCACCTGCCCCACGCTGCCTGCGGCGGAGGAGAGGGCCTCTGTATAGACCGCCTGTATGGAGTCCACGACCACGAATTCCGCCTGCTCCATCTCCGCTTCCGCGTCTTCGAGACAGGTCTCGTTGAGGAGATACAGCCCCGGCACCTCCCCGATGCCCAGCCGCTCGCAGCGCATTTTTACCTGCGAACAGCTCTCTTCCGCCGACAGGTACAGCACCCGGTGTTCTTTGGCGAGACGGGCGGACACCTGCGTCAAAAGGGTGCTTTTCCCGATGCCGGGATCGCCGCCCAGAAGGACGAGAGAGCCGCGCACGATGCCGCCGCCTAAGACGGTGTCGAACTCTTCGATGCCCGAAGAGATGCGCCTGAATTTTTCGTAGCCGATTTCGGAAAGGGGCTTCGCGCGGGAGAGGCTGCGGACGGCGGGGCGGGCGGCTTTGGGCGTTTCCGCGGGCTTTACCAGCTCCTCCTGCATGGTGTTGAAACTGCCGCATTCGGGGCATTTTCCCAGCCATTTGGGGGCGGCATAGCCGCATTCCGAGCATACGAAACGGGAGACGGGGGCTTTGCTGACGGGCATGATTTTTTACTCCTTTTCCGCCTTTGTCGGGCGGAGTCTGCTCCGTATCTTTTCAAACGGACGGGGCAGGGTTTTGATGATCGGAAAATAATGAAAAAGCAAGGAACGCGGAGGGCGCCGGGAAAAGCGCTGCGCCGGCGAAAGGGGAGGCGGGCGCGGAAAGGGCGCGGAAGGTTACCGGAGGGATCGGAGAAGGGCGACGGCGCGGACGCAGATGCCCTTGCCTTCGCCGATGTCGCCCAATCCTTCGTTGGTGCCCGCCGAGACGCCGACGGCGTCCTTGGGGATACCCAGGGCTGCGGCGAGCGCTTGGGAGACGGCGTCGATATACCCCGAAAGCCGGGGCTTTTGCGCCTGTACGGCGACGGAGAGGCTGAGGGGGGCAAAGCCCCGTTCGGCGATCAGCCGTCTGACTTGGGCGAGCATCTCCATCGAGTCGGCGCCCGCCCATTTTTCGTCCGTGTCGGGGAAATAGTGCCCGATGTCTTTCAGCCCCGCCGCCGAGAGCAGGGCGTCCATGACGGCGTGTGCGAGCACGTCCCCGTCGCTGTGGGCGACGAGCCCGCTGTCCGAAGGGATTTTCACGCCCGCGAGCAGGATATAATCCTGCGGTTTGCCGAAGGCGTGGGTGTCGACGCCGATCCCCGCGCGGGCGGGGGAAGGGGCGGGGACGGCGGGGGGAAAGTCCTCCGCGAAGGTGAGTTTTTTATTCTCCCGCGAGCCGGCGCAGAGGCGGGGCGGGGAGATAAATTCGGCGTATACGGAGGAATCGTCCGTGTACGAGCCGCCCGCGGCAAACGCCTTTTCGTAAGCCGCGCGCAGGTCGGCGGCGAAAAAGCCCTGCGGAGTCTGTAAGGAATACACGCGCGTGCGCGCGGGAACGCTGCGGATATATCCGCCGTCCGTCAGGGCGACCGTGTCCACGGAGGGAAGGGCGCAGACGCCGCTCCGGTATTTTCTGACGCTTTCGATGCACCCTTCGACGACCGACCGGGAGACGAAGGGGCGGGCGCCGTCGTGGATGAGGACGACGTCGCACGACGTTTGGAGGAGCGCGTTATAGACGGAGCGGGAGCGGGTATCCCCGCCGATGACCGTCTTTGCCTTGGGAAAGCGGGCGCAGAGGGCTTTGACTTCCCCTTCGTCCTCTTCGGAAACGGCGACGAGAATTTCGTCGATCGCGGGGAAATCGAAGGCGGAAACGGACATTTCGAGAGCGGTGCTCCCCCCGAAAGGGACGAGCAGTTTGTTCTTTTCAAAGCCCGCGCGCGAGCCTCTGCCCGCGGCGCAGACGACGGCGCAGACGGAGGGGCGGTTCACGAAAGTACCTCGTAGAGGGACGCCGCTTCGTCCTTTTTCACCGTCTCCCTGACGTCGAGAACGCGGAATTTCAGGCTGCCCGAAGCGTACAGCACTTCTACCACGTCGCCCGGCTTGACGGCGGCGGAGGGCTTGGCGGGTTTGCCGTTGAGGAGGATCTTGTCCCCGTCGCACGCCTCCCGCGCGACCGTGCGGCGTTTCAGGATGCGGGAAACTTTGAGAAATTTGTCGATTCGCATGGAAAACGGCCTCCTTGGAGGAAAATAAAAAAAATTCGCTCGGAAAAGGACGTCAAAATCGCTTGACATCTTTTCTTTTGTCGATTATAATTGAATACTGTATCATTATGCTTACGATGGAATATTGTCCCCTGTCCGGAAATCGGAAGGGCGGCAGAATTCCCTGCCGGACGCGGAAGAACCATGGGAAAACATCGGGAAAATCCGGGATTTTCCCAAAGGCGCGTCGCCACGTGGGCGCATCCACGCCTTTCATTATAGCGCGGGAAAGCGGAAAAGTAAAGCAAACGAACGCAAAAAAGCAAAAATTCGATTTTTATCGATGAAAAGATATACTCGGTAGATCGGGCTTGAAAATCTAAGTCAAGGAGCAACAAGGCAACCGATGGATTTACCTATCTCAAAGTACGGAAAGAACGAACGCAGGAAATTCGGCTCCATCAACGAGGTCATCGACATTCCCGATCTCGTCGAGATCCAGAAGGACAGCTACAACGCGTTCATTCAGGAAGGCATCAGCGAGGTATTCGAGGACTTCTCCCCGATCACCGATTACTCCGACCACTTCGAACTGTATTTTCTCGACCACCGCTTCGGCGACAAGCCCAAGTACGACGAAAAGGAGTGCCGCAACCGCGACGCCACTTACGCCCTGCCCCTCCGGGTCAAGGTCCGTCTCGTCAACAAGGTGAAGAACGAGGTGCTCGATCAGGAAGTGTTCATGGGGGATCTGCCCCTCATGACGGAGAACGGCTCTTTCATCATCAACGGCGCGGAGCGCGTCATCGTCTCCCAGCTCGTCCGTTCGCCCGGCGTGTACAACTCTTCCGCCAAGGACAAGACGGGCAAGGAGATGTTCAACACCACCGTCATGCCCAACCGCGGCGCGTGGCTGGAACTCGAACAGGACGCGGAAGGCGCCCTGTACGTCCGCGTGGACAGAAAGAAAAAGCTGTGCATCACCGTCCTTCTGCGCGCGCTCGGCTTCGGCTCCAACCGCGCCATAGAGGACCTCTTCCCCGGCGACGGCATTATTGCCAAGACGCTGGAAAAGGATACCACCCGTTCGGAGGTGGACGGCCTCATCGAACTGTACCGCCGTCTGCGCCCCGGCGAAGTCCCCACGGAGGATTCCGTCCGCCAGCACCTCTATAATCTGTTCTTCGATCCCCGCCGCTACGACATCGCGAAAGTGGGGCGTTATAAGTACAACAAAAAACTCAATCTCGCCTATCGTCTGCCCGGCTGCATCGCGGCGGACGACATCGTGCGCCCCGAGACGATCGCAGACCCTCTGACGGGCGAAATTCTCGCGGAGGCGGGGACGGTGCTCGTTCACAAGGGGGAGAAGATCTCCGAAGCGCAGGCGAAGGAGATCCAGAACGCGGGCATAAACGAAGCGGACGTGCTCGTCAACGACCCCGAAGCGGGGGAGATCAGGCACCGCATCATCGCCAACAACACGGTGGATTTCGGCGCCATTCCCGACGTGCCCTTAAAGGCGCGCGCCAAGGATTTCGGGCTGCTGCCCACCGTCTATTATCCCAACTATAAGTTTTCCCGGCTGATCGCCGCCGACTGCGAGAGCATGACGGTGGAAGAGGTCGCGGAAAAGTACGTCGACGGGATCGACGCCCTCTATTATACGCACGAGCGCCCCGAAGAGGCGGACGAAAAGCAGG
The DNA here is from genome assembly GCA_018712725.1 of Candidatus Scatosoma pullicola. GTDB lineage: Bacteria > Bacillota > Clostridia > Christensenellales > Borkfalkiaceae > Scatosoma > Scatosoma pullicola. The sequence goes on from DVGN01000088.1 coordinate 12,317, forward strand.
AGGAGAAGAAGAACCGCGAAAAGAGACGGGACAACCGCCGCAAATTCGTGCAGGCGTGCAAGACTTTCCACGCCGTGCTCCGCCGCGAAGACCCCGTCCCCACCAGGGAAGAGCGCAAGGAGATCCGCCCGCTGGCGGACAAACTCTGCCACAAGCACATCACGGTGGACGACATCGTCGCCTCCGTCTCCACCAATCTCGACCTGAAATACGGGATCGGGACGATCGACAACATCGACCATCTCGGCAACCGCCGGGTGCGCTCGGTGGGCGAACTGCTGCAAAACCAGCTTCGCGTGGGCATCGCGCGTCTGGAAAGGCTGATCAAGGAGAGGATGGCGACGCAGGATCCCATGGAGGTGACGCCCTCCGGACTCATCAACATCCGTCCCGTGTCCGCGGTCATCCGGGAATTTTTCGGCTCCTCCCAGCTGTCGCAGTTCATGGATCAGACCAACCCGATCGCCGAGCTTACGCACAAGCGCAAGCTGTCCGCGCTCGGCCCCGGAGGTCTCAACCGCGACCGCGCGACCTTCGAAGTGCGCGATATCCACCACACCCATTACGGAAGAATGTGCCCGATCGAGACCCCCGAAGGTCAGAACATCGGTCTGATCTCCTCGCTCGCGACGTTTGCGAAGGTCAACGAGTACGGCTTTATCATGAGCCCGTACCGCCGGGTGGACAAGGAGACGGGGGTGGTCACCGACCACGTCGATTATCTGACGGCGGACGAAGAGGACCGCTACATCGTCGCGCAGGCGAACGAACCGCTCGACGAAGAAGGACATTTCGTCAACGCCCGCGTCGGCTGCCGGCATCAGGACCTCATCACCGAGATGCCCCGCGAGAAGATGGACTACATGGACGTTTCGCCCAAACAGCTCGTCTCCGTGGCGACGGCGCTCATTCCCTTCCTCGAAAACGACGACACCAACCGCGCCCTCATGGGTTCCAACATGCAGCGGCAGGCGGTGCCCCTCCTCAAAACGGAATCCTCCATCGTCGCCACGGGCATCGAAGCGGCGATCGCCAAGGACTCCGGCGTCATGGTCATCGCCAAGGAGGCGGGCGTCGTGGTCGGGTGCGCGTCCAACATGATCAAGGTCAGAGAGGACGACGGCACGGTCCGCGAATATCCGCTGAAAAAATTCGAGCGCTCCAATCAGGGAACCTGCCTCAACCAGCGGCCCATCGTCTCCACGGGGGACAGGGTTGCCAAGGGAGAGATCATCGCGGACGGCCCCTCCACCAACAACGGCGAACTTGCGCTCGGCAAGAACATCCTCGTCGGCTATATGGAATGGGAGGGCTATAACTACGAAGACGCCATCCTGCTTTCGGAAAAGCTCGTGCAGGACGACGTGTTCACCTCCATCCACATCGAAGAACACGAGACGGAGGCGCGGGACACCAAGCTCGGACAGGAAGAGATCACCCGCGACATCCCCAACGTCGGCGACGACGCCCTGAAAGATCTCGACGAAGACGGCATCGTGCGCATCGGCGCCGAAGTGCAGAGCGGCGACATCCTCGTCGGCAAGGTTTCCCCCAAGGGCGAGACCGAACTCACCCCCGAAGAGAGGCTGCTGCGCGCCATCTTCGGCGAAAAGTCGCGCGAAGTGCGCGATACCTCCCTGCGCGTCCCGCACGGCGAAGGGGGCGTGGTCGTGGACGTCAAGGTGTTCACGCGGGAGAACAAAGACGAACTCGAACCGGGCGTCAACAAGCTCGTGCGCGTCTATATCGCGCAGAAGAGAAAGATTCAGGTGGGCGACAAGATGGCGGGCCGCCACGGCAACAAGGGCGTCATTTCCCGCGTGCTGTCTCAGGCGGATATGCCCTTCCTCGCGGACGGCACCCCGCTGCAGATCCTTTTGAACCCCCTGGGCGTCCCTTCGCGTATGAACATCGGTCAGGTGCTGGAAGTGCACCTGGGCTACGTCTGCAAGCAGCTGGGCTGGAAGATCGCCACCCCCGTCTTCGACGGCGCCACGGAAAAGGACATCGAACAGCTCTTCGAAGAGAACAACCTCCTCAACCCGGACGGGAAGGTGGACGGCAAGTTCCAGGTGTTCGACGGCAGGACGGGCGAACCGTTTGAAAACCGCGTCACGATCGGCGTGCAGTATATGATCAAGCTCATCCACCTCGTGGACGACAAGATCCACGCCCGTTCCATCGGCCCTTACAGTCTCGTCACCCAGCAGCCGCTCGGCGGCAAGGCGCAGTTCGGCGGCCAGCGCTTCGGCGAAATGGAAGTCTGGGCTCTGGAAGCCTACGGCGCGGCGCACATTTTGCAGGAAATCCTCACCGTCAAGTCGGACGACATCGTCGGGCGCGTCAAGACGTACGAATCCATCGTCAAGGGCGAAAACATCTCCGAGCCGGGCATTCCCGAAGCCTTTAAGGTGCTTTTGAAGGAATTGCAGGCGCTCGCGCTCGACGTCAAGGTGCTCACGGAGAGCGGCGACGAGCTGATCATCCGGGAATTCGACGACGAAGAAGAGGCGGCGGACAACGAAGCGAAGCGCCGCGACGCCCTCAAAGAGGAGGAGCTGGAAGACATCGATTTCAGCGCCGACGACGAGGACGACGAAGACGATCTCGGCGGGGACGTTTCCCTGTTCGAAGACGAAGGCGACGACGGGGACGACTTCTCCGATCTCGGCGAAGACGACGGGGACGATTTCTCCGATATCAGCGACGAATTCAACTTCGGTTCCCTCTTCGACGACGATGACAACGACGGCGACGACAAGGACGAATAAAGCGGACGGAGGAGATAAAATTATATGTATGAATTAAACGATTTCAATTCCATTCAGATCAGCATCGCTTCTCCGGAAAAAATCAGAGAATGGTCTTACGGCGAAGTCACCAAGCCGGAGACGATCAATTACCGGACCCAGAAACCCGAACGGGACGGCCTTTTCTGCGAAAAGATCTTCGGGCCGATGAAGGACTGGGAATGCCATTGCGGCAAATACAAGCGGGTAAAGTATAAAGGGCACATCTGCGAAAAGTGCGGGGTGGAGATCACCCGTTCCAAAGTCCGCCGCGAGCGGATGGGGCACATCGAACTCGCCGCCCCCGTTTCGCACATCTGGTATTTCAAGGGGGTGCCCTCCAAGATCGGGCTGCTGCTCGACATGAGCCCCAAGCCCCTCGAACAGGTCATCTATTTCGCCTCCTACGTCGTTCTCGACCCCGGCTCCGTCACCGAACTCAGCTATAAACAGGTCATCAACGACAAACAGCTGCGCGACATCGAAGAAAAGTACGGCGACAGTTCGGTCACGGGGCTGAAAGTCGGCATGGGCGCCGAGTCCATCCGCGAACTGCTCATGGCGGTCGATCTCGAAAAGGAGAGCGAAGAGTGCCGCAAGGTCATCGGGGACAACCCGACGGGGCAGAAGGCAGTCAAGGCGATCAAGCGCCTCGAAGTGGTGGAATCCTTCCGCAAGAGCGGCAACCGCCCCGAGTGGATGATCCTCACCGTCCTGCCCGTCATTCCCCCCGACATCCGCCCCATGGTGCAGCTCGACGGGGGCAGGTTTGCGTCCTCCGACCTCAACGACCTCTATCGCCGGGTCATCAACCGCAACAATCGGCTGAAGAGGATGATGGAGATCAACGCGCCCGAAATGATCATCAAAAACGAGAAGCGGATGCTGCAGGAAGCGGTGGACGCCCTCATCGACAACGGCAGGCGGGGCAAGCCTTTGAGCGGACCCTCCAACCGCGAACTCAAATCCCTGTCCGGGATGCTCCGCGGCAAGCAGGGGCGTTTCCGTCAGAACCTTCTGGGCAAGCGCGTCGACTATTCCGGCCGTTCGGTCATCGTCGTCGGGCCCGAACTGAAAATTTATCAGTGCGGTCTGCCCAAGGAAATGGCGATCGAACTCTTCAAGCCCTTCATCATGAAGAGGCTGGTGGAGAGCGGGCAGTGCCACAACATCAAGACGGCGAAGCGCGCCGTGGAAAAGGCGAAGGACATGGTCTGGAACGTCCTCGAAGACGTCATCAAGGATCACCCCGTCCTCCTCAACCGCGCGCCCACGCTGCACAGACTGTCCATTCAGGCGTTTGAGCCCGTCCTCATCGAAGGGCGCGCCATCAAGATTTCCCCGCTCGTCTGCGGTCCTTTCAACGCCGACTTCGACGGCGACCAGATGGCGGTGCACCTTCCCCTCAGCATCGAAGCGCAGGCGGAAGCCCGCTTCCTCATGCTCTCCGCGAACAACATTTTGAAGCTCGCGGACGGCAAGTCGGTCATGTCGCCCACGCAGGACATGATCATCGGCGCCTACTGCCTGACCATCAAGCGCCGGGAAGAGGGAAAGAAATACGATTCGCAGGGGCGGCCGGACGAGAACGGCGAAGTGTATATCCCGCCCGTGTACTGCTCGGAGAACGAAGCGATTCTCGCCTATCAGACCAAAGTCGCGCACGAGCAGGACGAAATGTATCTCAAACGGACGGTGGAGCTGCCCGACGACAAGTTCCCCGAACTTACGGGAGAGGCTCTGCCCTATACCTGCCCCATCGACAACACCGGTTTCGACGAGAGCAAAGGGGTGCTCATCAAAGAGGCGACCGTCCGGCTCAATCCCAAGACGGGCAAGCGGGAAGTGAGCGGCATCATCAAGACGACGATCGGGCGGCTTATCTACAACGACGGTCTGCCGCAGGATCTCGGCTTCGTCAGGCGGGATACGCCCGAATCCTATCTCCGTCTCGAACTCGACACCGAATTTATCGGCGGCGCCCGCGCGATCGGCAAGAAACACCTGTCCCGCATCGTCGAAGCGAGCTTCAAGACGGGCATGGCGCCCAAGGCGTCCTATGTCCTCGACGCGATCAAGGAGAGGGGGTATAAGTATTCCACCCTCGCCGCGCTCACCACATCCGTCTTCGACATGAAGATCCCTCCCGAAAAGGAGGAGATCGTCGCGCACGCGGAAGAGGAAGTGTCCAGGATCGCCAAGAAATACGCCCGCGGTCTCCTCAACGAAGAGGAGAGATATCTCGCCGTCATCTCGCAGTGGGACGCGGCGACGGACAAGGTCGCAAACCTTCTGAAAAAGCAGGGCGAAGAGGATAAGTTCAACCCCATCTGGATGATGGCGGATTCGGGCGCCCGCGGTTCCATCGACCAGATCAAACAGCTTTCGGGCATGCGCGGACTCATGGTCAACCCGCAGGGCAAAAAGATCGAAGTCCCCGTCAAATCCTGTTTCCGCAACGGGCTTTCCGTGCTCGAATACTTCATCTCTTCCCACGGCGGCAGAAAGGGCCTTACCGACACCGCTCTGAAAACGGCGGACTCCGGTTACCTCACCCGCCGTCTCGTGGACGTCTCGCACGAGATCATCGTCCGCGAAGAGGACTGCTGTGCGGGCAGAAAGCCGCAGGGCATGAAGGTGAAGGCGATCTTCGGCAGCGACGGACGGGAGATCGAAAGTCTGCGCGACCGCCTCATCGGCAGGTTCGCGGCGGAGGACGTCGTAAATCCTCAGACGGGCGAAGTGATGGTCGCGACCAACGAATTCATCACCGAAGAACTCGCCAAGGACATCTGCGACGCAGGCATTGCCGAAGTCTCCATCCGCAGTATCTTTACCTGCAATTCCAAATTCGGCGTCTGCGCCAAGTGCTACGGCAAGAACATGGCGACTACCCTGCCCGTGCAGGTGGGCGAAGCGGTCGGGACGATCGCGGCGCAGTCCATCGGCGAGCCGGGCACCCAGCTGACCATGCGTACCTTCCATACGGGCGGTATCGCCGCGACGGGGGACATCACGCAGGGTCTTCCCCGCGTCGAAGAACTCTTCGAAGTCAGAAAGCCCAAGGGATGCGCCACCGTCTGCGAAGTGGAAGGGATCGTGGATATCGACAACTCCGATAACCTCAATCATATCCGCATCCTGGACGAGACGACGAAAGAACTCAAAAAGGAATACGTCCTGCCCTTCAACGCCGAAGTGCGCGTGAAGAAGGGGGACAAAGTGACGCCGGGCGTCCTGCTCAACGCGGGCAGCGTCTATCCCCAGGATATCCTGCGCGTGCAGGGCGTCAAGGGAGTGCAGGACTATATTCTCGAACAGGTGCAGTCGGTCTACCGCTCTCAGGGCGTGGACATCAACGACAAGCACATCGAGATCATCGTCCGCCAGATGCTCAAAAAGGTGCGCGTGGAGAGCGCGGGAGACACGGCGCTGCTTCCCGGTGAACTCGTGGACATGAACACCTTCCAGGACGAATGTGCCAAGGCGATGCAGAAGGGCGGCGCACCCGCGCTTGCCAAGCGGGTGCTGCTCGGGATCACCAAGGCGTCGCTCGCAACGGACAGCTTCCTGTCGGCGGCCTCCTTCCAGGAGACTTCCCGCGTGCTTACCGAAGCGGCGATCCGCACCAAGCGGGACTATCTCGTCGGTTTGAAGGAAAACGTCATCATCGGCAAGCTCATCCCCGCCGGTACGGGCATGAAGGACTACAAAGGGCTTTCGCCGCAGTATATCGGCAATTACAAGGAGACCGCGGCGAGCGCCGCACCCGAAACCGCCGAGAAAGAGGCGGAAGCGCCGGCGGACGGCAAGGAACTTGCGTCCGTCTGAAAGAATAATATCCCCGCCTTTCGGGCGGGGATATTATTATGGTTTAAGTTGGGGGAAACGCGTATATACTACGCAATACATTGTCGGGCTTGCGTTTTTACCGTCTTATCCATGCCTTTCCTTTGTCAAAAAGGGGAGGCGGTGCACCCACCAATCATGCCTCCCCTTATGGTAAGGGGAGGTGTCGAGCGGAGCGAGACGGAGGGGATAAGAAAAGTCCGCTTTCGATTCAGCAAATCGGAAACCGAGCAGACAATCCCTCAGTCAGCTGCGCTGACAGCTCCCTTTGCACAAGGGAGCCATAGCGGGGGGGCGGTACCGTCGCTTTGCACAAGGGAGCCATGGCGGGGGGGCGGTACCGTCGCTTTGCACAAGGGAGTCATGGCGGGGGGCGGTACGGCGCTTTGCACAGGGGAGCCGGGAAGAGGGCGGAGCCGAAATCTGCTGGGAGGGGCGCGCGTTGGTTGCCTTTTCGGAAAAAATCTGTTATAATAAGCCCATGAAGATTTTTGCGATCAGCGATCTGCATCTCTCCTTCGATTCCTCCAAGCCGATGGACGTGTTCGGGGCGAATTGGGAGGGGCATTTCGAAAAGATAAAAGCCGATTGGCGGGAAAAGGTGGGGGCGGAGGACGTCGTGCTTATCGCCGGGGACATCAGCTGGGCGATGAAGCTGTCCGACGCGCTCGAAGATCTGCGCGCAATCGCCGCGCTGCCCGGAAGAAAAATCTTCATCCGCGGCAATCACGATTATTGGTGGAACGGCATCACCCGCCTGCGCGACAGCGCGCCCGACGATTCCTTTTTCTTTTTACAGACGGACGCCGTGCGGATGGGAAACTGCGTCGTCGCCGGGTCGCGCGGGTGGGCGTGCCCGGGCAGCCCCGATTATTCCGAACAGGACAAAAAGCTGTACCTGCGGGAGGGGGAGCGGTTCCGTCTCGCGCTCGACTGCGCGGAAAAGCTCCGTCAGCCGGGGGACAAACTCATCGCGATGATCCATTATCCCCCCTTCACCCTGCGCGGGGAAAGCACGCTGTTTACCGACCTGTTCGAAGCGCACAAGGCGGACAAAGTCGTGTTCGGGCATCTGCACGGCAGCGCCTATTTCCCGCTGTACACCCTCCGCGGCGGCGTCGGATACTACCTCACCTCCTGCGACAAGACGGGATTCAGGCTGACGGAGATCGGGGAGGCGTGAGGATAGGAAAAGTCCGGAAGAGAGATGAGGGGACGAAAGCAGAAAAAGAAGAGGAAAAGAAGAGGGGGAAAAGGGGAAAAATTTTCCGTACAAACGCTTTACTTTGCGGAAAAAGTGTGCTATAATGAAACCGATCTTTAAGAGCGGTACCGCGATGCCGACAAGACGGAACAATTCGGAAGGATTTTGCCCTGCGGGCGCGTTTTCGGCGCGCGGCGGGGAATGCGGAGAAGTTTCCGGACCCGGGCATCGCGCCCGGGTCTTTATTTTGCGTTCGGGAGGCTGATATGGACGGGGCGGAACACATCATTATGGACGCGGACGGAATGCGCCGCACCTTTGTGCGCCTGGCGCACGAGATAGACGAGCGGGATCCCGGGGCGGAACTCGCGCTCGTCGGCATCCGGCGGGGCGGGGAATACGTCGCGCGGCGGATGCAGAAATGCCTTTCCGAAGTGACGGGGCGGGAAGTGCCCTGCGGCGGCGTGGACATCGGCATGCAGCGGGACGATCTGGTCTCCGCCTATTTCCTGCCCGAATACACCCGGAACAAGCTGGATTTTTCCGTGGACGGAAAGACGGTGATCCTCTGCGACGACGTGCTGCATACGGGCAGGACGGTGCGCGCCGCCATCGAAGCGGTGTTCCGGCTGGGGCGCCCGCGCGCCGTGCGGCTTCTGGAACTCGTCGACCGCGGGGGCAGGGAACTGCCCGTCCGCGCCGATTTCGTGGGCAAAAACGTCCCCACCGCCCGCAGCGAATACGTGAAGGTGTATTTTACCGAACGGAACGGCGAAGACAAGGTCGTCGTCGGCAGGGAAAAGGATTGAGAAGAACCGGAACCGGATCGCTTTTTGCAACCGGCTGAAAGGAGGACATCAATGATTCGGAGAAAGGACATGCTCGGGCTGGTGGACGCGACGGCGGAGGAGATTTCGGAGATCCTCGATACCGCCGCGAACATGAAAAAACTGCTCCGCCAGGGCATCAAAAAGCTGCCCCATCTGGAGGGCTGTACGGCGACCATTCTCTTTTACGAGAACAGCACCCGCACCCGCACGAGTTTCGAACTTGCGGCAAAATACATGGGGGCGACGACCATCAACATCGCCGCTTCCTCTTCCTCCGTCGCCAAGGGGGAGACCCTCGTGGATACGGGAAAGACGCTGGACGCGATGAAAAACGATTTCATCATCATCCGCCATCCCATGGGCGGGGCGCCTTATCTGCTCGCCAGGACGGTGAAGGCGAGCGTCCTCAACGCGGGGGACGGCATGAACGAGCATCCCACGCAGGCCCTTCTCGACATGTGCACCATGCGGGAGAGGTTCGGGAAAATAGAGGGGCTGAAAGTGGCGATCCTCGGCGACATCAAGCATTCCCGCGTCGCCAAATCCAATCTGTTCGGCCTGACGAAATTGGGGGCGGAAGTGCGCATGTACGCGCCCGAGACGCTTATCCCCAAGGGCATCGACCGGCTGGGCGCAAAACTCTGCTCCTCCCGCGAAGAGGCGGTGGAGGGGGCGGACGTCGTGATGGGGCTGCGCATTCAGCTGGAAAGGCAGGAGGCGGGGAACTTTCCCTCCCTGAACGAATACGCCGAATTTTACGGCGTGAACGAAAAGATTTTGTCCCTGGCGTCCCCCGAAGCGATCGTCATGCACCCCGGCCCCGTCAACCGCGGCGTCGAACTCACCGGGGACGTCATCGACGACGAGCGGAGTTATATCGAAGATCAGGTCCTCTCCGGCGTGGCGGTGCGAATGGCGCTGTTGTTTTTGTTGCAGCAGTACAGGAAATCCCTGTGAGTCTCGCGGGAGCGGCAGAGCTTCCCGCGGGGTATAGAGGGCAGGCAGGTATTTGACTATCGGAAATACGGGCGGGCGCGGAAGGGCGGAAGGATTTTTCGCCGGGCGCCCTATAAAGAAAAGCGAATTTTTGGAGGTAATAAAATGATCGTCAGAAACGGCAGCGTGGTCTTTTCGGACCGGGTGGAGAAAAAGGACATCCGCTTGGCGGCGGGGAAGATCGCGGAGATCGCGGACAAGATTTCTCCCGAAAAGGGAGAAGAGGTCATCGACGCGGCGGGACTGCACGTCTTTCCCGGCCTCATCGACATGCACGTCCATCTCCGGGAACCGGGATTCGAATACAAAGAGGACATCGAAAGCGGCTCGAAGGCGGCGGTGAAGGGGGGATTTACGCAGATCTGCTGCATGCCCAATACCTCGCCCGTCGCGGACAATAAGGTGGTGATCAGCTACATCCGCCACCGCGCGGAGGAGGTGGGGCTCTGCAAGGTCCGCCCGATCGGCGCCATCACCAAGGGGGAGGCGGGGGAGAAACTCGCCGACATCGGGGAGATGAAAAAGGCGGGCGCCGTCGCGATCTCCGACGACGGCACGGCGGTGAAGAGCAGCCGCCTCATGCGCCTGGCGATGGAATACGCGAGCGGATTCGGCATCCGCTGCCTCTGCCACTGCGAGGACAAGGAACTTTCGGACAACGGCGTGGTCAACGAAGGGTATAACTCGACGCTGGCGGGTTTGAAGGGGATTCCGCGCGCGGCGGAGGACGTGAGCATCGCGCGCGAGCTGTGCCTGGCGGAGAGCCTGGACGTCCCCGTCCACATCTGCCACGTCTCCACCTTTTCGGGGGTGCGGCTCATCCGCGACGCCAAGCGGGCGGGCGTGAAGGTGACGGCGGAGACCTGTCCGCATTACTTCGCCGCGACGGACGACATCGTTACGGGATTCGACACAAATACCAAGGTCAATCCGCCCATCCGCGAAGAAAAGGACAGGCTCGCCATTCTCGAAGGGCTGAAAGACGGCACGATCGACTGCATCGTCACCGATCATGCCCCCCACCACAAGAACGACAAAAACGTGGAATACAATCTCGCCGCCTTCGGCATCAGCGGGCTGGAAACTTCTTTCGGGTTTGCGGTGACTTATCTTTATAAGACGGGGATTCTGACGCTGCCCGAACTCGCCGCCAGGATGAGCGGCAATCCCGCTTTTATCCTGGGCCTGGAAGGGGGAAAGATCGAAGTGGGGGGCGCCGCCGATCTGACGATCGCCGACCTGGACGAAGAGTGGACGGTCGAACCCGAAAAATTCCTCTCCAAGGGCAAAAACAATCCCTTCGGCGGGCGTAGGCTGTACGGCGCCGTTAAATACACGATCGTCTCGGGGGACGTGAAGTATCCCTTCTGAAAGGTTGAAAAACAGGGCGAAAAATACGACAGACGCAACCCTGCCCCCGTCGTTTTGGAAAATGCGGGGCGGGGAAAGGAGATAAGGACATGATTACGGACGCATTGATCGAAAGGATCGTCGGCATGAAAAATCCCACCTGCGTGGGGCTGGACACCTCTTTTGACTATCTCCCCGACGAAATGCGGGCGGGGGTGAAGGATTTCGCGGGCGCGGCGGAGCGCATTTTCGACTTCAACAAGACGCTCATCGACCGCCTGTACGACGTCGTGCCCTCTGTCAAGGTGCAGATCGCCTATTACGAAATGTACGGCGTGCCCGGCCTGAAAGCGTTTGAAGAGACCCTCCGCTATGCGGCGGAAAAGGGGCTGATCGTTATCGCGGACGCCAAGCGCAACGACATCGGCTCGACGGCGGCGTGCTACTCGTCGGCGTTTTTGGGGGAGACGAAGGTGGAGGGGAACGCCTCCCGCGCCTTTCCCGCCGATTTCCTCACGGTGAACGCCTATCTCGGCACGGACGGGATCGCGCCCTTCGTCGACGACTGCAAAAAGCGGGACAGGGGGATTTTCGTGCTGGTCAAGACCTCCAACCCTTCGAGCGGGGAGCTGCAAAACAAACTTTTGGCGGACGGAACGCTCGTGTACGAATACATGGGTGCCCTTGTCGAGAAATGGGGGGAGGGGACGGAAGGAAAATACGGCTATTCGGCGGTGGGCGCCGTCGTGGGCGCGACGCACCCCGAAGAGGCGGCGCGGCTGAGGAAACTTCTGCCCCATACCTTTTTCCTCATCCCCGGCTACGGCGCGCAGGGCGGAAACGCGCAGATGCTCAAATGCTGTTTCGGCGCGGACGGGCTGGGGGGCGTCGTCAACAATTCGCGCGGGATTCTCTGCGCATACCGCAAGAGGGGCGGGACATATTACGACGCGGCGCGGGCGGCGGCTCTGGACATGCAGCGCGACCTCGCCTCCGTGCTCGGACTTTGACGGGGAGGCGAAAAGATGAAAGACTATCGCGCGGAAATCCTGTCGGATGAACAGATCGCCCAAGGCGTTTACGAACTCGTCCTCCGCCTGCCCGGAGAGGTGAAGGTGCGGGCGGGGCAATTCGCGTCCGTCGGGGTGCGGGGGCATCTCCTGCGCCGTCCCTTTGCGATCTGCAAGGCGGAAGGGGAACGCATTTCCCTCTGCTTTCAGGTGCGGGGGGAGGGAACGAGAAATCTCGCTTCGATGGGGGCAGGGGAGAGCTTACAGGTCCTGATGCCCCTCGGCAACGGCTTTTTTGTAGAGAGGGACGAGAAAAGAGTGGCGCTGGTCGGCGGGGGCGTCGGGATCTTTCCCATGATCGCCGCCCTGCGGGAGTACGCGCCGGCCAAAGAGGTGTTCGCCTATATCGGGTTTCGGAACAAGGAGGCGGTGTGCGGGCTGGAAGAATTTGAAAGGGCAGCCCGCCTGAAAGCGGTGACGGACGACGGCAGTTACGGGGAGAAGAAAAACGCCGTGCAGGCGTTCGAAGAGGATCTGCGGGCGGGGATCCGCCCGGACGTCGTTCTCTCCTGCGGGCCTCTGCCCATGCTGCGGGCGCTGAAAGAGGTGCTGGAAAGGGAAAAACTGCCCGGGTTCGCGTCCCTGGAAGAGCGGATGGGCTGCGGGATCGGCGCCTGTCTCGTGTGCGTGTGCGACCTCACGGACGGGCAGCACGCGCGGGTGTGCAAGGACGGGCCGGTGTTCCCGATCGGGGACGTCGTTCTCTGACGGGCGGAAAAGGAGGGCATTATGGCGGATTTATCGGTCAATCTCTGCGGCGTAAAGTTGAAAAACCCCGTGATCGCCGCGTCGGGGACGTTCGGGTTCGGGCGGGAGTTCGACGAATTGTACGACATAGGCCGTCTCGGCGGCGTGTCCACGAAGGGGCTTACCTTAGAGCCGCGCGCCGGCAATCCCACCCCCCGCATCGCGGAGGCGCGGGGGGTCATCCTCAACGCCGTGGGATTGCAGAATCCGGGCGTCGGACACTTTATCGAAAACGACCTCGCGTGGCTGAAGGGCAAGGGCACGGCGGTGATCGCCAACGTCGCGGGAAAGACTCTGGAGGACTATGCGGGCATCTGTGCCCGGCTGGACGGCCTGGTCGATATGATCGAGCTGAACATCTCCTGCCCCAACGTGAAAAGCGGGGGCATGGCGTTCGGCATCCGTCCGGAGAGCGTGGAAGAGGTGACGCGGGCGGCAAAATCCGCCCTTTCGGCAACTCCGCTCATGGTCAAGCTCTCCCCCAACGCGGAGGACATCAGAGCCAACGCGCGGGCGGCGGAAAAGGGGGGCGCGGACGCCCTTTCCCTCGTCAATACCTTTACGGGGCTGGCGATCGACATCGAGCGGCGAAAGCCCATTCTCGCCAATGTCACGGGCGGCGTTTCGGGGGCGGGCATCCGCCCGATCGCGGTGCGGATGGTGTACGAAGCGGCGCATGCGGTGCAGATCCCCGTCGTGGGCATGGGAGGCATCACCTGCGCGGAGGACGCCGTGGAATTTCTGATGGCGGGCGCCGTCGCCGTGCAGGTGGGGACTGCCAATTTCACCGATCCCTATGCCTGCCCTAAGATCATCGAAGGGCTCGGCGGCTGGTGCGACGCCCATGGCGTGAAAAGGGCGGCCGAACTCACGGGCGCGCTGCGCCTGTCCTGAAATCGGGAATAAAGAAAGCGCAGAAAGGACAAAAATAAAAAATGCGGGGCGCTTCGTGCCGCCGCGGACGGGAGGAGAGATCATGGCTTTGACTTATAAAGAGGAATTTATTCGTTTCATGGTGGACAGCGGGGTGCTGCGCTTCGGCGAATTTACGCTGAAAAGCGGCAGGCGCGCTCCCTATTTCATCAATACGGGCAACTACAAGACGGGGGCGCAGCTCGCCCGGCTGGGCGGCTATTACGCCGACTGCATCCGCGAACACGGGCTGTCCGCCGATACGCTGGTGGGGCCGGCGTACAAGGGAATCCCGCTCGCCGTCGCCGCCGCCGTGGCGCTGTATGAGAAGTACGGCGCGGACATGAATTACTGTTTCGACCGCAAGGAGGCGAAGGATCACGGCGAAGGGGGGCTTTTCGTCGGGAAGCAGCTCGTCGACGGCGAGAGGGTGCTCATCGTCGAAGACGTGATGACGTCGGGCAAGGCGCTCCGCGAGATTCTGCCCAAGCTCCGCGCCGCCGCGGACGTGAAAGTGGCGGGGATGATCATCTCCGTCGATCGGATGGAGAAGGGGCAGGACAGCGATCTGTCCGCCGTGCAGGAGGCGAAAAGGGAGTTCGGCGTCGACGTGTATTCCGTCGTCACGATGGAGGACATCATCTCCGCGATCGAGCGGGGCATCGTGGACGGGAAGGAATATCTGCCCGCCATGTACGAGTACCGCAAAAAGTACGGCGCGTAAAACCGCGCGGACGGCGAGCCGCATGATGCCCGCGGGGAAAGCGCGGAGCGGAAGGGTAAAAGACAGGATCCGCCCTTATCCGAAATGAAAGACGGGCAGGACGGTCGGAGAGGGCAGCGCGGAAAGGGGAGGCGCGGAGGAGAAAAAGAGCATTCCCGCCGAGATCAGTAGTACGGCGCAGACGAATATGACGGCAGCGATCGGCAAAAGATTCTTTCTCATGCGAATAGTTTGGCTGAAAATGCCCTCTGCTATTTACAAAGGGAAAAAATTGTGATATAATAAGAAAAAAGGGGAAACGGGAATGGATTATCGCGGACTTTACGGCCCGGAGAAGGCAAGGGAGGCGGAAGCGCGTTTTCGCTCGGTGCAAGAGGGGTACGCCGCTCTGCGCAGCGGTGCGCCCGAAAAGTTTTTCTCCTCTCCGGGCAGGACGGAGATCATCGGCAATCATACCGACCACAACGGCGGAAAGGTCATCGTCGCCGCGATAGACTGCGACATTCTCGCCGCCGTCGGCAGGCGGGAGGACGGGGTCGTCGAGATCTGTTCCAAGGGGTTTCGCCCCGTGCGGTTCCGCCTTTCGGACACCTCTCCCCGGCGGGCGGAGGCGGGCAGAAGCGCTTCGCTGGCGCGGGGCGTCGCCGAAGGGATCCGGCGCAAGGGGTACCGCGTGGGGAAAATGGGCGGCTTTTCCGCCTATACCGAAAGCACGGTGTTCCGCGGCGCGGGCGTGTCCTCTTCCGCGGCGTTTGAAATTCTCGTCGCGGAGATCTTCAACGTCTTGTTTTTGGACGGCGCGCTCTCTCCCGCGGACAAGGCGGAGATCGGGCACTTTGCCGAGAACGTCTGTTTCGGGAAGCCGTGCGGGCTGCTCGATCAGTCGGGCGTTGCCTTCGGCGGGCTGAACAAAATGGATTTTGCCGATCCTGCAAAACCGCTCGTCTCTCCCCTGCCCCCCTTGAACGGGTATTCGCTCGTCCTCGTCAACGCGGGCGGCTCCCATTCGGCGCTGACCAGATACTATGCGGACATCCGCAGGGAAATGGAGGAGACGGCGGCGTTTTTCGGAAAGAGGATTTTGCGGGAGGTGCGGGAAGAGGAATTTCTGGACGCCCTGCCCGACTTGAAAGGAAAGGTCTCCGAGCGGGCGATTCTGCGCGCGGCGCACTTCTTTGCCGAAAACAGGCGGACGGACGGGGCGGCGGACGCCCTTTTGCGCGGGGACGTGAGCGCTTTTCTGCGCCTTTTGCGCGAGAGCGGGGAGAGCAGTCAGAAATATCTGCAAAACTGCTTCGTTCCGGGCAGCGACGTCCAGCCCGTCAATCTCGCCCTGTGGCTTTCCTCCCGATTGCTCAAAGAAGGCGGCTACCGCCTGCACGGCGGCGGATTTGCGGGGACGGTTCTCGCCTGCGTGCGGGAGGAGGAACGGGAAGGGTACGTCCGGGAGATGTCCCGCGTATTCGGAAAGGAAAACGTTTTCCGCGCCCGCGTCCGGGATTCGGGCACGGCGGAAGTCGGATTGGGCGGCTGAGGGAAAAATTTCCCCGGCGCTCCCTTCGGAAAACGGATAAAAAAAGAAAAACTGAGGAGTGAAAAAATGGCTGAAATCGTAAAATCGGAATTCGGAAAACTGCCCGACGGGCGTACCGTGTATGCGTACACGATGAAGGACGGGGAGAACAAACTCACCGTTTTGAATTACGGCGGCATCCTGCAAAGCCTGATCGTGCCCGATCGGGCGGGGAAGCCGACTGACGTTTTGCTCGGCTATGACGGCATCGAAGGGTACCTGCACAACGGCGGCTATCTCGGCGCGCTCATCGGTCGGTTCGGCAACCGCATCGACAAGGGGCGGCTGACGGTGGACGGAAAGACCTATCAACTGTATATAAACGACCGTTCCAACCATTTACACGGGGGCAGGGAAGGATTCAACGCAAAAATCTGGGACGTGGAAACGGAGGGGGGCAAACTCGTCCTCAGCTGTTTCTCCCCCGACGGAGAAGAGAATTACCCCGGCAATCTTCGCGTGAAGGTCACCTATACGTTTGAAAACGGGGTGCTCGGCATCGACTATTACGCCCTCTCCGACAAGGCGACGGCGGTCAATCTCACCAACCACGCCTATTTCAATCTGAACGGAGAGGGGAGCGGATCGATTCTCGGCCACTGCCTGCGCATCGATTCCGACCGCATCGTGCCCACCGACGACGAACTCATTCCCCACGGCGGATTCCGCGCCGTGAAGGGCACTCCCTTCGATTTTACTTCGGAAAAGAAGATCGCCGACGGGGACGCCCTGCGCGGGGAGGACGAAGATCTCGCGCGCGGCGGCGGATTCGACCATTGCTTCGTGCTGCGCGCGGACAGGGATAAAAACAAGCCGTATGCGTCGCTGTACTCGCCCGAAAGCGGAATCCGCATGGATTGCTTTACCGATATGCCCGCCGTGCAGTTTTATGCGGGCACGGGCCTTGCGCAGGACGGCAAGAAGGGGCATCGCTATACCCGCTGCTGCGGCATGTGCCTGGAAACGGAGGACGTCCCCAACAACGTAAACGTTCCCGAATATGCCGCGCTCGGCTCTTCCCTGGTGGGCGCGAACCAGCCGTATCGGCGCTTTGCCCGCTATGCGTTTTCCGTTTCAGAATGATCGGAAAGGATTGACGGCGCGCCGCCGTCGTGCTATAATAGAGACAGAAAATTATCATAAACGAGCGTCCGGGCTGTCTTGTAAGGGGCAGCCCGGAAGAGAAAGAACGGAGAGAAAGGCATGAAACACATCATTCTGACGGGGGATCGCCCCACGGGGAAACTGCATATCGGACATTACGTCGGGTCGCTGCGGCGGCGGGTGGAGCTGCAAAACAGCGGCGATTACGATAAGATATATATCATGATCGCGGACGCGCAGGCGCTCACCGACAATTTCGGCGAGCCGGAAAAGGTGCGCGCGAACATCACGGAAGTGGCGCTCGACTATCTCGCCTGCGGCATCGATCCCGCCAGGGCGACGGTGTTCGTGCAGTCGTACGTTTCCGAGCTTACGGAACTGACCTTTTATTATATGAATCTGGTCACCCTTTCCCGGCTGGAGCGCAATCCGACCGTCAAGGCGGAGATACGGCAGAAGAATTTCGAATTGTCCCTGCCCATGGGCTTTCTGACCTATCCCGTTTCCCAGACGGCGGACATCACGGCGTTCCGCGCGGACACGGTGCCCGTGGGCGAAGATCAGCTGCCCATGCTGGAACAGGCGCGGGAGATCGTGCGCAGCTTCAACGGGCTGTACGGGGAGACGCTGACGGAGCCCAAGGCGGTGCTGCCCGAAAACAAGTCCTGTCTGCGCCTGCCCGGCACGGACGGCATGGCGAAGATGAGCAAATCGCTCGGCAACTGCATCTATCTTTCCGATTCCGCCGACGAGATAAAGCGCAAGGTGATGGGCATGTACACCGACCCCAATCACCTCAAAGTGAGCGACCCCGGCAACACCAAGGACAATCCCACCTTTATCTATCTGGACGCCTTCTGCACGGACGAGCATTTTAAGCGCTATCTGCCCGAATACGCCGATCTGGACGAGATGAAGGCGCACTACGAGCGGGGCGGTCTGGGGGACATGAAGGTGAAAAAGTTCTTGAACGCCGTCTTGCAGGAGGTGCTGGAACCTATCCGCGCGCGGCGGGAGGAATTTGCCAAAGACATTCCCGCGGTGTGGGACATTCTGTACAAGGGCAGCGTCGAAGCGCGCAAAGTTGCGGCGGAGACCCTTTCGGACGTCAGAAAGGCGATGAAGATAGACTATTTTGCCGACCGCGAAGGGCGGTGACGGGGAGACGCGCGTGGAGGAGACATCGAGAACGGAATTGCTTTTGGGCGAAGCGGGGCTGGAAAAGCTCCGCTCTTCCCGCGTGGCGGTGTTCGGGATCGGGGGTGTGGGCGGCTATGCCGTCGAAGCGCTGGCGCGGTGCGGCGTGGGGTCGCTCGACCTGATCGACGCGGACAGGGTTGCGCCGAGCAATCTCAACCGCCAGATCATCGCCCTGCAAAGCACGCTGGGGATGTTCAAGACGGAGGCGGCGGAAAAGCGGATCGGGGAGATTTCCCCCGGGTGCGTCGTGCGGCGGCACGACTGTTTTTTTCTGCCCGAAAAGGCGTCGGAATTTCCCTTTGACGAGTACGATTACGTCGTCGACGCCATCGACACCCTGGCGGGAAAAATCGGCATCGTCCTGGCGTGCAAAGAGGCGGGGACGCCCGTCATCAGCTGCATGGGGGCGGGGAACAAACTCGACCCCGCGGCGTTCCGGGTCGCCGACATCTACGAGACGAAAGTGTGCCCGCTCGCGCGGGCGATGCGGCGGCTCTGTCGGGAAAACGGCGTCCAAAAGCTCAAAGTGGTGTACTCGGAGGAGATACCCATGGATTTGACGAACGCGCCGACGGAGGGAAAAAAGCGGGTGCCCGGCAGCGTCTCTTTCGTTCCGTCCGTCGCCGGGCTTATCGCCGCGGGGGAGGTCGTGAAAGATCTGACGGGCGTGCGCGGCGTGCGCCCGTAAAGGAGGAACATGGCAAAAGCGCTGGAAAGATATAAGGAGATCGAGCGTTCGATCATCACCACCTACCGCAAACAGCTTTGGTCCCCCTTCGTCCTCGCCGTCAAAAAATATCGGCTGATCGGGGCGGGGGACAGGATCGCCGTGTGCATTTCGGGCGGAAAGGACAGCATGCTCCTCGCCAAACTCATGCAGGAATTGCAGCGGCACAGCGAAGTGCCCTTCGAACTCGTGTTCCTGTCCATGGATCCGGGGTATAACGCCGAAAACAGGAGAAAGATAGAGGAAAACGCGGAGATCCTTCAAATCCCGCTGCATATGTTTTCTTCGGACATCTTCGCGGCGGCGGACATGCTGGCTGCCGAGTCCCCCTGCTACCTCTGCGCGCGTATGCGCCGCGGGCATCTGTATGCCAAGGCGAAGGAACTCGGCTGCAACAAAATCGCGCTCGGGCACCACAAGAGCGACGTCATCGAAACCACACTCATGGGGATGCTGTACGGCGGGCAGATACAGGGGATGCTGCCGCGGATTAAAAGCAGCAATTTCGAAGGCATGGAACTCATCCGTCCCCTGTATTGTATTTTAGAACGGGACATCCTGCGTTGGAAGGAGTACAACGGACTGGAATTTATCGCCTGCGCCTGTCGGTTTACGGCGTCCGCGGCGGGGCAGGAGATGTTTTCTGCCCGCGCCCGCGTCAAGGCGCTCATCGAAGAACTGCGCAAAGAAAATCCGCACGTCGAAGACTGCATTTTTCAAAGCATCCACAACGTGCAGCTGGATACGCTGGCGGCGTATAAGCAGCGGGGCGTCCGCCATTCCTTTTTGGAAAATTTCGGGGAGCAGGGAGAATGAACGAAGAGGAAAAAAATTGGCGCAACCGCTTTTTTGAACTCGCCGAACGGGCTTATGCACGGGGCAGGTATGCGTTCACGGATTTTTTATCCCCGGCGGAGATCGGGTATCTGTACGCGGCGGAGCGGGAAATTTCCTACGCCGGCGTGCGGCTTTGGGGCGGCTTCGAAGGGGCGGAGAGGCAGATCGCCCGTTTCGGGAACTGCGATTACGAAGAGGCTTTTCCCGTCGCGGTTTTGAAAATATCCCCCGCGAACGCGAAGTTTGCGGAGGAGCTCACCCATCGGGATTATCTCGGTTCTCTTCTGGGTTTGGGGATAGAGCGGAGCACGCTGGGGGACATCCGGCTTTCGGGGGAGGGCGCCCTGTTGTACTGCCTGGAACGCATCGCCTCCTTCGTGGAGGAAAATCTCGCGCGGGTGCGGCATACCGACGTAAAGGTGTCCCGGGCGGAAGGGAGGGAACCCGAAAGGGCGGAAAAGAGGAGCGAAGTGCATTTTCTCTCTTCGCCGCGCGCCGACTGCGCCGCCGCGGCGGTGTTTTCCCTCTCCCGCGCGGAGGCGGGGAAGTATTTCGACGCGGAGCGGGTGTTTGTAAACGGCAGGCTGTGCGCCCGCCCTTCCCGCGAACTCAATGAAGGGGACAGCGTCACCGTGCGCGGCAAAGGTCGGTTTGTCTTTGCGGAAATTCTCGGCGAAAGCCGCAAGGGCAGGCTGCGGGTGCGCGTGGAACGGGACGCCGGGACATAAGAAAAACGTCCGTACAAAGGGCGGCGGCTTCAAAAATTTTTATATAATTTATAATGATATAAAGGGGGCAAAAGAAATGAAGCATATAAGACGTATACTTTCTGAATGGGAATTATTTGGGGTGATTCTCGTTTTTTCGTTTGTTTGTTTTACGGGATGTAAGGATCGGAAAACTTTTGAATTTTATGAATTTCCCTTCGGAACATCGGATGGAGGGATTATAACATATTATTGCATCTATCGATATAACGGAGAAGGGGAGAATGTAGTTATTCCCGACACTTATAACGGCTGTGAAGTCCGATATATTTTGAATGATGCTTTTAGCGGTAGTATGATTAAAGAGATCGATATTGGTCTTGTGAAACAAATTTATCCCAATGCCTTTGAAAAGTGTAACTTTTTAGAGCGCGTCCACCTGAATGAGGCAGAACAAATTTACAGATGTGCTTTTCTTGACTGCAAAAGGTTGGAAACAATTTTAATACCGAGTTCGGTATGGAAGATCGAAAGCGGCGCTTTTGACAGATGTGATGGTTTGACATCTGTATATTTTGAAGGGAATCCCTGTTTGTTGGAGGAAGACATATTTCCCGACAATCCCGATTTAACTGTTTTCGGACCGTCGGGAGGTGCTTTGGAAGAATATGCAAAATCGGAAGGTATAGCTTTCAAAATGTGGGAAGGAGTTCTTTGATTTATGAGACCGATCAGAAAAAATTACTTTCTGAGCGGTTTCAGCGTTTAACGGGAAAATCTGAATTGTGAAGGCTTGCCGACTCGTATTGCGCGTAACGGGACGCCGGGACATAGGGAGAAAGGCGGCGCATTTTGCTGCGGGCGAACGGTACGGCGCGGCGGAAGGAGGGAAGGAAATGGTTTCGATTTATAGACAAAAGCGTATGCCGCGGGAAGAAGTCCTTTCGGAGACGGAAAAAATCAACGGGTATCTGGAAAAATGCGCCTGGATGGATTTTGATTACGGCAATATCGGAGAGGAAAAAATCGTCTTATACGGCTGTCCGGATCAAAGCTGGCGGGAAAATTGCCTTGAAATTATTTTCGAGTTCCCGCAATTTATATCCAGCCGGCTGAATTGGTCCATGGGGGAGGCAAAGCCGTTTATCCGCTTGATTTCGCAGGAGACGCTTTCGGAATATACCGACCTGCTTTCGGAGGAAGGCTGCTATATTTTTATGTTGCAGGACGACAGTCCGAAAGGGGCGGCGACGTTTATTTCCGCCGCCGGTATAAGATGTAACATATTGAAACCGCTGTAAAGCAATCGCTGTAAAGCGTCACTCTTACGGTAAACAGCTTTTTTGTTATGGTAAGGGTGGTTCGCCTGTCTCTTCTACCTCCCCTTATGGTAAGGGGAGGGGCGAGCGGAGCGGGACGGAGGGGATAAGAAGATAAAAAAGAGCGGGGCAGGGATTTGACGACGGCATTTTGCCTATCCGAAAGCCGAACAGACAATCCCTCAGTCATGCTGCGCATGCCAGCTCCCTTTGCACAAGGGAGCCATGGTTGGGGCAGGCAGGGACAGCGTTTTTGCACAAGGGAAGCCATAGGAAAGGGCGGTGCGCTGGCGGCTTCTCTTTGCGCAAGGGAGGCAGAAAAGAAAACCTCCCCTTATGGAAAGGGGAGTGTACGCCTATTCCCATGCCTCCCCTTTTTGATAAAGGGGAGGTGTCACGAAGTGACGGAGGGGATAAGAATAAATCCGTAACAAGGGGGCAGGGTTGAGGAGACGGAATTTTCAAAGTCGGAAAATCCCTGCGGGCTGCCCCGCAAGATCAGAGTGCGGGGCGGACGGAAGAAGGGGCTTTGCCCGACCATTTTTTGAAACAGGCGCTGAAATAGTTCTGATTGGAAAAGCCCAAAGAGAGCGCCGTTTCCTTGACGCTGGCGCCCGCCGACAGCATTTCCGCCGCCCGCTGCATGCGCAGGGCGTTATAGTGCGCCATCGCCCCGCAGCCCGAATAGCGGCGCACCGTCTTTTCGAGCGCGGGCACGCTCATGTTGCACAATCGGGCGAGCGTTCCCGCGTCGAGCGGCTCGCCCATGTTGTTTTCCATGGCGGAGAGGATGCGGGTATAGTTTTCCGCGCTCCGGCTGCCGCAGCGGGAAGCGGCGGCGCTCCCGCCCGAAAATACGGAGAGGAGAAAGATCTCCAGCCGTTTGACGACGGCGGACGCCTCCGCGTCCTTTCCCTCCCGGATGCGTTCGACGTTGTTCTCTTTGAGGATGAAGGCGGTTTCGGCGGCGCGGTAGATGCTCCGCAGTTCGCCTATTTTTTCGGGGGAGAGGGAGAACACGCGGACGGGCAGTTCGGGAAGAGCCGCGCGGAAGGAGAAGATGACCGTTTCCGGCTCGGCGCCGCCGTCCGACCAGATCGCGTGAAATTCCCCCGGCGGGTGGAGGATCATCTGTCCCGCCGACAGGACGCAGACGTTTTTTCCCGCCGTGATGCCCGCTTTGCCGTCCGTCACGCACACCGCCTCGGCGAAATCGTGCGTCTCTCCTTTGAAGGTATAGCCGTCCGGAAAACGGCGGCAGGAAAAGGTGTACAGCGCTTCGATGGTCAGGGCACTGCCGACGGGGCATGCCCGGTAAAGATTGCTCTCCATGATTTTCCTCAAAAAGTATCAGAATTTATAGAAAACGGACAAAATAACGTATATCCATTTGCATTTCAATATGCTATAATTATAGCAGATCATGACGGAGAAGTCAACGGGCGGAAGAAAATTTGCCCGGATAAAATACGCTGAGGAGGCAAAATAATGAAAACGACACTCGTTGTAATGGCGGCGGGCATGGGCAGCCGGTTCGGCGGGCTCAAACAGGCGGAGCCGATCACGCCGGACGGGAAGTGCATTCTCGATTTTTCGGTGTACGACGCGGTAAAAGCGGGATTTGACAAGACGGTGTTCATCATCCGCGAGGACATGGAGGCGGATTTCAAACGGCTGGTCGGGGATCGGATCGCCGGGCGCACCGACGTGGAATACGTCTTGCAGGACATGAAGGATCTGCCCGAAGGCAGGACCAAGCCCTTCGGCACGGCGCATGCCATTCTCTGCTGCGCGGACGTCGTGAAGGAGCCGTTTGCCATCATCAATGCGGACGACTACTACGGCCACAACGCCTTTTTCGACATTCAGAAACATCTCGCGAACGCGAAAAACGGCGAATACGCGATGACGGCGTATCATCTCGGCAACACGCTCAGCAAGAACGGCACCGTCTCCCGCGGCATCTGCGAGACCAAAGACGGGTATCTCGAAAAGGTGACGGAGGTCACCAAGATCGCCCCGGACGGCAGCTATGAGCAGGACGGGAAGAAGGTGGTTCTGCCCGCCGATACCCCCGTGTCCATGAATCTCTGGGGGCTGACGCCCGACATCTTCGATATTCTCAAAGAGGAGTATAAGAAGTTCCTGGCTTCCGCCAATCTCATGAAGGACGAATTTTTCATTCCGTCCGTCATATCCAAGGCGCTGGAAGAGGGGAAGGCGACCGTGCGGGTGTTCCGCAACGCGGACAAGTGGTACGGCATCACTTACCGGGAAGATCTCGGCGAAGTGAAAGAGGCGATAGGAGGATATATCCATGACGGATTATATGAAGGAATATAAGTCTGCGGCGGACAGCTTCCGCCTGCAGGGGGAAGTGACGGACATCGCCCCTTACGGCGAAGGGCATATCAACCTCACCCTGCTGGTCACGACGACGGAAAAGCGGTATATCATGCAGAAGATGAATACCCATGTCTTTCCCGATCCCGACAATCTGATGCGCAACATCTGCGCCGTCACCGAGCATCTCCGCGCGCACGGCGCCGAGACCCTCAACGTCGTTCCGACCAAGGACGGCAAATCCTTCCTGAAAGGGGAGGCGTGCTTCCGCGTCTACGATTTCATCGAAAACACCGTCACCTATCAGAAGGTGACGGACAAGAAGGTGTTTTACAATTCGGGCAAGGCGTTCGGGGAGTTCCAGAACAGCCTCGCGAGTTTCGACGCCTCCGTTCTGACCGAGACCATTCCCCGTTTCCACGACACCCCCAAGCGGTTCGCCGACTTCCGCGCCGCCCTCGACGCGGACGCCTTGGGTCGGGCGAAGGAGTGTAAGCCGGAGATCGATTTCCTGCTCGCGCACGGGGATACTTACGGCAAAGTGATCGACGGATTGAAGGACGGTTCGGTGCCCCTGCGCGTGACGCATAACGACACCAAGCTCAACAATATCCTGATGGACGCGAAGACGAACGAAGCGCGCGCCGTCATTGACCTCGATACGGTCATGCCCGGCTCCATGCTCTACGATTTCGGCGATTCCATCCGCTTCGGGGCGTCCACCGCCGCCGAGGACGAAAAGGATCTCGACAAGGTGCATTTCGACATCGGACTTTTCCGCGCCTATGCGGAGGGGTACTGCGGGGCGGTGCGGGAGAGCATCACGCCGCGCGAAAGGGAACTCTTCCCTTACGGCGCTTATCTCATGACGGTGGAGTGCGGCATGCGCTTTCTGACCGACTACCTGTCGGGGGACACCTATTTCGCCACGAAATACCCCGGGCACAACCTGGTGCGCTGCCGTACCCAGCTGCGGCTTGCGGATGAGATGGAAAAGAGCTTTGCCGATATGGGAAAGATCATCGACGGAATTTTAGGCTGAAAGACGGATTAAAAAATGCGGGCGCCGACCGATTGGTCGGCGCTCGTCGCATACACGGGTGGCTCGTTTCCGCTTAAAGTTCGGACGGGTCGATTTTTTTGTCCCGGAAATAATAAAGGTCGTCCCGCTCGCCGATGGGGCGCAGGACGCGGCAGGGATTGCCGACCGCCACGACGTTTGCGGGGAGGTCGCGGGTGACGACGCTGCCCGCGCCGACCACGGTGTTGTCGCCGATCGTGACGCCCGGCAGGATGACCGCGCCCGCGCCGATCCAGCAGTTTCTGCCGATGCGGATGGGGAGATTGTACTGATATATTTTCTCCCGCAGCGCGGGCTGAACGGGATGTCCCGCCGTCGCCACGGTGACGTTGGGGCCGAACATCGTGTTGTCGCCCACATAAATCGCCGTGTCGTCCACGAGGGTCAGGTTGAAATTGGCGTAGACGTTTTTGCCGAAGCGGACGAATTTCCCCGCCCAGTTGGCGTGGAAGGGCGGCTCGATATAGCACCCCTCCCCGATCTCCGCGAACATCTCTTTTAAGAGCGCCGTCCGCATTTCCGCCTGCGAAGGGCGGGTGTGGTTGTAGTCGTACAGTTTTTCAAGGCATGCCGCCTGCTCTTTCATCAGGGCTTCGTCGTCCGTGCGGTAGAGCTTGCCGCCGTGCATTTTTTCCCGTATCGTCATGAAAGTTCTCCTTTTCCGCGCTCGGATACTGTCTCCGAAAAACGGGGCGATTTGTTTCGGGGCGGATAAAATCATTCTTCTCTTTTCCGGTATTCGCCCGGCGTCAGCCCAAGGCGCGCCCGGAAAAATTTGAAAAAGGCGTTCTGGTTCATGCCCACCGCCCGCGCCACCGCCTCCACGGGCAGAGAGGTCTGCCGCAGCAGCCGGCAGGCTTCGCCGAAGCGGAGTTCGCTCAGATATTCGCCGGGGGACACGCCCATGTGCTTTTTGAAGAGGGCGGAAAAATACGTCCGGTTGAGATAGAGCCGGGCGCAGACTTCCGTCGCGGAAATCCCCTGCGGGTATTCGCCGTTCATGAGGTCGACGGCGCGGTTGATCAGCTCGTTGACGGCGCGGGGGCGCTCGGTGTTCCTGTTTTCGAGCAGGACGCCGAAGATGTCGTAAAACGCCGCCAGAATTTTCGGCTGCAGAGAACAGTCCACCCGCGTCTGGGTCTGGCTGCGCTTCAAAAATTCGTAGATGCGGCGGAAGGAACGCCGGACGACGGGGGAATCCACCGTCCGGACGGGCGTCTCCGGGGAAAATCCGCTCTGGGCGAGCAGGACGTCCGCATAAGCGCCCGAAAAGGAAACCCAATAGTAGCGATAGGGGTTTCCTTTTTGCGAATAGTATTTCACCCGCACGTCCCGCGGGAGCAGGAAGAGGGTGTTTTTGGTGAGGTGCCAGCTCCTGCCGCCGCATTCCAGCGTCCCTTCCCCGTCCGTGACGTATTGCAGGATGCTGCGGGTGTTCGTGTATTCGAAACAATGGCGGGCCTTTGCCTGAATGCCCGCGTTGTATATCCACACGTCCACCGTTTCGGAAAAGCGGTTGTATACGGTGATGCTGTTGAACCGTCCGCCCTTTTTTGCGGGGAGTTCCGATTCCGGTTTGTCTTTTTCCGTCGGTTTCATGGCATTCGTCTCAACCCTGCCCCGACTCTTTTGGCGGGAGCGAAGCGAACAGCGCGCAGCCCGAACGCCTGTATTCGTCCGCCTTTTCCTTTAATCGGGCCACGCTCACGTCGAATTTTTTCGCGAGACAGGGGTAGCAGAAGCAGATCTCCGCATTTCTGCGGATGAGTTTTCTCGACATTCCGATCTCGTCGAAGGAGAGGGGAGCGCCGCAGCCGCCGCAGTTCATATCGGTTTACAGATCGGTGATTTTCAGCCGGTAGACCGCACACGAATGTGCGGGAAGAGAGGCGGACAGGATCGCGTTTACCGCGCGTATGGTCTGTCCGGTGTATGCCTCCGTCCCCTCCACCGTCTTGCCCTGCGCGGAGGGCACGCCGATGTCGTCGAGACAGACATAGGGATCGGCATGGGCGTCGGAGAGGTTGAAAAGTCCGACGGCGATATCCCCGTTTGCGAGCGTTCTGACGACGGCGGGAAGGTCTTCGTTGCCTTCGCATTTCAGGATATACGGGCGGTTGCAGCGGGGATCCTGGTCGATGCCGAGAAGGACGGGGTTGGTGAGGATCGCCTTGGTCTCTTCGTCCATATTGCGGATGTCGCAGCCGATCATGAGCGGGGAGCCGAACAGGCACCAGGCGGCAAAGTGCAGCTTATATTCGTCCGGCGTGCAGCCCTTGACGCCGACGTTGCCCTTGCCGTGCATGCCGACGATGAGCATATCCATGTCGTTGAAGCAGTCCCGTCCGCCGAAGGGCAGGATGTCGTACTGCTGACGGATGAGCGATTTCACCGATTCCCAGCAGTCGAAGATGTCCCCCGTCGAACGCCACATGTTGGCGCCCGTCGTGCCGATCCATTCGGGCGTCTTGTCCGCGCCCCAGCTGCAGCCGCTGAACAGGATGTCCCGCCCGCTGGACGCGAGCGCCAGCCCCATGCGGCGGTAGAGTTCGGCGCCGACCGCGCCCGCAGGTTTGAAACAGTAATCGTATTTGAGGAAATCCACCCCCCATTCCGCAAAGGTTTGCGCGTCGAGAAATTCGCGGTTGAAAGAGGCGGGGAAGCGGGCGCAGGTCATCGTTCCGCAGCAGGAATACATGCCGAATTTCAGCCCCTTTTCGTGCAGTTTGTCGGCGACGTAGCGCATGCCGTGCGGGAATTTCTTCGGATCGGGCACGAGTTTCCCGTCCTTGCCCCGCTCGCGCAGCGCCCAGCAGTCGTCGACGACGACGTATTCGTAGCCGGCGTCTTTAAGCCCGGCGGCGATGAGTTTGTCCGCGGAATCGAGAATGAGTTCTTCGTCGATGTTCGCGGCGAAAGTGTTCCAGGTGTTCCACCCCATGGGCGGTTTGTGCGTGATCATAATTTCACCTCTTCGTTTTTTGATCCGGACCTTCCGGACGCTTTCAGTATATCATATCTCTGCGGAAAAAGCAATATTCTTTTGTCGCAAAAATATGTAAATTTGTCTTATCGGTTTCCGCTCGCGGACGCCGCCCGTTTTTGGGTCGGCCGGGGCGGATGAAGGCGGACGGAGCGGGCGGAGCGGGCGGAGTTTTCCGTCGGGACAATTTCGGAAAAGAATTTGACAAACGGCGCGAAGTATGCTATACTCAAAGGCGTAAAAAACGGAGGAAAAGAAGAGATGAAAAAAATTTATGTGGTCGGAAGTCTGAACATGGATCTCGTCGTGCGCGCTCCCTTCATGCCCGAAAACGGCATGACCATTTCGGGAGAGGGATTTATGACCAACCCCGGCGGCAAGGGCGCCAATCAGGCGGCGGCGATCGGGAAGCTGGGCGGAGACGTCCGCATGGTCGGCTGCGTCGGGGAGGCGTTCGGGGAGGAACTGAAAAGGACGCTGGAGGGGTACGGCGCGGACGTTCGCTTCGTCGAAAAGCTCTCCGGCATTTCCAGCGGGATCGCGGTCATCGTGGTCGTGGACGGGGACAACCGGATCATTCTCGACGCGGGCGCGAACGGGAAGGTGAGCGAAGGGTTGGTCGACCGCGCTCTCGAAGGGGCGGAAGAGGGGGATTTTCTCGTCTGTCAGCTGGAAATTCCGCAGGAGATCGTCCGCCACGCCCTGCAGAGGGCGAAGGAGAAGGGGATGGTCGCGCTGCTCAATCCCGCGCCCGCGGCGAAGCTGCTGCCAGGCATTCTCGAAAACTGCGATTATTTCATGCCCAATCAGTCGGAAGCGGAATTTTATACGGGCATTTTCCCCAAGGACGAAGAGAGCGCCAAAAAATGCGCGGCGGCGCTCGCCGGGAAGGGAGTGAAAAACGTCGTGATCACGATGGGGGCGGAGGGCTCCGCCTACGTCGGCGAAAGCGGCTATTGCAGGGCGGAATGCCGCAAGGCGGCCGCCGTGGACACGACGGCGGCGGGGGATACCTATGTCGGCGGATTCGCGGTCGGGTTGTCGGAGGGGATGTCCGTGCAGGAGGCGATGGATTTTGCGAGCTGTGCCTCCGCGATCACCGTCACCCGCCGGGGCGCGCAGCAGTCCATCCCCACCCGCGCGGAAGTCGCGGAAAAATACGGCCCGACAGGGCGGACAAAGTAAGGAGGTTGTTATGGAAAGGGAAATCAGAGTGCGGGGCAGGGCGAAGATCCGCCTGCGCCCGGATACCGTGTACGCGGATATTGCGTTGGAAGGGACGGGCAAAACGTGCGAAGAGGCGCTCTCCCTCGCGTCGGAGGGTGCGGAAAAGGTAAAGGCGGCGCTGGCGGAAAGGGGATTTTCGCCGGAAGAACTCAAAAGCGTCGATTTCCGCGTGGACGCGAAATACGAAAACGCCCGCGGGGAAAACGGGGAATGGCGGCAGGTGTTCGCGGGGTACGGCTATCGGCATGCCCTGAAAATTTCCTTCGCGGCGGAAGCGGAGAAGCTGAACGCCTTCGCTTCGGCGGTCGCCGCGAGCGGCGCCGATCCGCTCTTTTCCTTTTCCTATACGGTAAAAGACCTTTCCGCCGTGCGGGAATGGCTCCTGAAAGAAGCGGTGAAGGACGCCGCCAAAAAGGCGCTCGTTCTCGCGAACGCGGCGGGGCTGGAACTCAAAGGCATTTCCCGGATCGACTACGCGAGCGGGGAGGCGGGCGTTTCCCTGCATCCCGTCCGTCCCATGCGCTTAAATGCCGCGGCGGACGGCGCAAAGGGGATTTTTCCCGACCTTTCGCCCGAAGACGCGGAGGCGGAAGAGAGCGTCTCCGTCGTCTGGACGTTCTGAGTAAAAAAGAAATTTGACAGGGGCAGGGTTGCGGCGAGCGCAAAATTGCCCTTCTACCGCCGGTTTGTTTCGGCTTGGCTTCCGGCTCCGGTTTTATTTGTTTTCAGGGAGGTGAAAAGGGGTGCTTCTTACCATCACATATGAGGGGGAGCATACGCAGGATCTCGGTTATCTGCTCCACAAAAATCCCGGCAGGGCGCAGCAGTTTGCCCTCAATTACGGGAAGGCATACGTCTTTTATCCGGAGGTGAGCGACGGGTGCACCACGGCGGCGCTCCTGCTCGACATCGATCCCATCGATCTCGCGCGCGGGAAACTCGGCTCCGGGGAGGGCGGGCTGTTCGATTACGTCAACGACCGGCCGTATGCCGCCACTTCTTTCATGAGCACGGCGATCGCGCGCGTGTTCGGCACGGCGATGAGCGGCAGGTGCGACAAGCGGCAGGCGCTTGCGGATACCCCCCTGTCCCTCACGGCGCGCATTTATTCTCTGAAAGACGGCGGGGACGAAGGGCTTGCCGCGCAGCTTTTCGAGCCGCTCGGCTATACGGTGCATGCGGAGAGGCGGGCGCTGGACGACGCCTTTCCCGAATGGGGAAAATCCCCCTACATCGACCTTACGATTTCGGGAAAGGTGAAGCTGTCCGAACTCCTCAATCACATCTATGTCCTGATTCCCGTATTCGACGGGCAGAAACACTATTATATCTCCGAAGACGAAATACAAAAACTGCTCTCCCACGGGGAGGGCTGGCTGGCGGCGCACCCCTGTCGGGAAAAGATCGCGCGGCGGTATTTTGCCGTCAGGAGGAGTTATGCGAGAAGGGCGCTCGACATCCTGCTCAAAGAAGAGGGGGAAGAGAACGCCGACGGGGCGGAAGCGGAAGGAGAACAAGGAGAACAAAGGGAACGGGAAGAGGAGGTGCGTTCGCCGCTCAACGCGCAGCGCTTGCGGGCGGTGAAAGACGCGGTCCTTTCGAGCGGCGCGGCGAGCGTCATCGACATGGGCTGCGGGGAATGCCGTCTGACTTCCCTGCTTTTAAGCGAGCCGCAGATCAGAAGGGTCACCGCCTGCGACGTCTCCGCGGGCGCGCTGGAAAAGGCGGCGCAGCGGCTCCGGCTCGATCGGATGCCGGACGGGAAGAGGAACAAGCTGACCCTGATGCAGGCGTCTTTGACCTATCGGGACAAGCGGTTCGAAGGATACGACTGCGCCTGTGTCGTCGAAGTCATCGAGCATATCGACCCCTCCCGGATTCCCGCTTTCGAGCGGTCGGTGTTCGAATTTGCGGCGCCCCGGACGGTGATCCTCACCACGCCCAACCGCGAATACAACGAAAAGTACGCGCATATGCGGGAAAACGAACTGCGGCACGGGGATCACCGCTTCGAGTGGACGCGGGCGGAATTTGAAAAATGGGCGGGGCATGTCTGCGACGAATTCGGCTACCGCTGCGAGATCAGCGGGATCGGAGAGGCGGACGAAGTTCTGGGTGCGCCGACGCAAATGGGGGTGTTTACGAAAAATGGATAAGACGGACGCTTACAGGATAGAGATTCCCGAATTGTGCCTCATCGCGCTGATCGGCGCGACCTCTTCGGGAAAGAGCAGTTTTGCCAAGGGGCATTTCAAGCCCACGGAGGTGCTGTCCTCCGACTTTTTCCGGGGGATGGTCTGCGACGACGAAAACGATCAGAGCGTTTCGGGCGACGCCTTCGACCTCCTGTTCGACGCGGCGGGCAAGCGCCTGTCCAACGGAAAACTGACCGTCATCGACGCGACCAACATCCAGCAGAGCGCGCGGAAAAAGGTCATCGATCTCGCGCGGGAGCAGGACGTCCACGCCGTGGCGATCGTTCTCGACATGCCCGAAGAGCTGCTTTTGGAGCGCAACAAAGCCCGTCCCGACCGAAATTTTCCCGATCGGATCATCAGGCAGCACTGCCGGGAGGTCAGGCGGAGCATCCGGGGTCTGAAACGGGAGGGCTTTCGTTTTGTCTTTGTCCTCGATTCCCCGGAAAAGGCGGAAACCGCCCAAATCGTCCGCACGAAACTCTGGAACGACAAGCGGGAGGAACACGGTCCCTTCGACGTCATCGGCGACGTTCACGGCTGCTGCGACGAGCTGGAAATGCTCCTTCAAAAACTCGGCTATGTAAAATCGGAGGGGATATACGCCCATCCGGAGGGGCGGAAGGCGGCTTTTCTCGGCGATTTCTGCGACCGGGGAGAGAAGAACGCCGACGTGCTGCGGCTGGTCATGGACATGGTGAAGGCGGGAAGCGCGATCGCCGTGCCCGGCAACCACGACGTCAAACTGCTCAAATATCTGAAAGGGAAGGACATCGCCCGGACGCACGGCATCGACAAAACCATTGCCGAACTCGAAGAAAAGGGGGAGGCTTTCCGGGAAGAGGTCGCGGCCTTTCTCGAAGGGTTGATCAGCCACTATGTGCTGGACGGCGGGCGGCTCGTCATCGCCCATGCGGGGCTGAAAGAGAAATACATCGGACGGGGTTCGGCGCGGGTGCGCGAATTTTGCCTGTACGGCGAGACGACGGGGGAGACCGACTCCTTCGGTCTGCCCGTCCGCCTCGATTGGGCGGCGGATTACCGGGGCCGCGCGACGGTCGTCTACGGACATATCGCCGCCAGGGAAGTGCGGGTGCAGAACGGGACCTTCTGCATCGATACGGGCTGCGTGTTCGGGGGCAGGCTGACCGCCTTCCGCTGGCCGGAAAAGGAATGCGTATCCGTCGACGCCCTGAAGATGTATTATCGGCCGGTCAGGCCGCTCGAAGAGGAAAAGGACGAGAAGATGGGGGATATGCTCACGGTGGGGGATTTCAACCGCAGGATGCACATCGCCACCCGGCTGCTCCCCTCCGTCGACATCCGCGAAGACCACGCCGCCGCGGCGTTGGAAGTCATGTCCCGTTTCGCCGCCGATCCCCATTGGCTCATCTATCTGCCGCCGACGATGTCCCCCTGCGAGACGAGCGATCTGGAGGACTATCTCGAACATCCCTTGCAGGCGTTTTCCTATTACGGGAGCCGGGGGATCGGTCGGGTGGTCTGCGAGAAAAAACACATGGGTTCGCGGGCGGTGATCGTCCTGTGCCGGACGGCGGAGACGGCGAAGAGGCGTTTCGGCGTCGGCGACGGGACGCGGGGGATCATCTATACCCGGACGGGCAGGCGGTTTTTTGAAGATCGGGCGACCGAAACCGCCCTGCTCGACAGGCTGGACGCCGTGCTGACAAAGACGGGATTCTGGACGGATTTCGCCACCGATTGGGTGTGCCTGGACGCCGAACTCATGCCCTGGTCGGAAAAGGCGCAGGGGCTTATCCGCTCGCAGTACGCGCCGACGGGCAACGCCGGGCTGGGCGGGCTCGCCGCGGCGGTAAACGAGCTGGAAAAGACCTGCGAACGGGAAAACGCCGCCTTTGCCGTGGACGCGGGCGCGTCGGGACAGAATGCCGATCCCCAAGCGCTGTTGGCGCGCTATCGCGAAAAACGGGAGGACATGGAGAGGTACGTCAAGGCGTACCGCGAATATTGCTGGACGGTGAAAAGCGTCGACGACTACCGCATCGCCCCCTTCCACCTGCTCGCATGTGAGGGGCAGGTATTTGACGACCGAACGCATGTCTGGCACATGGAGACGATCGCGAAGTACGCCGCGGGCGTCGATCCCGTGTTTATCGCCACCCCGTACCTCTGCGTGGACACCGGGGATGAGGCGAGCGTAAAACAAGGGGTGGATTGGTGGCTCTCTCTGACCGCCGCGGGCGGGGAGGGGATGGTGGTGAAGCCGGAGACGTTTACGGCGACGCGCGGGAACGAACTTTTGCAGCCCGCCGTCAAATGTCGGGGACGGGAATACCTGCGCATCATCTACGGCGCGGAATATCTCGAACCGGAGCATCTCAAAAGGCTGAAAGCCCGCTCGCTCGGCAGGAAGAGGGGATTGGCGCTCCGCGAGTTTGCGCTCGGCGTGGAGGCGCTCGCGCGGTTCGTGCAGGGTGAGCCCCTCTATCGGGTACACGAATGCGTGTTCGGCGTACTCGCCTTCGAAAGCGAGCCCGTCGATCCCCGCCTGTGATTTTTTACGGGGGCGCAAAACGGCGTTTCGATGGGGCAGGGTTGAGATGAATGCGCTTTTCCGCCCGGACTCGGCGCGGAGAAAGGCGAAAGGTCGGACAAGGGCGGCGGAGGACGGACAAAAAAGGAGTCGGATATGGGCAGGGTTGCGTTGAACGGAATGACCGTCCTCATCACGGGGGCGTCGTCGGGCATCGGAAAGGAGATCGCGCGCATCCTCCTCTTCCGGTACGGATGCCGGGTGATCGGCACGGGCAGGAGCGAAGAGAAGCTGCGCGCCTTTGCCGCGGAGGCGGAAGGGACGGCTGCGGGCAGGTTTTTCTGGCGGACCTTCGACGTGGGCGACAAGGCGGGATGGGAGGAGACGGCGGCATACCTCAAAGAGCGGGAAATGCCGCCCGATCTCGTCGTCAACTGCGCGGGCGTATTGCCTCCCTTTGCCGCTTACGGCGGGGACGGGGAGGGCGTCGAGCGGGTATTGCGGACGAATTTTCTCTCCGCCGTGTGGTCGGCGGAAGCGCTTTCCCCGCTGCTGGCGGGAAATCCGCGGGCGCGCATCGTGAACATCGGCAGTTCGTCCTCCCTCTGTCCCTTTGCGGGGGTGGCGGCGTACTGCGCGTCCAAGGCGGCGTTGCAGCGCTTTTCCGAATGCGTTTCGCTGGAAAACGGAATACCCGTGTCCGTGTTCATGCCCGGTTTTACGGATACGGACGTGTTCCGCTCGCAGAATTTCGACGAAGGGACGAAGGGATTTTTCCGAAAGTTCGGAATGTCCCCGCAAAAGATGGCGGAAAAGATCGTCCGCGCCATCGCAAGGGGAAAGCGCCGCAAGATCTTCGGCGCGGACGCCAGGCTCATGGATTGGGGCTATCGGCTGTTTCCCCGCCTGGCGCCGCGGATCATCACGAAGTTTCTGCGGACGGCAAAACCGGATGCCTTCGGCGGCATCGTGCATGAAGGCAGCCGCGACGGGCGGAAGGAAAAGGACGAGAAAAAAGAGTAAAAATGATGCCGGCAATCGTCGGCGGGGCGGGAAAAAATGGGGAAAAGGGGAAAATTGCTCGGTTTCCGGCTGGAATATCGGGCGGAAGTGCTGCTCAGAAACGCGCCGGATTCCCGTTACGGGGTAAAGGGCGAAGCGAAAAACCGGGCGGAGGTCTCTTCGGACGGGGAAATTTTTCTCGACTTTGAAAGCGGACTTTTTCCCCGCCCGCCCCTGCGGACGAAGGACGTTTCCGCCGCGCGCGCCCTGCTCGGCACGCTGGAAGCTCTTCCCGACCTCTCCCGTCCCGCGCCCGCGCCGCCCTATCTCCCTTACGTCGATAATTTTGCCCTGTTTTCCTTCTCGGACGAAGAAGTGAAATGGGTGTTGGACGACGTAGAGAGGGATACCGTGTCCGCGATGAAATCCGCCATAAACGCCTTTCTCGCCCCTTTTTCGCTGCGGTTGGATTGGGGAGAAAAGATCCCGCAGGGGGTGTATCGGTACATACAGGTGCGCACGGAGAAATCGGAAAAGGAATATTCTTATTTTTACGGCGGCGAGCTCTCTCCGGGCGAAAGGGTGATCGTCCCCTTCGGAACGGAAAGCGAAGAGACGCAGGCGGTCGTGACCTCGGTGGAATATTGGCGGGAAAAGGACGTTCCCTATCCCGTCGGCAAAATCAAGCGCATTCTGCGCCCTGTCGGAAAGGAGGATTAAGCGCCGGCTTTGCATTTGGCAAAGCCGGTTTTTTACAGACCCTTGTCAAAGGATACTGCCGTCGCAGTTTTCCACATTATGGCTCTCGAACTGTCGCCGCGACATCCCATATCATGGCTCCCTTGTGTAAAGGGAGCTGTCAGCGTAGCTGACTGAGGGATTGTATGTTCGGTTTCCGATTTGCCATACGAAAACCGACATTCTTATCCCCTCCGATGCTTCGCATCACCTCCCCTTTATCAAAAAGGGGAGGCATAGTTGGTGGTGTGACACCTCCCCTTTGTCAAAAAAGGAGGTATGGTGGGTGGCTTTGTGGCACCTCTTACCATAAGGGAGGCAGGGGGGCTTTGTCATAAAGAGCGTAAATGGGGCGGGCGAACGCAATAAAAAACGGCGGCGCGCAGAGCGCACCGCCGAAAGGGCTTGCAAAAATTACATCTTTTCGTAATAGACGACGTCGGTCACGAACACGGTGGCGCCGCCGACGGGCAGTTCGGTCGTCGTGTAGTTGAACACGGCGTAAGGTCCCGCCGAAGAGATGACGGATGGGACTTTTTCCATGCGCTGGGCGCAGTTTTCGCGGATAATTTCCACCGCCTTTTTCACTTTGTCGTCCTCCGTGCCGATGAGCAGCGTCATGTTCCCCGAACGGAGAAAGCCGCCCGTCGTCGCCATTTTCGTGAACATAAAATTGTGGCTGGTGAGCGCGTCGCAGACGGAATCCGCGTCCCGTTTGTTGACGATTGCCGTAATCATTTTCATAACATTGTCCTCCCTGTTCCCGTCCGCGCGGAAAGCGCCGGCGGGTTTTTCTGCTTCTATTATACTATATCGGCGGGAAGTTGTAAAGGGGGGCGGGAAAATTTCCCGAAAAAATTTTTTTCGGAATCGCTCCCTTCGCCACAAGCAAAAAGGGCAGGGGGCGGATTGCGCCTTCGGCAAAATTGTCTGCGGGCGGGGTTGCGGCTTTTTCGGGACGAGATTGTCCGGGCTTTCAGGAAAATTGCGAATTGTACAGGGACGCATAAAAGCCGCCTTTGCGGAGCAGTTCTTCGTGGTTTCCCTGTTCGATGACGTTGCCGTCCCGGACGACGAGAATGACGTCCGCGTTTTTGACGGTGGACAGGCGGTGGGCGATGACGAAACAGGTGCGCCCCTCCATCAGCCTGGACATGGCCTCCTGAATTTTGATCTCCGTGCGGGAATCGACGTTGGAGGTCGCCTCGTCGAGAATGAGCATTTTGGTGTGCGGAAGCATCGCCCGGGCGATCGTGATGAGCTGTTTCTGCCCCTTGGAGATGTTGACGCCGTCGTCGGAGAGCAGGGTGTCGTATCCGTCGGGCAGCCGTTCGATGAAGGAATGGATCTTGGCGGCTTTGGCGGCGGCGATCACCTCTTCGCGGGAGGCGTCCTCCCTGCCGTAGGTGATGTTTTCGTAAATGGTGCCGTAAAAGAGCCATGTGTCCTGTAAGACCATGGTATAGGCGCCGCGCAGGGAATCCCGTCGGATGTCCCGTATCTCCGTCCCGTCCACATAGATGTGCCCGGAATCGACGTCGTAAAAGCGCATCAAAAGGTTGATGATGGTCGTCTTTCCCGCCCCCGTGGGGCCGACGATCGCCACCGTGCTGCCCGGCTTCGCGTCGATGGTGAGGTCGTGCAGCACCGTCTTTTGGGGGGTATAGCCGAAGGAAACGTCGTCGATGTTCACTTCGCCCGCGACGCGGGAAAGCGCCGTCGCCCCTTCCCTGTCCCCCTCTTCCGGCGGTTCGTCGACGATGCGGAAGATGCGTTCGGCGGCGGTGAACGCCGATTGGAATTCGCTTAAAATGTTCGCAAATTCGTTGATGGGACCGGAGAATTTGCGGGAGTACATCACGAACTGCGTGACGCCGCCGATCGTGAGGAACCAGACGGAGCCTTCGGCGACCGTCCCGTTTTTCGAGAGGAGATAGAGGATGCCGCCGAGAATCATGATGAGGGATAGGGACAGGTTGTTGATGAAATTGACGGAAGGGCCGATGACGGAGCCGTAATATTCCGCCTGATAATAGGCGTCTACCGCCTCCCTGTTCTTTTGGTCGAAGCGCTCGGTCATCGTCTCCGCGCGGTCGTAGGCGTCTATTGTCTTGGCGCCCGAGAGCATCTCTTCGGCGAATCCGTTGAGTTCCCCCAATTTTCTCGACCGTTTGCGGAAGAGGGGCTGGATCTTTTTGGCTTTCAGGCGGGTGAAAGCGATGGATACGGGCACGGTGACGGCGAATACGAGAATGAGGGGGCGGGAGATGCGGATCATGTAGTACAGCGAGCCCAAAACGGTGTAAATGCTCGTGAGTACCTGCACGAGATCGGTGGACAGGGTTGCGTTCACCGTGTCGATGTCGTAGGAAATGCGGCTGACGATGTCCCCCGTCGTGTGCGTGTCGAAATAGGAGACGGGGAGGGCGGTGAGGGATTCGAAGAGCTGTCTGCGCATCCGATAGGTGATCTTCTGGCTCAGCTGCACCATGACGACGGTCATGAGGTAGGCGAGCACGGCGGAAAGCACATAGCAGACGAGCATTTTCCGGAAGCTGTCCCACACGACGTCCATCTGCACGCCCGTCTCGGCGGAGACGGCGTCGATCGCGGTGCCCAAATACCTGGGGCCGAGCAATGCCAGATAATTGGACGCGAGAGAGAGCGCGATCCCCGTCAGCGTCAGCGGCCAGAAGCGGAGCATATACCCCAGCAGTCTGCCGAACACATGCAGTTTTTTGTGCCCGCCCGCGGGGGCGGCGTTTTCATATGCGGTCTTATTCAACGAAGCTGCCTCCCATTTGCGATTCTCCGATCTCCCGGTACATGTCGCAGTGTTCGGTGAGATATTCGTGCGTGCCCTCTCCGATGATCCTGCCCTCGTCCAAAACCAGGATGAGGTCGCAGTTTTTCACCGAACTCACCCGCTGCGCCACGATGACGGAGGTAATGCCCGAAAGGTGCGAAGAAATCGCGGCGCGCAGATTTGCGTCCGTGCGGTAGTCGAGCGCGGAAGAGGAGTCGTCCAAAATGAGGATCTCCGGCTCTCCCGCCAGCGCCCGCGCGATGAGCAGGCGCTGTTTCTGCCCGCCCGAAAGGTTGGTCGCCTTCTGCGTGAGCATGTGGCCGTAGCCTTCGGGGAAGGCGGAGATGAAGTCGTCCGCCTGCGCGATTTTTGCCGCCCGCACGATTTGTTCGTGCCCGATCTCCCTGCCGAAGCGGATGTTTTCTTCGATCGTGTCCGAGTACAGGAAATCGTTCTGCATGGCGACGCCGAATTTTTTGTGCAGTTCCGCTTCGGGAATGGTGCGCACGTCCCTGCCGCCGATGCGGACGCTCCCTTCGTCGGCGTCGTAAAAGCGCATGAGAAGGGAAATGAGGGTGGTTTTGCCGCTCCCCGTGGCGCCGATGATGCCGAGGCTGCCCCCGCGCGGGAGGGAAAAGGAAATGTCCTTTAACGTCTCTTTGCTGCCCGCATAGGAAAATCCCGCCTTGTCGAAGACGATAAAGCCCTCTTCTTCGCGGGGCGGAAACTCGCTTTCGGAAAGGATGGGCAGATCTTCGGGCGTGTCCGCGACCTGCCGGATGCGTTCGGCGGACGCCGTGCTGCGGGTGTACATCATGAAGATGCGGGTGATGGACAGGGTCGCCGTGGAGATCATCGTGAAATACTGTGTGAACGCGACGATGGTGCCCGGTTCCGTCTGCCTTCCCATCACCCGATAGGCGCCGAGCAGGACGACGAAGGTGATGCCCAGGTTCATCAGGAGGGACATCGCGGGGTTGACGAAGCCCATCGTAAGGCTCGCCTTTCTCTCCGCGGAGACGAGTCTGCGGTTGACGGCGTCGTACCGCTCGTGTTCCCTTTGAACGGTGGAAAGCGCCTTGATGACGCGGATGCCCTGCGAGTCCTCCCGAACCACCCGGATCATGCCGTCCACCGACCGCTGGACGGCGGCGTACAGCTTCACGCCCCATTTGGACACGAAATAGACGACGAAGAAGATGACGGGCAGAACGGCCAGCATGACGAGGGAGAGGAAGGGGTCCATGACGAGGGTCACGGCGATCCCGCCCAACAACATGATGGGGGCGCGCACGCCCAGCCGCTGGCTCATGGCGATGAAATGCTGCACGTTGTAGGTGTCCGTCGTCAGGCGGGATTCGAGAGAGGGGACGGTAAAGGCGTCGATCTGCTTTGCCGACAGGGTCATCGTCCGGTAAAAGAGGTCGTGGCGGATACTCTCCGTGCAGTCCCGCGCCACTTTGGACGCCATCCGGTTGGCTTTGATATTGCACACGAGCGCGAGAAACGCGCACACGACCATGCCGCCGCCCCACAGGAGAATGTCCTTCACCTGCCCGCCGTTCGGCACCACTTCGTCGAGAATGTAGCCGAGAATATAGGGGAGCGCCAATTCGACCAGCGTCCCGAAGACCTTGACGGACAGCCCCACCAGCATGATGCGCACGAACGGCCTTATGTATCGGAAGAGAAATTTCATTCGTCCTCCTCCCGTCCCCGGAAATATTCCTTTGCCCGCGCCGAAAGCCTGTCCAGGAGGGCGCTCAGCGTCTCCCGCTCTTCCTCCGTCAGATCGCTCAAAAGATAGTCGTTCCACTCCGTCACCGTCTTTCTGACTTCGGGAAGGGCGTCCAGCGCCTTCTGCGTGGGGTAGACGAGTACCGAACGCCTGTCCGCGGGGTTCTGCCGCCGCTCGACGTAGCCCCTTTCTTCCAGCCGGGCGAGCTGGCGGGTCACGTTGCTCTTGTCCACGCAGATGTGCTCCGCCAGCTGTTCCTGCGAAATGCCCGGATGTTTGCAGACGTTCAGGATATAGCTGTGATGGGGCGCGCACAGCCCCAGCGGGCGGAATTTCTCCGTCCGGTACCGCGCGCCGCAGCGGCTGATTACATTGATTTGTCGCATGAGTGTCGGCATTCTTCTCCCGCCTCTCTTTCCGTTTGAATTTTTTATCGCTTCGGATTTGGTTGCGCATGCAACGATTATTGTATCATTATAACACATTCCCGCGCCGCCGTCAAGCGAAAGGGGGCGGGAAAAGAAAAGCGTTTTTCGGAGAAAAATGCGGGGCAGCTGCGGCGTCGGGGCGGTTGACAGAGGGCGGGGAAATGTGATATAATAGGGCATGATAAAATCAGCCGTAAGAAAAAGGAACTGCCGCGTCGGCGCGGGAAAATTGCGACGGGCGGGGGCAGGGATTTGACGACGGCAAAAATGGAGGGCCGAAATGGGCAGGACGATCGCGCAGAAAATCATAGAAAGCCATCTTCTTTCGGGGGAGATGAAGGCGGGCGAAGAGATCGGTCTGAAAATCGATCAGACGCTCACGCAGGACGCCACGGGGACGATGGCGTATCTCGAATTTGAAAGCATGGGCTTAAAGCGGGTGAAAACGGAGAAGTCGGTGGCGTACATCGACCACAACACCTTGCAGACGGGGTTTGAAAACGCCGACGATCACCGCTTTATCCGGACGGCGGCGAAGAAATACGGGGTGTGGTTTTCCCGCCCGGGGAACGGCATCTGCCACCAGGTGCATCTCGAGCGGTTCGGCGTGCCGGGAAAGACCCTGATCGGTTCGGACAGCCATACGCCGACGGGCGGCGGGCTGGGGATGCTCGCGTTCGGCGCGGGCGGCATGGACGTCGCCGCGGCGATGGGGGGCGGCGCATATTATATCACCATGCCCAAGATGATGCGGGTCAACCTCACGGGGAAACTTTCCCCCTTCGTGACCGCCAAGGACGTCGCGCTGGAAATTCTGCGCCTTTTAAGCGTCAAAGGGGGCGTCGGATACATCATAGAATGGGGCGGAGAGGGGGTAAAGACGCTCGGTGTGCCCGAACGCGCGACCATCACGAATATGGGCGCGGAACTCGGCGCCACGACCTCCGTTTTCCCCTCCGACGAAGTGACGCGCGCCTTTCTCGCTTCGCAGGGCAGGGAGGGGGATTTCGTGCCCCTCGAAAGCGACCCGGACGCCGTTTACGACAAGACGATCGAGATCGATCTCGGCAAATTGGAGCCGCTCGTCGCCCTGCCGCACAGCCCCGACAACATCGTGAAGGTGCGGGAAATAGAGGGGAAGAAGGTGGATCAGGTGTGCATCGGCTCCTGCACCAACTCGTCGCTCGCCGATCTTCTCAAAGTCGCGGCGATCCTGCGCGGGAACAGGGTGGCGGACGGGACGGATCTGTCCGTGTCGCCCGGCTCGGAAAGGGTGCTGTCCGAACTCGTCCGTTCGGGCGCGCTCGCCGACATCCTCTCTTCGGGGGCGCGGCTTCTGGAATGCGCCTGCGGGCCCTGTATCGGCATGGGCTTTGCGCCCGGTTCGGGCGGGGTGTCCCTGCGCACCTTCAACCGCAATTTCGAAGGGCGGAGCGGCACGAAAGACGCGGGCGTCTATCTCTGTTCCCCCGAAACGGCGGCGGTGTCCGCCATCCGCGGCGCCGTCACCGATCCCCGCGCCTTCGGCAAGCCGATCGAAGTGCGGCTGCCCGAGAGATACGGATCGGACGACGGGGGGATTATCCCGCCCGCTCCGGAGGCGGAAGCGGAGGGGCTGGAAGCGGTGAAAGGTCCCAACATCAAGCCCTTCCCCGTGGGCGGAAAGCTGCCCGGTTCGATGTCCCTGAAAGTGTCTTTGAAGACGGGGGACAACATCACCACCGACCATATCATGCCGGCGGGGGCGAAAATTCTGCCCTACCGCTCCAACATCCCGCATATGTCGCAGTTCTGTTTTTCCGCGGTGGATAAAGATTTCCCTGCGCGCGCCGAAGAATACGGGCAGAGCGTCGTCGTCGGCGGCGTCAATTACGGACAGGGCTCTTCGCGCGAACACGCGGCGCTCGTCCCCCTCTATCTCGGCGTGCGGGCGGTGATCGCCAAGAGTTTCGCGCGCATCCACGCCGCCAATCTCGTCAACGCCGGTATCATTCCCTTCGAATTTGAAAATCCCGACGACTACGACGAAATTTCCCTGTCCGACGAGATATCCCTTCCCGACCTTTCGGGGATAAAGACGGGGGGCAGGGTTGAGGCGACGGATATGCGGACGGGCAAAAAGTTCGCTTTGCGCTGCACGCTTACGGGCAGGGCGCGGGAAGTGCTTTTCGCGGGCGGGCTTCTCAATTACGCCAAAGAACAGGGGGCGCAGGGCCGCGGCTGAATGCGGGAGAAAGAACGCGCCGGCGGCAGGCAGACGGCCGGAAAAGGAGAAAATTTTATGGATCGAAATCAGATCGAACGGGCGGCGGAGCAGTTCCGCGCCCTTCTGGAAGCGCAGTGTGCGCGCGCGGAAAAGCTGCGGGAGAAAAAGCCTTCGCCTGCGCCGGACAAACTCAGAATCGGGCTCATCGACGGGGACGGGATCGGCCCCGTCATCATGCGGGAGGCGAAGCGGGTGCTTTGTTTTCTCCTCAAAGAGGAATTAAAGGGGGGCAGGGTTGAGATCGTCGATATTCCGGGACTGACCATCGAAAACCGGATGAAGCTGGGTCAGTCCGTTCCGACCTCCGTTCTGGAAGAGATCAAAACCTGTCCCCTCCTTCTGAAAGGACCGACGGAGACCCCCAAAGGGGGGACGATGGAGAGCGCGAACGTGACTCTGCGCCGCGAACTCGATTTATTCTCTAATGTCCGTCC
This sequence comes from Candidatus Scatosoma pullicola, assembly GCA_018712725.1. Taxonomy (GTDB): domain Bacteria; phylum Bacillota; class Clostridia; order Christensenellales; family Borkfalkiaceae; genus Scatosoma; species Scatosoma pullicola. The sequence continues at coordinate 56,011 of DVGN01000088.1, forward strand.
CGTGCGCGTAAAGGAAAAGGGGATCGACTGGACCTTTTTCAGGGAGAACACGGAAGGGGAGTACGCGCTCGGCAGCGCGGGGATAGAGATCCCCGGGCTTCTCGCCGTCGACTTCAAGGTGACGACGGACGAAGGGACGCGGCGGATCGCCCGCGCGGCGTTCGATTATGCCGCCGGGAACGGCAAGACGCGGGTGACCATTGTCACCAAGGCGAACATCCTCAAAAAGACGGACGGGAAATTTTCCGAGATCTGCCGCGAAGTCGCAAAGGATTATCCCGGTATCGCCGCGGAGGATTATTACATCGACATCATGTGCGCAAATCTCCTCAACGAAGAGATCCGTTCGGGGTTTCAGGTGTTCGTCCTGCCCAACCTGTACGGGGACATCATCACGGACGAAGCGGCGCAGATACAGGGGGGCGTCGGCACGGCGGGCAGCGCGAATGTCGGGGACAGGTATGCGATGTTCGAAGCGGTACACGGCAGCGCGCCCCGTCTTGTCGAAGCGGGGCTGGGCGAATACGCCTCCCCCGAAAGCATCCTGCGCGCGGAGGCGCTGCTGCTTTCGCACGCGGGGTTTGCGCTGGCGGCGGAGCGGCTGAACGGGGTGCTTGACGAAGTTTCCGCGCGCGTCCTCTGCGACGGCACGGCGAAGGGGAACAAAGCCTCCGATTTCGGGGACGCCGTTCTGGCGGCGCTCGCAAAATGACGCGGGCAGGGATTTGACGACAGACTTTTTATAAAAATTTTACGGGCGCCGTTTGCGGCGTTCTTTGCGGCATTTGTCTATGCGCATATACAGGGAAAAAATATCATGAGAATCGTCATTAAAATCGGGACGTCCACGCTCGCCTATTCCACGGGCAGAATGAACCTGCGCCGGGTGGAGGGGCTGTGCCGGGCGATGTGCGATCTGAAAAACGCGGGAAACGAGATCATCCTCATCTCTTCGGGGGCGATCGGCATGGGGGTGGGCAAGCTCGGTCTGAAAGGCAGGCCTTCGGACATGCCCACCAAACAGGCAGCGGCGGCGGTGGGACAGTGCGAACTGATGTACACCTACGACAAACTGATGGGGGAGTACAACCATACGGTGGCGCAGATCCTGCTCACGGCGGACGACATCCGGGACGGGCGGCGGTGCGAAAATTTCCGCAACACCCTTTTCAGGCTTCTGGAATTGGGCGCCGTTCCCGTCGTCAACGAAAACGACACGGTGGCGACGGACGAAATCGTCATCGGCGACAACGACACGCTGGCGGCGGTGGTGGCGGCGGACATCGACGCCGATTTGTTGGTGCTGCTCTCGGACATCGACGGGCTGTACACCGCCGATCCGCACAAGGACAAAAACGCGAAACTTCTGAGCGAAGTCAAGGAGCTGACGGAGGAAATTCTCGCCTGCGGGGGCGGGAAGGGATCGGAACTCGGCACGGGCGGCATGCGCACCAAGCTGCACGCCGCGAAAATCGCGACGGAGGCGGGCATCGACATGATCATCGCCAACGGCGCCGATCCCGACGTCCTGTACAACATTCTGGACGGCAAGCCGTTCGGCACCCGATTTATCGGCAGGCGCGCGGGAGGCGGAAAAGGAGAGGAAAGATGAAAACCACGGCGGAAATTCTGCAAGAGGCGGCGTCGGCGCGGACGCCGGCGGCGACGCTGACGGCGGAACAAAAAAACGGGGCGCTGCTCGCGATGGCGGACGCTCTGGAAAAGGACGCGGAGGATATTCTTTCGGCGAACCGCGGGGATGTGGAGAGGGCGAAAGGGCATATCTCCGACGTCATGATCGATCGGCTCGCGCTCGACAAAAAGCGCATCGCGGGCATGGCGGAGGGGATCCGGGCGATCGCCCGGCTGGACGATCCCGTCGGCAGGATGCTGGAAAAACGGGTGCGCCCGGACGGATTGGAAATTTCGCGGGTGACCGTTCCCTTCGGCACGGTCGCGATTATCTATGAGAGCCGACCCAACGTCACGTCGGACGCCGCGGCGCTCTGCCTGAAAAGCGGCAACGTCTGCGTGCTGCGGGGCGGGAAGGAGGCGTATGCGTCCGCCTGTGCGATCGTAAAGAGCATGCGGGGCGCGCTCGCCCGCCGCGGGCTGCCCGAAACGCTCGTCAACATCGTCGAGGACACCTCCCGCAGGAGCGCCGAAGAACTGATGACGGCGCGGGGGCTGGTCGATCTGCTCATTCCGCGCGGCGGCGCGGGGCTGATACGCGCCTGCGTCGAAAACGCGAAAGTGCCCTGCATCCAGACGGGGACGGGCATCTGCCATATCTATGTGGACAAAGCCGCCGATCTTTCCAAGGCGCTCGCCATCGTCGAAAACGCCAAGACCAGCCGTCCTTCCGTCTGCAACGCCGCCGAAGTGTGTCTCGTGCATAAGGACGTCGCGGCGCGATTTCTGCCCCTCCTGCAAAAGCGGTTGGTCGGCGACAGGATCGCGGCGGGAAAAACGCCTGTCCAACTGCGGCCGGACGGGCGGGCGGCGGAGATCATCCCCGGCACACCCGCGGGAGAAGGGGATTTCGACACCGAATTTCTCGACTATATTCTCGCCGTCGCGGTCGTGGACGACGTGCGCGCGGCGGCGGAGCATATCGCCCGCCATTCCACGGGACACAGCGAAGCCATCGTCACGGAGGACGAGCGCGCCGCCGCTCTCTTTTTGTCGCTGGTGGACAGCGCCGCCGTGTACGTGAACGCCTCCACCCGATTCACCGACGGCGGAGAATTCGGCCTGGGATGCGAGATGGGCATATCCACCCAAAAACTGCACGCCCGCGGGCCGATGGGGCTGCGGGAGTTGGTGAGTTATAAGTATATCATCCGCGGCAACGGCCACATCCGTGTTTGAAGCGTCATTCATCTCGTGGGACTTTGTCGGGCTTGCGTTTCGGCTTGGTCATGTACTATTATGTACACTCCCTGCGCCGAATCCGCGCCCTTCGCGTCCGACGAGCGACTGACGCTTCAAACTTCGCTCTAACCGACTTTGAGGAAAGTCGGGCGTTATTCATCTTGCCGTGCTTTGTCGTGTTGCGTTTTTGTTTGGTCACGTACTTTTAAGTACGCTCCCCGGCGGAAAGCCTCGCGCTTCGCGTCCGACAAGCGACTAACGCTTCAAACTTCGATATTTCCCGTCTCCCCTGATATGGTAAGGAGCGTCGTCTAACTTTCATGCCTCCCCTTTTGGAAAGGGGAGGTGTCACGAAGTGACGGAGGGGATAAGAAAGCCGGTTTTCGAAACAGCAAATTCGAAGCGCTGAAATCAATCCGCAAAAAGGGCGTCACTTGTTATGCACTTTTTGCCTTTGTAAAAAATGGAAATAAGGTGAAACGAGCGGCAGCGCCGCGAGAGAGGAAAGAAACCGGCAGTCAGCCGTATGGTGTGCCGCCGGTGTCTGTCCTGTATAAATTTTTCCGCAGACTCTCGTTAAATTTTTTCTTCGAAAAAATTTAACGAAACGGAGCTGTAAGGGGAGGTGTCACGAAGTGACGGAGGGGATAAGAAAGCTGATTATGACGGGAGCAGGGCAGAGATGACGGAATTTTTCCATGTCGAAACCCGAACAGACAATCCCTCAGTCGGCTATCGCCGCCAACTCCCTTTGCACAAGGGAGCCAAAGTTGGGGCTTTGCGGACGCTCTTCGCGTAAGGGCGGTATTGAGAATGTCGCTGTCATGAGATCTTTGACATTCATGTCCCAAACGGCGGAAAAGAATAAATCGGGGCAAAACGGCGGAAACTGAAAGGAGAACTCTTCCGGAAGTTCGTCCGCCCAAACAGAAACTTTTTTCGGGAGGATCGCATACAAATGAGTAGATTCGGATTTATCGGCACGGGACATATGGGAAGCATGCTCGCGGAAGCGGTCGGCAAAAATTTCCCTCCTTCGGAAATTCTTCTTTCCAACCGCACCCGTGCCAAAGCGGAAGCGTTGGCTCAAAAACTCGGCTGCCGCGCGGCGGACAACGCCGCGGCGGCGAAAGAGGCGGAATATCTCTTTCTCTGCGTAAAGCCGCAGACGATGCCCGGATTGTTTTCGGAAATTTCTCCGATTCTGCGGGGCAGGGTTGCGGCGAACGATCGTTTTATCCTCGTGACGCCGGCGGCGGGACTGACCATGGCGGCGATTGAAAAACTTTGCGGCGTTCCCGTCCCCGTCATCCGCATCATGCCCAACACCCCTCTCGCGGTGGGGGAAGGGCTGATCCTTTGCGCGGCCAACGAAAGGGTGACGAAAGAGGAACTGTCCCTTTTCTTCTCGGCGCTGCAGGGAACGGGCAGGGTAGACCTGACGGAAGAGAGCGGGATCGACGCGGCCGGCATTATCACCGGCTGCGGTCCCGCCTATGTCTTCCGGTTTATGGAAGCGCTCGCGGCGGCGGGCGAAAAGCTGGGGGTATCTCCGGATAAGGCAAAGCTGTATGCCGGACAGACGGTCCTGGGCGCGGCGAAACTCGCCCTCTCTTCGGGGGATTCGCTCGGAAGTCTCTGCGACGCGGTCTGCAGCCCGGGCGGAACGACGATCGAAGGGGTGAAGGCGCTGGACAGGGGCGGAATGACGGAACTTGTCAGCGCCGCCGTATCCGCGTCCTACCGCCGCACACTGGAACTTTCCCGGACGACGTCCCGCCCTGCGAAATAAAAAAATGCGTCGGTGTGGAAAATTTTTTCTGCAAATTTCGGGGCAGCAGGGGAGCGTTTACCGAAAAAATGAAAAGGCGGATATTGGCGTAAAAGCGGATATTTTTCTATTATACGCATAAAGATAAGATATTTTTCGACGAAATCCCCATGATTTTTACAAAAACTGACAAATTGTTGTGCATAAATAATAAAATTATTGTTGACAAAGCGAGGCGGATGTGCTATGATATATACGATAATACATGAATGCATTTTATGCATACATATGTGTTATCCCGGGACAGCCGGGCGGAAGCGGAGCGTATGCTCTTTTTCGCGGCGGGGATCGGTCAACGGAGAAAAGGGCATGTACGCGGCGAATGCTTTGAGATATACAAATGAACGGACGGGCGCAGGCGCCCGATAAAAAAGCGGACACGGCATCGGAGGGTTCCGACGCGTTTTTGTGCCCGCTTTTATTCGTTTTTTGTCAGGCAAAGGGAGGTGTTTATGCTGACGACCGAAGAACTGTTCGACCTTGGGCATACGCTGGCGGCGGAATATCTTTCTGCGTACACGCATCCCTGGGAGGCGCTGAAAGGCCTGAAAGAGTTTATTCTGCGCCTCGGTCGCACCCTTCCGGAGATATATGCGGAAATCTCGCCGGGCGTATGGGTGCATGGTGAGGCGAAAATTGCGCCCACCGCATACCTGGGTGCCCCTTGCATTATCGGGGCGGGCACGGAAGTAAGACACGGCGCCTTTATCCGCGGCAGCGCGCTCGTGGGAGAGGGCTGTGTCGTGGGCAATTCCGCGGAGATCAAAAACGCGGTTTTGTTCGACGGCGTGCAGACCCCTCATTACAATTACGTCGGGGACAGCATTCTGGGCTATAAGTCGCACATGGGCGCGGGAGCCGTCACCTCCAACGTGAAGTCGGACAAGTCGCCCGTCGTCGTGCGCGACGGTGAGGAACGGACGGAGACGGGTCTGAAAAAGCTGGGCGCCATGCTCGGGGATTTCGTCGAAGTGGGGTGTAACAGCGTGCTCAATCCGGGGACGGTCGTCGGCAGAAATACCAATATCTATCCGCTCAGCTGTGTGCGGGGCACGATCCCGCCCGACAGCATTTACAAGGCGGCGGACAATATCGTCCGAAAAATCTGAGTACGGCGGCGTTTTCGGTCGATTCGGAAAGGCTGTGCAAAACAAAAAAGCATTAAAAACAGGAGGGCAGGTAAGAGGCGAAAGAAAAAACAAAAGGATAAAACGGCGCTGATGTTTATTGCGGGCGATGCGGCCGGGGGCGGATTTGCGGATCGGCTGGTCGGCGCGAGCGCGCAAAAGGCGCAGAAAGAGAGGATTCAAGAGGACATTTAAGAAAGATCGCGGGAGGGGACCGCGGAAAGAAATGCCGGGCGGCAGAAGCAGAAGATAAAACAGGCAGAGAGGCAGACTGAGAGAAAGGCCCGGAAAAAACGTTCAAAAACGCATTAAAAAATTTATCGTAAAGAGGAAAACTGTAAATGGGAAAATATTTCGGAACGGACGGGTTCCGCGGGGAGGCGAACATCGGCCTTACGGCGGAGCACGCCTACAAGACGGGCAGGTTTTTGGGCTGGTATTACGGGGAACTGCGCCGCAGGGCGGGCGACGAAAGCGCGCCGCGCATCGTCATCGGCAAGGACACGCGGCGTTCGAGCTACATGTTCGAATACGCGCTGGCGGCGGGGCTGACCGCGTCGGGCGCGGACGCCTGTCTCCTGCACGTCACGACGACGCCGTCCGTCGCGTACATCGCGCGGGTGGACGGATTCGACTGCGGCATCATGATCTCCGCCAGCCACAACCCCTATTTCGACAACGGGATCAAGCTGATCAACCGCCAGGGCGAAAAATTCGACGAGGAGACCATTTCCCTGATCGAAGCGTATCTGGACGGCAGATTGGAGGCGTTCGGCAGGCGCTGGGAGGAACTCCCGTACGCGACGGGCGCCAAGGTGGGCAGATCGGTGGACTACATCGCGGGGCGCAACCGCTATATAGGTTACCTCATTTCCCTCGGCGTATATTCCTTCCGCGGGAAGAAGGTGGGGCTGGACTGCGCCAACGGCAGCGCCTGGAATATCGCGAAGGCGGTTTTCGACGCGCTGGGGGCGACGACCTATGTGATAAACGCCGATCCGAACGGACTCAACATCAACGAGAACGCCGGATCCACGCACATCGAAGGACTGCGCGCGCTCGTGAAGGAGAAGGGGCTGGACGTCGGCTTTGCCTTTGACGGAGACGCGGACAGGTGTCTGTGCGTGGACGAGAAGGGCGAAGTGGTGAACGGCGACCATATCCTGTATATCTATGCGCGCTACATGAAGGAGCGCGGCAAACTCATCCCCAATGCCGTCGTCACGACGGTGATGTCCAATTTCGGACTGTACAAAGCGCTGGACGAAATCGGGGTCGGCTATGTAAAGACGGCGGTGGGGGACAGATATGTATACGAGCACATGTCCGCGCACGGCGAACGGCTGGGCGGCGAACAGTCCGGGCACATCATCTTTTCCAAGTACGCGACGACGGGGGACGGGATTCTCACCAGCCTCAAAGTCATGGAGGCGATGCTGGCGAAGGAACAGCCCCTGAGCAAGCTGGCGGCGCCCATGGTCATGTACCCGCAGGAACTCATCAACGTGCGGGTGACGGACAAGAGAGCGGCGCAGTCCGATCCGGACGTGCAGGCGGCCGTCCGCGAAATCGGGGAAGCGCTCGGGGATTCGGGCAGGATCCTGCTTCGGGAATCGGGCACGGAACCGGTCGTCCGGGTGATGGTGGAAGCGGAGGATGAGTCTCTCTGCCGCGCTTATGCGCAAAAGGTCGCGTCCGTCATCCGCGCCAAGGGATACGCCCTGCCGCAGGGCGGGAGGTAAGCAGAAATGCGGAATTTAAGGGTGGTTTTTTCGCGCGGCTGAGCCGGTCCGTTTCGCAGGGCAGCCTGCCGCCGGCGAAAACCGGGAAAAACGGAGTTATACAAAGGGATAGGTCAAATCGGTTATGGGAAAAAGCGGAAAATTTCGACATAAAATCTTATTGATGGCGACGGATGCGATAGCCGTGTTTTTGGCGGGACTGCTCGCCTGCCTGATCGTGTCGGGCGGGGCTCTGCCTTCGGCGCCGGTGTTTTTCGGCTGGACCGTATGCAACGTCGTTGCGGTGCTGGCGCTGTTTATGCTGTTCGGAATGTACGACGTCGTGTTCTCCACGGTGGGGATCATCGACGCGCTCAAACTCTGTCTGCCCGTCCTTTGCACGGCGGGGCTCAATCTGATCGCCGCAGCGCTTTCGGAGGGGCGGATCACGGATGTCGGCACGGCGGTCGTGTTCAGCGTTTTTTTGTTCGGATTTACCTGCGGCACCCGTTTTTCCAAGCGCATTCTCGTCGTTTTGCGGTATTATCTTGCGGGCGGCAGCAAGCAGAAAAAGCGGGTGATGATCGTGGGCGGCGGCAGCGCCGGACTCGCCCTCATCAAGGAGATGCTCACTTCCGACAAGATCGACTATAAACCCGTCTGCATCGCGGACGACGACCCTACCAAGCAGGGAAAATTCGTCTCGGGGGTGCGCATCGCGGGCACGACCTACGACGTCGTCCGGCTCGCCGAACGATACAGAGTGGAAGAGATCTTCGTCACGATGCCCTCCGCCAACAAAAAGATCCGGAGCGCCGTCATCGACCGCTGCAAGGACTGCAAGCGTCCCGTCAAAGTCCTGCCCGGCATCTATCAGCTCGCGGACGGGCAGGTCACCGTTTCCAAACTGCGCAAGGTGGAGATACAGGACCTTTTGGGCAGGGAGCAGGTCAAGGTCAATCTGGACGAAATCATGGGTTATATCGAGGACAAAATCGTCCTCGTGACGGGGGGCGGCGGCTCGATCGGCAGCGAGCTGTGCCGGCAGATCGCCACCCATCATCCCCGTCTGCTCATCATTTTGGACATCTATGAAAACAACGCCTACGACATCGAACAGGAACTCAAACGCCGGTATCCCGAACTGCATCTTCTGACGCTGATCGCCAGCGTCCGGGACATGGGCAAAATGCGGGATGTATTCTCCAAATACCGCCCCCAGATCGTCTTTCATGCGGCGGCGCACAAGCATGTGCCCCTGATGGAAACCAGCCCCAACGAGGCGGTGAAGAACAACGTGTTCGGCACGGTCAACGTGGCGAAATGCGCGGACGCATTCGGCGTGGAGACCTTCGTGCAGATCTCCACGGACAAAGCGGTCAATCCCACCAACATCATGGGCGCGACCAAGCGCATCTGCGAGATGATCATCCAGACGATCGGGCGGCACAGCAAACATACCAAATTCGTGGCGGTGCGTTTCGGAAACGTCCTGGGCTCCAACGGCTCGGTCATCCCCCTGTTCCGCAAGCAGATCGCGGAGGGCGGGCCGGTCACGGTCACCCATAAGGACATCATCCGCTATTTCATGACCATACCCGAAGCGGTCTCGCTCGTCTTGCAGGCGGGGGCGTATGCCAAGGGAGGACAGATCTTCGTCCTGGACATGGGGGAACCGGTTCGCATCTACGATCTCGCCTATAACCTCATCAAGCTGTCGGGGCTGGAACCGGGCGTCGATATCGACATCGTGTGCACGGGGCTGCGTCCGGGCGAGAAACTGTACGAAGAGAGGCTGATGAAGGAGGAGGGACTGCAAAAGACCCCCAACGGGCTTATCAACATCGCCCGCCCCCTGCAATTCGACGAAGACACCTTCTGGCAGACGCTGGATAGGCTGTACGAAGAGGCGTACAGCGAGACGGATAAGATGAAGGAATACGTCAAGATGCTCGTGCCGACGTACACCATCGACAAAAGGGATTGCGCCGCGTCGGAATTCCGCGGCGTCGGGAACGGTTTCTCCGTCGGCGAAAGGGTCGGCGGAGCGGAAAATCTTTATGAGGGAGAAAGGGCATTATGACGGAAGAGGAACAGATTCTTCGGGTATGCAGTGCGTTTCAGCTCCGCGGGGAATACCGCTCGTACGAAACGATCACCTACGGTCACATCAATATGACCTACAAGGTGTATTTTTTCAGGGACGGAGAAATCAAGGACTACATTTTGCAGCGGCTGAATACCTATGTGTTCAAAAATCCCGTCGAGGTGATGGAGAATACCATCGCCGTGACGGAATACATCCGCAAGAAGATCAAAGAGACGGGCGTCAGTGCCAAGCGGTATGTGCTGCACTATCAGAGGGCGACGGACGGAGAGTATTATACCCGGACGGAGGACGGGGGATTCTGGCGGTGCAGCCGGTTCATCGACGATTCCGTCTCCTTCCTGCGCGCGGAGACCCCCGAGGTCATGGAAGAGGCGGGGCGGGCGTTCGGGGAATTCCAGCTCTATCTTTCCGATTTCCCCGTGGAGAAGCTGCACATCGCCATCCCGCATTTCCACAATACGGTGATGCGGTACGAGACCTTCCGCGAGTCGATCAGGGCGGACGCCTGCGGCAGGGTGAAGGACGTCCTGCCGGAGATCGACAAATGCCTGGAATTTGAAGAGACCGCCACCGCGATGTATAAGATGCAGCGGGGGGGAGAGCTCCCTTTGCGCGTGACGCACAACGACACCAAGTGCAGCAATATCCTCTTCGACAAGGATTCCCTCCGACATCTTTCCGTCGTCGATCTGGACACCGTGATGCCGGGGCTGGTGGGGTTCGATTTCGGCGACGCCATCCGCGCGGGGGCGAATACGGCGGACGAGGACGAGCGGGACATAAAAAAAGTCTCCGTGGACATGGAGAAATTCGAAGCGTTCACCAGGGGATTTATCGGCGCCGTGCGCGGTTCGCTCACGGCCAACGAAAAGAAGTCGATGGCGCTCGGCGCGCTGACGATGACCGTGGAATGCGGCATGCGTTTCCTCACCGATTACCTCGACGGCGATAAGTATTTCCACATCTATCATCCCGACCACAATTTCGTCCGCGCGAGATGTCAGTTTGCGCTTGCGGACGACATGATCGGGAAGATGGACGAGATGAACGAGATCGTCAGAAAATACTGCGAAGAGTGATCTCAGTTCTTGTGAATTTTGAAGAGCGCCATGAAAAGCACGCCTGCGTTGCAGCCGATGATGACGCCGATCAGGATTCCCAGCCAAAGCATACGTCGCAAACCTCCCGAAAAGTTTTTTCGCCATTATTATGCCCGACGCGCGGGCGGATTATGCCGGGACGGGCGTATCCTATTATATGATTTTTTCCGGAAAAAGGGAACGGAAGGACGGGGCGCGCCGACCGCAGTCAGCGGCGGCGCGCTTTTTCGTTTGTTTGCGGGAAAGAGAGGGAACGAAGAGGAGACGAGAGGGGGCGTTCGGGCGGGGCAAGGCGGCATGAAGGGACGGTTTTCGGGCGGGCTCATGGCGCTCAACGACCGCCTGAAAGCAGAATACGATAACGTCCATGTTATCCTGCGTGCCTGCAAGAGCGGGAAACCGGAAATACAGGGCAACCGCATTACGGTAGAAGGCAAATCCTACACGACAACATAATAGGCAGGAGCCGACTCAATGCGGCTTTACGGTATTGTCAAACAAAGCCGGGAAGAAATTTCTTCTCGGCTTTTTTCATGGCAAAACTTTTTCGACTCGGCTGTACCGAAAAGACAGGGAGCCGCCCGTTTCGGACGACTCCCGTTTTTTGTACTTAATATACCCGTCAATCCTTTATGAACGGATAAATTTTCTCAAAGAACGCGCCTTTGACGATCTTCTTCTTGTAGAGGATAGCGCATATTGCGTAAGCAAGGAGAAGCGCACCGAATACGGAGCCGATGACGATACCCGCAATCGCGCCGCCCGAAAGTCCTTCGGGGTTTTCGGGAGTTATCTCGCCGCCGGGCTTGACGTCGCTCTGTTTGTCTGCAAAGACTGCGGTCAGGACCGTATCTTCGCTTGCGGTAAACGTATAAGCCGCTTCTGCGCTGATTATTGTTTCGCCGCCGTCAATGCTCCAGCCTTTGAACTCTTTGCCTTCGGGTGCTTCGCTTGCCACGACAGTCACGGAGCCGTTTTCTTCAACAATAACCGTTGATCCTATTGCGCCCTCGATCGTGCCGCCAGTCACCGTTATCGTAAATTCGGGGATACTCATATCGAAACCGCAGCGGTCGCAAAGTTCGTCGTCGTTCTCGTCGACGTGTCCGAGAGGAGCGATTTCTTCGGGCGCGACAAGTATCTCGCCGCAAACGGAGCACTTGCTTCCGGCTGTCATTCCCGACTGCGTGCAGGTAGCTTCAACGGCGGGGATCTCTACCGCAGTATGCTCCGCAAGCTCGCCGTGTTCAAAGGTTTCGGTGCCCTTCTCGCCGCATACGCAGGAATAGTAATACGTTGCCTTCTGCGTACAGGTCGCTTCGCTTGCAAGATATTCCGCTGTCGCTACCTTCAAGTCGAATACATGAGGTGCAAGCTCGCCGTATTCCATACCGCAGACGGAGCAAACCGCCTTATGCGTGCAGGTAGCCGTACCGCCCGTATGCGCCGTAACGGTGACGGTTACGCTTCCCTCGACGGTATTGTAGTTCAATGTGTCCTCGGGAGTGAATACCGCCGCGAACGTCTTCTCTCCCGCTTCGCCGACAGCCACAGAGGAGTCTTTCCACGTCCAACCTGACGGGAGCGCAATATCCGCGAGAGTGTGATCTGCGCAGATCGTTAGGTCGGTAGGCGTGGTATACACGGGAGTAGCTTTTGCAATAGTTATATTAAACTCAACGGATAAGAACTGTTTTTCTCCGTTCAACGCGTAGACAGATACCGCATATTCGCCCGCATTTGTCGGCAGACCTGCGGTAAATTCGTCGCCGCCTTCCGCCTTGTACGAATAGGTCAACGTCACGCCGTCCGCGCCTTCAACGGTGAAGTCAACGCCTTCCGCTACGGGAGAGCCGTCGTAAACGATATCCTTTGTTGAGATCGAAATCACGCCTTTTACATATACGGCATACGGGTAGCCCTCTATATAGTCGAAGTCGAACAGGATTCCGCCGAGAGCGGAAATATCATACGCACCGCGGCCTTCGGCGAGATGCGCCGCGTCGGGAGCTTCGCTGAAATAGCCGCCGGAAATCGAAACCGTGCTGCCATCAATTGTGCCGTCAAGATAGCCGCCGGAAATCGAAACCGTACCGCCGTTCTCATAGACGCAGCTTCCAAAATATGTTGCCATGTTATCCGATATCGTGCCGCCCGTCATAGTAAACGTGCCGAATTCCACATCCACGCCGCCGCCGTTTCTCGTCGCCACATTATCCGATATCGTGCCGCCGTTCATAGTAAACGTACCGTAGTTGTCCACACCCACGCCTCCGCCGACAGTCGCCGTATTACCCGATATCGTGCCGCCGTTCATAGTAAACGTACCGTAGTTGTCCACACCCACGCCTCCGCCGTTGCCGCCGTCGTCGTTATACACTGCCGAGTTGTTTGATATCGTGCCGCCGCTCATAGTAAACGTGCCGTAGGCCACATACACGCCGCCGCCAAAGGTTTTTGCCGTGTTATCCGTTATCGTACCGCCTTCCATTGTAAACGTGCTGTTATTGCGGACATACACGCCGCCGCCCCAATCATACGCAGAATTGCCCGATATCGTGCCGCCGGTCATCGTAAAAGTGCCGTTGACCAACTCCACGCCGCCGCCGTCAAAATTAGCCGTATTGCCCGATATCGTGCCGCCGTTCATAGTAAACGTACCGTCGTTGTCCACACCCACGCCTCCGCCGAAAGTCGCCGTATTACCCGATATCGTGCCGCCGTTCATAGTAAACGTGCTGTTGCCGCTAATATACACGCCGCCGCCGTGGCGCGCTGAGTATTCATCTAAGAAACCGATGCCGCCTGTGATCACGCCCCTTCCGGCGGGTGCGGAAGCGTCAGCGGAACAGTCTTCCAGCGTGAAATCGGCGCCCGCGCCTACGGTTATCACGGCGCTCGTACCCGCGCCGGTGAGCTTGTAGCCGTTCAGGCACAACGTGACGGTCGCGTTGTCCGCGACCGTTATATCGGTAGTCAGCGTAACGTCGCTTGTAAGATAATACAGCGCGGGGTTTTCCGCCGTCGACCCTTCGCCGATCGTACCGCCTGCCGCCGTCAATTCCGTCCAACCGTCGGCGTGGTCATGAATGGTCACTTCGGGTTCCCCCTCTGCCGCAAAAGCGGTAGAAACGGGCAAACTTACCGCAAGCACAATCGCAACGCATAATATAAACAGCGTTCCGATGAGCAAAACCGCCAACCTTTTCATCGTATTCGTCATGAGTTCCTCCTTTATCGCGCCCTGCGTCAATACCTTTCAACAAAGCGCGTTCGCACCATATTATATAAGTTATAGTGAAATTATTTTTATAGGATCATTATAGCATAAAAAATGCTTTATGTCAATAGCGTTAAGAACAGACTTTCTCAAAATACACTTTAATTGTGCCCACATATAATACGATTAACAATAAAGCGGAATATTGATTACTGTAAAATCAATCGTGGCACATTCATAAATATAAAAATAATCCGAACGCTCCACCGGCTAAAATCGGTTTGAGGTTCGGATTATACTCGTTTGGCGCAGAGAAGAGGATTTGAACCTCCGGTAGGCTTCAGACCTACACACGATTTCCAATCGTGCTCCTTAAACCACTCAGACATCTCTGCATGCGGGCTTTCGGACTCTTCCGAAAGCCTTTCTATATTACATGATTTTGCGGAAAATTGCAAGTGTTTTTCGGGTGTTTTCGCAAAATTCCCGAAAAAAATCCCGCAGAGACGTTTCCGGCCCGCCCGTTCGCGGAAATCTTCCGCTCAGCCGGCGGACGGGCGCGCGTTTTCCGTTTCGGGGCGATAGCAGTCGCACGCCGTGCCGTCCGGGAGGAAGCCGGTATCCGAACACTTTTTGCACCGGTACCGGGGAACGAGCTGCGCCTCCGAAATGCCCAGCCCCGACAGAATTTCCCGCCGCTCTTTCCAAAGGGCGTCCTTTTGCGCTTGCAGGGCGGGCAGCGTTTCCGGCTGGAAGATCTCCGCCTTGGCAAGCTCTATCTCCAATTTCGCAAGTTCGGAGGAAATCTCCTTGAACCGCGGATTCGCGTTCGCCTTCGCCTGATATTTTTCGGCGGCGGACTGTGCCGCGGCGCGCAGGTGCGCATAATATCTCTCCCGATCGGCGCGGGCGTTTGCCGCCTCCACGGCGGGGTTGACGTATGCGGCGGACTTCGGCTCGGCGGCGCGGTCGGGGATCTGATTCGGCTCAAATACCCCCGAATGCTTCCAATCGGAGAGAATTTTGTTCATATAGGGGACGGGGCTGGCGCTCGCCGCGGAGCGCTTTGCTGCCTCTAAAATCATCCGGTCGGAGAAATTCCAGCTCCGCCACGTCCCGATGAGGGAGAGGTTGGCGGCGCTCTTGCGGATGCCGCCGCAATAGCTCTGAATGCGGGAAAACAGCCGGAGTTCGTCGTTTTTCGCCCGCAGGTATTCCGCGACGCTGTTCGCGGAGACGATCCCCGCGGCGAACATCTGATCGATGAGTTCGTCCATGCCGGCGAAGTCGTTGCGGTCGGTTTTCAGACAATAGAGGGCGATGTCGGCAAGGGAGGTCTCGTCGTAGCCGCAGGTGTACCACTTTTCGGTATATTCGTCGATATAGGGTGCGGGATTGCCCACCTTGATCCCCAGCCTGCGCCCGATCGAAAAGGTGAGATTTGCCAGCATTTCCCGTTCGTTCAGCCAATCGCGGATCTCTTCGGGCGCGAATTTTCCCCGCCCCGCGAGTTCGGTCAGGAGGGAATCGAGACCGCTCATATTGCCGCGGCGGAGGTGTTTTGCCGCTTCGATGACGGCGGCGCGGGAAAAGCCGAGCTGCGTCCATTTTTCGTAGAGGGCATAGTCCGTCTCGTCGGGCGCCGAACGGAGGGAGAGCGCGGCGAAGACGGCGGCGACGTCCCCTTCGTGCGCGTTGTAATTGCTCAGTTCCCGTTCCACCTGTTCGTAAGTCACCCAGCCGTTGCGTATGAATTTTTTCGCCTTGTTGAAGATGTAGGAAGGGGAGACGCTTTCCCCCTGTTTGTGGATGCAGTATTCGGCGATGAGCAGAAACGCCTGCGGCTGGATGTCGTTTTCGTCGAGAAAGTGCATATATTTGACGGAATCGTTGTAGGAGACGAATTTGCCCACCCCCTGCATCTTGCGCTGCAATTCCTTGTTGAAGTCGGCGTACTGCTCGTAACGCGCTTTTTTGGGCCTGCCGACGGCGGAGCGGACGGGCAGATAGCTGACGGCGAGGGGATCGCGGGAGAGGATCTGCACGAGGTCGCAGTCCTCCCAGAACGCGAACGCCTCCCCGATTTTTTCGGGCGTGGTTTTGAGGACTTCCGCCATGGAAAACACGGTGAACTCCTCCGCGTGCTGGCAGAGGTACAGCCCGTACAAATAGACCTTTACGAAAAAACCGTCCGCGTCGGGCAGATATTTGGAAATAAACCGGTTTTCCACCGACGTGTAGCCGTTTTCGCCCGATTCTTTGGAAAAGGAGCAGAATGACATGAAAAGCGCTCTCCGTGTGTTTATTTGGAAAAATTTCGTTCTCCCTTTCAGTTTTCTTGCTTTCTCGGGAGAAATGTTGTATAATGAAACGGAATAACCCGAACCGTTTGGGCGGCGGGGTATGTCCATTATAGCCCTTTTCGGCGGTAAAAGCAAGGTTTTTTCGGTTTTTCCCCGAAAAATTTTTCCCGGGAGGTGACCGCGCGTGAAGATCCTGCATACGTCCGACTGGCACATCGGCAAGCGCCTGATGGGGCGGGAGCGCCTTTCCGAGCAGGCGGCTGCCCTCGACGAGATCGTGGGGATCTGCGAAGCGGAGGGGGTGGAACTCGTGCTCGTCGCGGGGGACGTGTTTGACACCTATCTGCCCGGGGCGGAGGCGGAGGAACTCTTCTTTTCCGAGATCCGGAAAATGGCGGGGGAAAAGCGCGCCGTGCTGCTCATTTCGGGCAATCACGACGACGGCGTCCGCCTGTCCGCGTCCGCGCCCCTCTCCGAAGAACTCGGCATCTACATCGTCGGCAATTCGAGAAAGCCCCTGCCCCTGCATTCTTCCCGTCCCGTCCGCCCCGTATCGTCGGGCGCCGGCTGGGCGGTTTTTGAAAACGAGCGGGGGGAGAGGGCGTTCGTCAATACCCTGCCCTATCCCAACGAAGCGCGTTTCAAGGAGGAAAAATCCGATCTGCCCTTTGCCGAGCGCATGAAAAAATGGATCGACGAAGGGGAGGCGGGCAACGCGGAGCATCTGCCGTCCGTCTTTTTGTCTCACATCTTCGTGGCGGGGGGCGTCACCTCCGAAAGCGAGCGGGAAATCGACCTGGGCGGCGCGCGGGCGGTGCCCCCGGACGTCCTGCCCCCGAGCGACTACATCGCCTTAGGACACCTGCACAAGCGCCAGCACATGGGCAGGGGGAACTGCTGGTACAGCGGCTCGCTCCTGCGCTATTCCTTCGACGAAGCGGGCGGGGAAAAGGGGGTAAAGGTGTTCGACCTGACGGAAAGGGGGGTGGAAAACCTGCACGACGTATTCCTGAAATCGGGAAAGCAGCTCGTGCGGCTGGAAGCGGATTCCCCCGCGGCGGCGGAAGAACTTCTCGACCGCTGGCAGGACGCCTATGCGGAACTAAAACTGCACCTCGCTTCGCCGCTCACGTCCGCCGAATCGGCGTCCCTTGCCGCCCATCCCAATCTGGTATCCCTGATCGCGGAGGTCTCGGCGTCGGATTCTTTGGCGTTCGAGTCCCGGAAAGGGCTTTCGGACGCCGAGCTGTTTTCCGAATTTTACCGTTCCCAATACGGCGGGGAGCCGCCGGAGGAACTGAAAACGCTGTTCCTGTCCGTCCTGCGCGAAACGGAAGGATGACCCGTTTTTGAAGCCGGTTCCCGATTCCCGTTCGGGGCGATTGAAAAAGCCCGCGGGAGGAAAAATCCAAGGAGGAGGCCAATGAAGCCCGTCTATCTCGAATTTTGCGGCATAAACAGCTTTTCGGAAAAGGCGGAGATCGACTTCGGCAGATTGCTCGAAGGCGGTCTTTTCGGCATATTCGGGGACACGGGCAGCGGCAAGAGCACCATTCTGGACTGCATCCATTTCGCGCTGTACGGCAAGATCGAGCGCGCCTCCGGCTCGGTGACGGACAGCATCAACTATAAGTGCGACCGCGCTTACGTCATTTACGATTTCGAGATCTTGTCGGAGGGGACGAGAAAGACTTTCCGCGTCCAGCGGGAACGCCGCCGTAAAAACAACTACTATAAGGCGTATCTGTACGAAAAGGCGGACGGGAAATGGCAGTCGGACGCCGAAGGCCCCGCCGAAGTGGACCGGCGGGTGGAGGAGATCATAGGGCTGGGATTCGACGATTTCAAAAAGTGCATCGCGCTGCCGCAGGGGGAGTTCGCGGGGCTGGTCAAAGCCAGGCCGTCCGAGCGGCTGCAGCTCGTCTCCCGCCTGTTCGATCTGGAAAAATACGGCGACAGGCTGTCGGCGGCGGTGCGGGAAAAGCTGTTTGCGGCGAAAAACGGGCTGGATATGCTACAATCCCGCTTACAGGAGAATGCCGAAGGGACGGAAGAGCGCATCCGGGCGGAGAAGGAAGGGCTGGCGGCGGCGCAGGCGGAACAGGCGGCGACGGCAAAGGCGCTTTCCGCGGCGGAGGAGGAATGCCTCTCCCTTTCCCGCCTGGCGGAGGACAAGAAAAAATACGACGAATTCGCCCGCAAGGTAAGCCTTTCGGAGGCAAAACTCCCCCTTTTCGAAGAGAGGAGAAAGAAGCTGGAACTCTTTTCCGCCGCTTCGAAAATCATCGAAAAATCGGCGGAGAAGCGGAAGGAGGGGAAGGAGAAGGAACTCGCCCGCCTGGACGCGGAGAAGGCGGAAAATTCCCTGTCCCTGCTGAAAGACAAGATCACCTTAAAGAAAAAGCAGCTGGAAGAGAGCGGCTTACAGGAGCGCATCCGGGCGCTCTCCGAAACCAAGGGCAGACTTTCGGCGGCGGAAGAGGACAGGAAGGCATGCCGTGCCGCGCAGGAGAAGCTGGACGAATGCACCCGCCGCTATCGGGAGCTGAAAGACAAAGTCCCCGAAGAGGACTTCGAAGGGCTTCTGAAAGAGAACGAAAAGGCGCTGGCGGCGCTGGGGGCGGACGAATCGTTCACCGAATATCTCCGCCGCAATTTCAAGGACGTGCTCATGTCGGAGACGTACGGGGAATTCCGCGCCGATCTGAAAGGGCTGGGCGAGAAGTATCCCGAGACGCAGGAGGACGTCGCCCGCCTGACAAAGAAGTATTCCCCCGCGCCGTCGGGAAGCGAACGCTCCTTCGACGTCGCCGCCGCGAAACTGGAATTCGACAGGGCGGAGAAAGCCCGCAGGGCGCTCGCGTCGGAGCGGGAGGGGATCGAAAAGCGCCGCCGCGCCTTCGAAGACAACCGGCGGGAGATGCAAAACGTCGTCTCGGACGGGAAGCACTATCGGGAACGATTGCAGATTGCCGAGCAAAAAATCGCGATGATCAAAGACCTGGGTACCCCGGAAGAGGTGGAGAAGCAGATCGCCGCCGCGACGAAGGCGAAGGAGAGGGCGGAAGAGGAGATCCGCCGCGACGAAGAAAAGACGGCGGCGCTGACGGGGGAGGCGGCGGCTTGCCGCGCCCGAGAAAAGGGCGCCGGACAGCGGGAAAAGGAAGCGGAAGAGGCGCTTTGTGCCCTCTTTGCCGAGAGCGGCATTCCGGACGAAACGCAGGCGCGCTCGCTCGCGCTCGAAGTCGGAGACGAAAAGCGCGCCCGGCGGGAATGCGACGAATTTTTTGCCGGATACGCCGCCGCGGCGGCGGGGCTGAAAGAGTACCCGAAAGGGAAGTTCGACGGATTTTCGGAAGAAAAGGTGCGCGAAGCGGAAGAGAAGAAAAAATTCCTCTCTCAGAAAAACGGGGCGCTCTTGCAGGAGATCGCCGTGCGCGGGAAGGAAGCGGAGCGGCTTTCGGGGCTGCGGGCGCGCTATCTGGAAATCGAAAGGGAGATGCGGGGAAAGGAAAAGGAGCGGGAGCTTCTGGAAAAGCTCCGCACCCTGACGGACAGGGGCAAATTCATGGCGTTTATCGCTTCGGAATATTTGCAGGAGATCTGCGTTTCGGCGAGCCGCACCCTGCTTTCTCTGACGGGAGGAAGGTACTTCCTGCGCTATGACGGGGAATTCAGGGCGGGGGACAATCTCAACGGCGGGGAGCTGCGAAGCGTCCGCACCCTTTCGGGGGGAGAAACCTTTCTCGTGTCCCTGTCCCTGGCGCTGGCGCTCAGCGGCGCGATCTGCGCCAAGTCCCTGCGCCCCATCGAATTTTTCTTTCTCGACGAAGGGTTCGGGACGCTGGACGAAAAGCTCGTGGACACGGTGATGGACGTGCTGGAAAAGCTGCGCAGCCGCAATTTCTCGGTGGGGATCATCTCCCACGTGGAGGAACTCAAACACAGGATCGACAACAAGATCGTCGTGACGGGCGCGACGGAGGGACAGGGCTCCCGGGTGCGCGTGGAGGCGTTCTGAAAGGGGGACGCGGACGGGCGCGGGGCGCCCGGACAGAAGGCCCGCCGCGGGGGACAATCGTCGGACGGGACAAAGAGAAACGGATAAAAGTAAAACGGACAGAGTAAAACGGAGAGAAAGGCAATCATGATTTTAAGTGCCGTATCCTTATGGAAAAAATTCGATGTGGGCAACCCGCTCCGGCCGGGCGAATACAATCGCACGGAGGATCGGGAGGCGGGCATGGTGTTCTGGGACGTCACCTATTCCGGCCGCGCGGCGGCGGACGGGGAGGTGCGCATTTTCGCCATGTTCGGAAAGCCCGCGTCGGGGGAGAGATTCCCCGCCGTGCTCCTGCTGCCCGAAGCGGGCGCGGAGCTCGATCAGGAACTTTTGTACTATTTCATCGACAAGGGGTATGCCGTCCTCATGCCCGACTATTCGGGCGTGCGGCGGGCGGGGGACAATTCGGAACACACCGTCTATCCGCCCTCCCTCTCCTATGCGAATTTTTCCGAGTGCGGGGGGCTGGACGCCCTGGACGGGGACGCGGATAAGACCTGCTGGTTCGAATGGATCTCCGTCGCCCTCTATTCCGTAGCCTATCTGAAAACGCGGGAGGACATCTCGGGTATCGGTCTGGTCGGCATCCGCACGGGCGGCGAGATCGCCTGGAAGGCGATGCTCTCCCCCGACGTGAACTGCGGCGTCGCCGTCAATGCGGTCGGCTGGCGGGCGTACCGGAACATCGGCAAATTCGCGGACAACGCCGAAATCAACATGAGCGACGAGCGGCACCGCTATATCGCGGGAATCGAATCGCAGTCCTGGGCGCCCTTTGTGAAGTGTCCCGTGCTGATGCTGTGCGCCCTTCGGGACGGCGGCTGCGATTACGACCGCGCCTACGACACCTTCTCCCGCATCGGCGCGCCCGACGGCTGCGCCATCACCTACTCCGCCGACAGCGGTTCCTGCATCGGCCCGGACGCGCTCGGCGACCTCGATCTCTTTCTCGAAAGAAATCTGAAAGGCAGGGAGATCTATATCCCCAAACCCCTGGGCATTTCCTTAAAGAGCGAAGAGGGGGTCCTGAAAGCGGAGGTGGAGTTCGACGAAGGGGGGATTCTGGAAGAGGCGAACGTCTATTACGCCGAATCGGGGGAGCGCACCCGCTCCGTGTTCCGGGACTGGCAGCGCATTTTCCGCGCGGACGGCAAGGACGTAAAGAACGGCAGAATTTCCTGCGATCTGCACCCCTACCGCGGGGCGGCGGCGGTGTTCGTGTACGCGACGGCGAAGTATATAAACGGCTTCAAAGTCGCCTCCAAAATCGTCTGCCGCAAGGCGGAAACGCCCGATCCCGACGCGGTGAAGAGCCGGGTCATCTATTCGGGCGGGGACGTGGACTGTTTCGGCGTCGCCGCGTATGAGGACTATTCGGTGGCGGGCATCTTCCTCGAAGGGGAGGCGGTGCCCAAGCGGATAACGGGTTACGGCGGCATCGGCGGCGCCTATTCGGTGGGGGGCATCAAGACCTATCGGATCAGCTCCCCCCGCTACGTCCCCGACGGGAACGCCCTGCTCGAATTCGACATCTACGCCCGCAAGGACGCCGCCGTCAAGGTCGCCGTGGACGGGCTGAACGAAGAGAACCGGACGGAGCGCTTTTCCATGATGCTCGCCGTCAGGGGGGGCGGAAAATGGAAGCGCACCATTTTGCAACCGGGCGATCTGAAGGGAGAGAGCACGGGAAGCCCCCTGAAGAGCTTTGCCGACGGGCAGGCGCTCCTGTTCGACTGCGAAGACGAAGAAAACGAATATGCCGTGACGAATATCTTATGGCTGTAAACGGAAACGCGGGCACCATGTACGAGATGAATACGATTATAAGGCTGAAAAAGCCCCACCCCTGCGGGGGGACGGAATGGGAGATCGTGCGCGCGGGCGCCGATATAAAGCTCCGCTGCCGCACCTGCGGCAGGTACGTCAACCTCTCACGCGGGGAGTTGGAAAAGCGCCGGGCGCCCGAAAAGAAGGAGATGCGATGAAGGAAGGAGATTTGCTGGATTCCGATCTGTACGAATACCGATACCGGTACAAGGCGAAACGTTCGTCCGTCCGCTTTATCTGCATCCTCTGCGCCATCGTCATCGCGGCGCTCTGTTTCCGGATGTATTGGACGAGGACTTTCGGCGGGGTGTACGTGGACGGGGAGTCGATGTATCCCACGCTGACGACGGGGGACGAACTTCTGATGAAGTACGGGGGCGACGCCGAGCGGGGGGACGTGATCGTCGTCGACGTCCGCCGTTACGGTTTCGAAGCGGATACGCAGTTCCTCATCAAGCGGCTGATCGCCGTCGAAGGGGATTCGGTGTACTGCGAAGACAACCGCGTGTATATCCGCTATGCGGGCACGGACGAATATGTCTGTCTCGACGAACCGTATGCCTATTACGGCACGGGCGTCTGCGATTTCGGGCCTTACGACGTGGGCGAAAACGAGATCTTTTTTCTCGGGGACAACCGCATGCGCAGTCTGGACAGCCGCTATAAAGAGGATTTGTCCCATCTCGAAGATTCGCTGTACACAGAGGAAGACATCTACGGGGTCGTACCCGGGTGGTCGATAAAATACAAGCGCATCCTGCGCTGGCTTCCGGGCCTGCATGCCGGGATCTGAAAAATAAACGACGGCGCCGTCCGGCGGGGCGGCTTTCCGGATACAAGGAGAAGAAAGTATGATTGCAATCACATCGGACAGCACCTGCGATCTGGGTGCGCTTACGAAGGAGCGGAACATCGGGATCATGCCCCTCAGCGTCATTCTCGACGACAAGGTGTATAAGGACGGCGTGGACATCGCGCCCGCCGACATCTTCGCGTTTGTGGAAAAGACCGGGATGCTGCCCAAGACGAGCGCGCCCGCGGCGGAGGATTACCGGGAATTTTTCTCCCGCAGGCTGGAAGAGGCGGACGAGATCGTCCATTTTTCCATTTCCTCCAAGGCGTCGGTGTCCAATTCGTGCGCGCTGGCGGCGGCGAAGGATTTCGGCGGCAGAGTGCGCGTCGTGGACAGCCAGGCGCTCTCCACGGGACAGGGACTGCTCGTCATGAAGGGGGCGGACCTGCGGGACGAAGGAAAGAGTGCCGCGGAGATCGAAGAGGCGGTCAACGCCCTCCGGCCCCGCGTCAACACCTCTTTCGTACCGGACAGGCTGGACTATCTCTATAAGGGCGGGCGCTGTTCCAAGCTGGCGATGTACGGCGCGAACATTTTGCATATCCATCCCATGATCGACATGAAAGAGGGGCAGCTGGGCGTAAAGAAGAAATACCGCGGCAAGATGACGATGTGCATCCGCTCGTATATAGAGGAACTCAAAAGGGAATATCCGGTCTACGACAAGACCCGCTGTTTTGTCACCCATTCGAGCGCGGATGCCGAACTCGTGGCGCTCGCCAAAGACATGGTGGCTTCCCTTTTCGATTTCGACCAGGTGATCGAAACGGTGGCAGGGTCGGTGATCACGGGACACTGCGGCAGAAATACGCTGGGCGTACTGTTCATTCACGACTGAATTTTCTGAAAAATTATTTTGCAAACGGGAGCTTTTCACATCCATGACAAACATTTACAACGACGGCGATTTCAACGCCGTCATCGCACAAAAGCGGCGCATTTTCGGCGTATTCGCGGGGACGACGGCATTTTATGTCGCGTTCTGCGTCGCCTGGCTCATCTATTATATTTCCCTGCCCTACGAAGACCCGATGCAGACGCTGCCCAAGGTGCTCGTATATGTGGCGAGCGCGCTGTATATCGTGTTCGTGTTTCCCTTCATGGGGATCAAATTTCACCGCGTGCGCCGCTATTACAAGATGATGTATTATCTTTCTGAGGGGTTGAAGAACGCGGAGGAGAACTATTTCGTCGGCTTCGAGAAGAAAGATCTGCAAAAGGACTATGTGGACGCGGTCGCCTGCATCTTCAAGACCTGGAACCGCAAAAAGAGCGAATGGATGGAGCGGGAAGCCTATCTCGACAAGGAAAAGCCCCTGCCCGATTTCGCAAAAGGGGATCTCGTCCGCTACGTCGTCCAGAGCAACTTTCTCGTGCAGTATGAGGTCATCGAACGGGGCGCGCTCGAAGACGACGATGACGACGATTACGAATACGAGTACGAATATGAGGACGAAGGCGAAGAGGACGGGGCGGAAGACGCTCCGGAATCGGAGGGCGCGGAAAATACGGAGGAGAGCAAATGAGAGCGGTAATGACGGTGACGGGAAAGGACAAAAAGGGGATCATCGCCAAGGTGAGCGCCTTTTTGCAGGAGAAAAACGCCAATATCGAAGACATTTCCCAGACGGTTTTGGGCGAGTATTTCGCGATGATCA
The DNA here is from genome assembly GCA_018712725.1 of Candidatus Scatosoma pullicola. Classification (GTDB taxonomy): domain Bacteria; phylum Bacillota; class Clostridia; order Christensenellales; family Borkfalkiaceae; genus Scatosoma; species Scatosoma pullicola. The sequence continues at coordinate 80,698 of DVGN01000088.1, forward strand.
TGCTGGTCGATCTTTCGGAGGCGACGGAGGAACTCGCCGCGCTCGCCAAAGAATGTTCGGAGATGGGGAAGAAGATCGGGATGGCGGTGTATATGCAGCATGAGGATATATTCAACGCCATGCACAATGTTTGAAGTGTCATTCATCTTGCCATACATTGTCGCGCTGCGTTTTCTTCGGGTCGTGTACGTTTAAGTACACTCCCTTTCAGAAAGCCTCGCGCTTCGCGTCTGGCAAGCGACTGACTCTTCAAACTTCGCTTGACCCGACTTGTTGAAAAGTCTGGCAAATATGATCTCTGCGTCGCTTGCGCGGACTCCTTGTCTTTCGCGCGCCTGACGCTTCAAACTTCGGTATATCCGGCTTTGAGTAAATTCAAGCGTTATTCATCTCGTGGAACGGCGGGCTTACGGTTCGGCTTGGTCACCTCGTCGAAGTGTGCGGAAGCGGGCAGGGATTTGACGAACGCAAAAAATAACACAAACCGAAAAACAGAGTAAAGATTATGTACACAAAATTTGACGTTCTGGAAACGATAGACATGGTGGCGAAGGAACACCTCGATATCCGCACGATCACGATGGGGATTTCCCTCTTTCCCTGCGTGCGGGGGAGCGCGGAGGAGACGGCGCGCGCGGTGTACGACCTCGTCTGTTCCCGCGCGGAAAACATCGTCGGGACGGCGGAGGCGCTTTCGGGCGAATACGGGATTCCCATCGTCAACAAGCGGGTGTCCGTGACCCCCGTCAGCCTGATCTCTTCGGCGTTTCCCGAAAAGGCGCCCCTCATCGCCAAGGCCCTGGACAGGGCGGCGGAGGAACTGGGCATCGACTTTCTCGGCGGCTATTCCGCCCTGGTGCACAAATCGTCGGCGGGGTACGAAAAGATCTTCATGGACACCATCCCCGAAGTATTGGCGGAGACGAAACGGCTGTGTTCGTCCGTCAACGTCGGTTCCACCCGTTCGGGCATCAACATGGACGCGGTGGGGCGGATGGGGCACATCTTCAAGCGGGCTGCGGCTCTCACCGCGGACGCGGACGGACTGGGCGCGGCGAAGCTGGTTGCCTTCTGCAACGCGGTGGAGGACAATCCCTTTATGGCGGGGGCGTTCCACGGCGTCGGCGAAGCGGACTGCGTCGTCAACGTCGGCGTGTCCGGTCCCGGCGTCGTCAAGCACGCTTTGGAGCAGATCCCCGACGCCGACCTCACGGAGGCGGCGGAGATGATCAAGCGGACGGCGTTCAAGATCACCCGCGCGGGGCAGCTCATCGCCCGCGAAGCGGCAAAGCGCCTGCACGCGGAATTCGGCATCGTCGACCTGTCCCTGGCGCCCACGCCGGCGCGGGGGGATTCGGTGGCGCAGATTCTCGAAGAATTGGGCGTGGGGGTCGTGGGCGGTCACGGCACGACGGCGGCGCTCGCCCTCCTCAACGACGCGGTGAAAAAGGGGGGCGTGATGGCGTCCTCCCGCGTGGGCGGGCTGTCGGGCGCCTTTATCCCCGTGTCCGAAGACATCGGCATGATCGAAGCGGCGGAGGCGGGGGAGATCAATCTCGACAAGCTGGAGGCGATGACCTGCGTGTGCAGCGTCGGGCTGGACATGATCGCCATCCCCGGCGATACGCCCGCGGAGACCGTTTCGGCGATCCTCGCCGACGAAGCGGCGATCGGAATGGTCAACAACAAGACGACGGCGGTGCGCATCATCCCCGCGCCCGGCAAGAAGGCGGGGGACAAAGTGGTGTTCGGCGGCTTGCTCGGACACGCGCCCGTTCTGCCCGTACATACGGCGGACTGCTCGAAATTCGTGCTTCGGGGCGGGAACATCCCCGCGCCCATCCACAGCTTCAAAAACTGAAAAAGGCGCCGGCAGGGTTGCGGCGACGAATCAAATAAAGCAAAAAACACAAGGAGTGACAACATCTATGGAAAGAAAAGACGTGGAAACTAAGTATACCTGGGATCTCTCTCCCATCTTCCCCTCCGACGAGGCGTGGGAAAAGGAATTCAAGGCGATGGAAGCGGATTTCGCAAACAGCGGCATTTCTTCCTATCAGGGAAAGCTGGGCAATAAAAAGGACCTGCTCGCCTTCTTTGCCCTGCGGGACGCCCTTTCCCGCCGCCTGGAAAAACTGTATCTCTATGCGTCCATGCGCCACGATGAGGACATCCGCATTTCCAAATATACATCTTACACGGCGATGATGGGCAGTCTCGTCTCCAAGATGATGGCGGAGATGGCGTTCGTGGAACCCGAACTCACTTCGCTCGACGACGAAAAACTGCGCTCGTTCATCGCCGATCCCGACTTTGCGGATTACGACTATACGCTCGACCAGATCCGCCGTTCCAAGGCGCACGTTCTGGGGGGCGGAGAGGAAAAGCTGCTCGCGCTCGCGTCCGACGTGCTGGGCGGATTCCAGACGGTGTTCTCCATGCTCGACAACGCCGACCTCAACCTGCCCAAGGGCAGATTCGGCGGCGAAGAAGTGCAGATGAGCCACGGCATGTACGGCGTGGTGCTCCGTTCGGGGACGCGGGAGGAGCGCGCGCAGTGGTTCAAGGACTACTACGGCGCGTATATCAGACTCATCGACGCGATCACGCAGACCTACTACGGCAACGTCAAAAAGGACATTTTCTACAAGACGGCGCGCAAATACGACAGCTGCCTTTCCATGGCGATGGAGGGGGAGGACGTCTCGCCCAAGGTGTACGAGAACCTCATTTCGGCGGTGCATTCCGCCCTGCCCGTCATGCACCGGTACATCTCCCTGCGCAGGGAGATTCTCGGTCTGGACGAACAGCA